>JADLCS010000012.1 GCA_020847075.1 Gammaproteobacteria bacterium
GTTGTCATGAATCCGGAATAGTTACGCACAAAATTCCGATGTAACAACCCACAGATCAATCCAAGGAATGCGCCTCTCAAAATCACTTCTAACCAATCATATCCAATAATCGATTGAGATATCACCCCCCACATCTTTCCAGACATTCCACTTCGGTCCGTGGCTTCCAGATACCATTGAGAGGCCGATTGTTTTTCAAAAGGGAATATCTGCTGAGGCGGAAACAAGCTGATGATGTCATATAAATGTACGTACCAAGGGGCAACAAGGGTGCCATTCTCGGTGCGTTTCCATACATCAAATGCGGTACCCAATAAAGCCTGAAATTCATTTGAGGCCGATAATACATTGACCCCGGCAATCTGTGTGTCGCTCAGAGTCAGCCCACGAAAATATCCAAACACAAGGAAAGAAGCAAGCAAAGCTCCTGCCATCATCAGTGCAGTTGAAAGGCGTATTCGGCGGACAAGATGATCATAGAGGAGCACTGCCCCGATCAGCAGAAGGATCAGCTGGGTTCTTGACCCCATTACATATATGGCATTCCCTATCTCTGCAGCTATCCACATGAAAAATATAACTCGCCATACTGGTTTCCGATATTTCGAGAGAATCACATAAAGCAGGCAAAGTTTAAGTATGAAAAACATGCCCCATAAGTAATTTGATATTTGCAGAATTAACAGGGGTGATGCTTTCTGGGCACCATTCTGGCGCTGCTCCATAAGATCTTCATAGGATAAATTGTAGGAAATTCCCAACGTTATATCCAGGAAGAGAAAATATGAAGCGAATAAAATAATCAGCGCAATAATGACTATTACTTTAGCGTTGCTGACATGAGAAGTTCTCGGATTCTCAGGTAGAGAATAATGGCCACGCGCTATTGAATACACCAAAACAAATGACCATAGATACAGAACGTGTCTCCAGTGGAATATACCAATCTCATAAGGGCTTGGTTGATAATCATAAAGACGGCTGTCACCTATAACGGTGAAGCTGAAATCTCCAGCTATATAATTTAGGAGAGGTATAACTGTATAAAGCAGAGTGGCTACTGCGCATAACAGCCCGATATCAAGAATGCCAATTCTATGGTCTTTGGAATTAATAATATAAATCAGCCAGACCACAGCAAGAATCGCCGCCATCATAGGGTAATAGATAGCGCGATGTTCTTCGGGTGATGCAAGAATCAGACATATCCAGGATAGACCAATAACTAGCAATCCAAGGAAATGGCTAATTGATAATTTTCTAGTTAAATTTTCTCGCAAGATTTCTATCCTGAGCTTATGAGATAGCTTTCAATCCACACATATTAGCCTGATTTATATCCACTCATAAAAATAAGGCGTATTCGCATGAGCATAATTTTTCTATCTTTGGTGTTAAGCATTATAAAGAAGCATACTAATACGCTGACTGACGTAGTTAAAAAACAAGCGATAATCCACTCTCCCCAGTTTCTGACAGAGATCATTCCTGATGTTACGTATGTCGCACCAAGCCAGGTTGATATAGTTAGAAATTTCCTCATCGTGTCAGAGAATTGAAGTGTGCTCCCAAACTTCTTTTGGATAATTCTGGAAAATAGAAACGTCATTGGAAGTCTCCCGATGATCATAGAGACACACAGGCCGACAAGTCCGTAGGTAGGAATAAGGATAATAGCAAGTCCAATGGATAGCGCGGCCGATATTGCTCCCACCATAACCTTATTTTTTATATCCAGTGTTAAATCGATAATAAATGCATCGCTCCTGATCAGTGCTACCTGAAAGGAGAGAATCAATACGAGTATGTCAACTAAGCGACCAGCATATACATCATCACCAACCCAGAGGGTAATAAACGCATGATTCCATCCAACGATCAATGCTCCACCTACTGCGCAGGTAAACCAGACATAGTTCAATAGCTCTCGGCGTATGATCAATACTCTGGAGATCTCCCCATTATTGACCATTTTTCCCATACCCGGAACGGAGGCGCCGACGATCAGGGCAATTATAGTAACTAGCATTTGCGCAGAGAATGAGGTAATTGAGTATTCAGTCACCGCGCCGAGCGACAGCAGCAATCCCAGAATAACAACATCGCTGTTGAGAATGACCTTGTTAATAAAGGTCCAGCTCGCGAACCAGATATTCAGGCGAAGAAAGTCACCGATGCCTCGGAATTCTGGTACCAGTCCACGAAACCAAGTTATATTGACACGGGCAATCCAGAAAAACAGTAACGCGCCAGCAAGGCTTCCTGCTGCATTGGCGGCCGCAATGCCGATTAGGCCGAACCCATATTTCAGGCTGAGCGCCATAAGCAAGCCTGTAATCAGGGTTGTAGCCAGAGTTGCCCCGATGCGCTTATACCCGAGGTTTACACCGATCAGGACGGCAGTCGCTATTGAACCGAAGCCTATGCATAGAAAGCCAGCCACCAAAAGTATGGAGGCTACCCTGATTTCTTTGCTGGCATGTGTCGGTATATCAACCCAAGCTGGGATGAACCATGCAAGAATGCCACCAAGTAAAATAACCAGGGGAAGGAATCCAAGCCATATTCCCATGGCATGCCTGACCGCCAACTGATTCTCGGTTGAGTTGTTTTGGCTATGTTTGTTGGCGATGATCCATTGCAGGCCTTGCGTGGGTCTTCCGTCAGCGACATACAGATATGTCACCATTCGTTCCAGAACCTTCCATGCACCGAATATGATCGCGCCCAGGCCTTGCACGAGCATTGGCGTTAGGATGAAAGACAGGATCGCGCGTGAAAAGAATTCGGCAAGTGCCGCTATGCTATTCAATAGCGCTGTACTGGTAAGGCGCATTATCAGAGAATATCGCCGTAAGTTTTTGGTATATCAGCCTGGTGAGGCTGATTTTCTAACATGAAACCAAGCGACATCTCGATCACTTCATCTATGGTGTATTGCGTCGTGTCCAGCTCTACCACTGGCACAGCATGTCTCTGAATAAGTCGTGCAATAATTTCTTTGTATGCCTCCAAGTAATCCGCATGAAATCTGGCGATATAATCTTCTGTTTTGAAGACTTTCTGATATATCGCCGAGCTTGGCCGCGATTGCCTTCTGGTATGGAGATCGGTTTCGGATCCTGTCAGATAAATTACCCCGTTGAGCTGCTGGCATAGCAAACCAAATTCATGATTGAGGATATCCCTTATATCAGGGCAGGTTTCTTCGGCACGTAAGACTTTGAGGAATGCCAGACTGAAGATGGGGCCTTGGTCAATGACGCGGGAAGTATGGATTTCCGACGTATACCGCAAACATTCTCGGTTGAATGCCATCAGTCGAGCAAGCTGTCTCTTTTCTTCAATTGCGTACGAAAACATATTTCTGGCGATTTTGCTATGTTCTGGAAGTCGCGTAATATCCCGATACCCCAATAGGCAGGAGCGGAAACTCCAGATTGCGCGTGCGGCATAGTCGATCCAGAATAGTTTGGAGGATACCAGCTCTCTGATCGTCAGCTTTATGGCAATGTTTCGGGTTTCTGATAGTGCCTTGATAAGCGTCGTTTTTCCCGATCCTGCTACCCCGATGATCTCGAAGATAGGCGGTCTTATTGCAGAAGTTGCCTTCATGGGATCATCTCAGATTCGACTCCAGATGACTCTTTGTATCTGGGAAAGAACCTCTTGGGGTGCCCGATTGGCATCAACCGGTACCGCATTCTGCCTGAGCCAGTCGCTCTGACAGATCTCTGTATTTCGTCTTCGTACGTAATCATTTCCTTCATCGATCTTGCGGGCCACCGCCGTTTCGATGCTGACATTCAGATAAATCATTAATTCGGGCATGACTATACGATCCAGATAGGTCCTCTCCCAGGTGGCTAATCGTGCGGTAATCGAATTATTCTTATATTTCATTGCCAGATGACAGGTTGGACCATCCATTGTGGAGAATGTAGGAAAGTAGTATCTGTCAAAGATAATAATTCGACCCTGAGACGCCATTCTCAGGGCGCGCGTAAAACAGCGATAGCGATCCCGAGCGTACAATACCGAGCGCAGCATCCACAAATAACCCGGAAATGACTGAATTTCGCTCATGGATGCATAGCGGTGTCTCAGGCCGGAAAATTTTAGAAGCCCATCCATAAGGTAACTGAGGAAGGTTCGAGCTGGTTTCCCCATATGAAGCAGCACAATATCAAAGTCCCGATGAAGCCATTTCGTAATACCGGAAATGGCAGTTGATTTTCCTGCTCCATCACCGCCAACAATAGCGATCATCAAGCCACCCGCTACCGGCCTTCGGTTCGGAAGATAGGCTGGAAATTTCCGGCCAAACAGCAGTTGAAATCGGACTTTCTGCTGACGCACACTTTCATGGAGCCGACCTACTCTCCGGTAACCAGATAATGCGAATCGGATTTTTTTGTTGATTCTGTAAAGTCTGAAGATTCCCGAGCCAGGCTGGAGACTCTTAATGCATTCGTGGATCAGATTCTCGCCGAGCATGGGGAGATGCTCTGAAACAAGATCCCTTAGAAGTACACGGTCCACCCTCGCGCAGAGGTCATGGAATTCCTCCAGAGCGCGCCCTGTAAGCTCTCGATGGCCGCGAAGTACGCCAAGCAATGAGAATTTCAGAATCATGCGAATGCAGAATATCGCTAATTCCATCTCGGCGGAGGGCGTTGGAAGCATGGCATCGGCCTTTCGGCTGACAGTCGATAAATAGGCCGCCTCAACCGGAAGCCAGATATTTTTTGTGGTGTCGTGCCCGAGCACAAGAAGATAGTGTGCCTGGACGTGAAAGATACGGCCGCTCTCGGAATCGTATCCAAAATAATCTTCGAGCCCAGGAATATCCTTGAACCCTATTCCCCGCATCAACTTGAGGCCATGAGAAAACATGATATTTCGAAATCCCCCAATATCCTGGCGAGAAACCAGAAGATCAAGGTCATTTTCTCCTGTCATGGATTTATATAGAGCATTATTACTTTTCCAATGACAGAAATTGATACCGCTTTGGAGCAGTGCTTCGCACAAGCGAACTATTTTAGCCAGTGGCCTTTCGATGCTCATGTCACTTCCTCGGCATCGTAGGCTGCTATTTTGGGGTAAAGCTCGGAAAAAATTACTGCTTCCATCTGGATACCTATATAAATTTCATATCACTAACAGGGGGAACTATCCTGCATAGCTTCGCGCTCGAGTTCTTCAATGACCTTTCGTATAGTCTCGTACTCATCCATCTTATGTTTCAGGAATCGTGCCGCGACCTTCGCTTTTGCCTCCAATCCGGATGGTGTAAGCACATAGGAGTAAGCACATTTATTATTGCTTTTCTGAAAGTTCCTGGCTTTTACCCAACCTCGAGCGATCAATGCATTAAGGCAAAAATTAGCTTTTCCGAGACTTATGCCAAGTTCTTTAGCGAGACCGCGTTGAGTAAGGTATGGATTTCCATTCAGTGCCTTGAGGATGCGATAACGAATCTCGTCAGTGTTTGTCATTGTGCCAATCTTGGTTTCATGCATTGCTAACTAGGTCTGAGATGGCCTGTGTTATCCAGACATGTTCACGGAATGAACGGAGACTATAGGACAGGCGTCCTGTGGTCAAGGCTAAATACCACTAATCCATGGGGTGAAGAACGATAACTTGGTCTGATGACGAATAGTATGGTGAGATAAAGCTGCAGGAGAAATCCCAGATATGAGAGGCACAATATGATGAATCTGCAGGGTAACGCAGAAGTCTAAGGCATATCCAGATTCAGTATGCTTTTAGTGTTAGGGGACAGACTTAGAATCTGCCCCTTCTTCTCAGCACTAATCAGCGCACTTGTTCAAAGGTCAACGATATCGCTGCCTGCATTTCTGGAACCTTTTGTCTGTGCACTAGATAAATCAATTTTTTACGCTTTATCTTTATTCAGAAAAAAGAAGTATGCAGAAATCAGTTTCTCAGAATACCGCGCTCGCGCAGAAGTTTCAGCACCTGATCAGCGCATTCGTCGAGTGGATCGGCACCCGTCTCGACGATGATTTCGGGATTCTCGGGGGCCTCGTAAGGTGAAGAGATACCGGTAAAGGCCTTGATCTCCCCTGCCCGCGCCTTTTTGTAGAGTCCCTTCACGTCACGCTGTTCGCATATGTCGAGAGAGGCCTTGCAATAGATCTCGATGAAATCGCCGTCCTTGACCAGTTTACGCACGCGCTCGCGGTCGGCGCGGAAGGGTGAGATAAAGGCGGTCATGGCGATGACGCCGGCCTCGGTAAAGAGCTTCGAGACTTCGCCGATACGGCGGATGTTCTCCACCCGGTCCTCGTCGGAGAATCCCAGGTCACTGCACAGGCCATGACGGATGTTGTCGCCGTCCAGCACGAAGGTACGGCATTTACGCTGGTGGAGTTTGTCTTCCACCGCATGCGCCAGGGTCGATTTTCCGGAGCCGGACAATCCGGTGAACCACAGGATCGCACTCTTGTGTCCGTTCATGGTCTCCCGCATCTGGCGGTCGATGGTGGCCTGGTGCCAGATGACGTTGGTGCTCTTCTTATCACTCATGATCAATCTCCGGATTTTATTATCAGATAGTGATGGGTAATGGGTGATGGGTGATGGGTGATGGGTGATGGGTGATTAAAGCAACATCATTTTTACACTCATCACTCATTACCCATAACCTCTCGCGCATTCCCAGGCTATTTTCCGCACTCCTGCTCGATCAAATCACACAGTATGTGTCCGATCAGCCCGTGCATCTCCTGGATGCGGGCGGTGTTCTGCGCCGGGATGACGATCGACAGACGGCACAGGTCTTTCAACTGGCCGCCATCCCGGCCGAGCAGGCCGATGGTGGTGGCGCCCTGCCCGTTCGCCTGCTCGATTGCACGCAGGACATTCGGACTGTTGCCGGAGGTGGACAGTCCGACGAGCACGTCGCCGGGACGCACCAGCGCCTCGACCTGACGCTGAAAGATGCTGTCGAAGCCGTAATCGTTCCCCACGCTGGTCAGAATCGAGGTGTCGGTGGTCAAGGCGATGGAGGCCATGGCCTTTCTGTCGCGCTCGAAACGGCCGATCAGTTCCGCGGCGATATGCTGGGCGTCCGCCGCACTCCCGCCATTGCCACACCAGAAGATCGTCCCACCGCCCCGGATGCATTCGATCAGGCTGTGCGCGACCCGCTGGATATCCGGCACGAGCCGATCCCGGACGGCGGCGAGCGCCTGCGCGTGGTCTTCGATCGCTGTGATGACGGGGTCGGTCATGGAGAGGGGAACGGTGATGAGTGATCAGTGATGAGTAATGGGTTATGAGTTATGGGTGATTGGGGCCGCTGTCTGGTAATACATTAAGTTATCGTTGGGCTTCACGTTGTTCAGCCCAACCTACGGGGCTAAAGTCACTGGGTCCTCACCGGCGCGGGGATGATATCCCTGAGTGATCCGGTACGCATCACCCATAACCCATTACTCATCACTCATTACCCTTCGGATTCCTCATCAATCCGCCACCAGCTCGAGCACGGTGCCCAGGTCGCTGACGACGTAATCCGCGCGCGTCGAGGTCTCGGAGTCGTCTTCCGGCCGGTACAGGACCTTGTGGCCGATGCCGGCGGTCTGGGCGGCCTTCATGTCGGATTCGCGGTCCCCGACGAGTATACAGTTTGGGAGGTCCAAATCGAAGTCCCGGGCCGCCCTGAGGATCATGCCGGGGTTGGGCTTGCGGTCCTGGGAGTCCTGCTTGTATCTCCCGATTCCGTGCACGGGATGGTAGGGGCAGAAATAGACCTGGGCGATGGTCACACCCTCCTCCGCGAACCTGGCCTTCATCCAGTCATTGAGGGTGTGGAAATCGTCTTCCGTGTAGTAGCCGCGACCGATCCCGGATTGATTGGTGATGACGAGGATCAGATAACCCTGGCCCGCGGCGTTCCGGCATAGGTCGAATATCCCGTCGATGAATTCGAAATCCTCGATCTTATGGACGTAGTCCTTGTCGAGGTTGACCACCCCGTCGCGGTCGAGTATCAGCGCCCTGGCCCTGCCTTCCATGGTGTCCATGCGGTCACTGTGCCTGGGCGGAGGATTGTTCCAGATACCCGCGGTAAACCTGCCCGATGCCCTCGTCCAGGCCGATGCGCGGCGACCAGCCCAACGCGCCGAGGCGCGAGACATCCAGCAGCTTCCGGGGGGTGCCGTCCGGCTTGCTGGTGTCGAATACCAGGCTGCCCGGATACCCGACGACTCGCTGCGCGGTCTCTGCCAGTTCGCGGATGGTGATGTCCTTGCCGCAACCAACGTTGATCAGTGGCGGTGAAGCGTGAGGAGTGAGGAGTGAGGCGTATTCTTCATCCGGCAGATTCAGCAGGAACAGGCAGGCGTCGGCCAGGTCGTCGCTGTGCAGGAGTTCGCGCCGCGGCGTGCCGGTGCCCCAGACCGTGACCGTAGGTGCCCCGGCGAGCTTCGCCTCGTGCATCTTGCGTATCAGCGCGGGCAGGACATGGGAGTTCTTCAGATCGAAATTATCGCCGGGGCCGTACAGGTTCGTCGGCATAACGGCCAGATAGCGGGTGCCGTATTGCTGGTTATAGGCGCGGCACATTTCGACGCCGGCGATCTTTGCGATCGCATAGGCGCGATTGGTCTGTTCCAGGGGACCGGTGAGCAGATATTCCTCTTTGATCGGCTGGGGGCAGTCGCGCGGATAGATGCAGGAAGACCCGAGGAACAGCAGCCGCTTCACGCCACAGCGCCAGGCCTCATGGATGACGTGGGTCTGGATCGCGAGATTCTTCTGGACGAACTCCGCCGGATAGGTGTCATTGGCCAGGATGCCGCCGACCTTCGCCGCCGCCAGCAGCACATACTCCGGCCGCTCTCTCTCGAAAAATTCCCGCACCCCTGCCTGGTCGGTCAGGTCCAGCTCGCGATGCGTGCGCAGGATCAGCTTGTCATAGCCGGCGGACTGGAAACGGCGTGTCAGGGCGGAGCCGACTAGGCCGCGGTGGCCGGCAATGTAGATGAGGGTCTCTTTGGGGAGGTGAGGCGTGAGGCGTGAGGCGTGAGGGGTCATTTGGCGCACTTCACTTTCATTGAGTTTATCAGGCCGCCAAGAAGTCCAAACAGCCTGTCCATTTTACCGGATAAACCACAAATATCGGATATATAACCAAGCCGCTGTGCAATTATTACCTGTGTTTCGAGCTCACAAAGAGAACCTCGGGCTATTGCTAAGAACCGCATGTATTCTCTACGGCTTAATCTGCCCGCACCTTCCGCGATGTTCGATGGAACGCTCACCGCACATCTTCTCATCTGGCTCGTTATGCCATACAGCTCATGCTGGGGAAATCGGGCCGTAACCTCATAAATTTCCTTAACGAAGTTTATGGCCTCCTGCCAGATGATCAAATTATGATGCGTTCTGTTCATGGATCCTCCTTCCCTGGAAGATTATTATCTTTTACACCTCACACCTCACTCTTCACACCTCACCGGTTCTATTCGTAATAATCAAACGTCCGAAACCCCTCCCGCCGGCAGAGTTCGTCGCGTTCGGAGATTTTGAGGTCTGCGCGGACCATTTCGGCGACGAGGTCTTTGAAGCTGGTGCGGGGGGTCCAGCCGAGTCGGGTCTTGGCCTTGGTGGGGTCGCCGAGGAGGGTTTCCACTTCGGTGGGGCGGAAGTAGCGCGGGTCGACGGCGACGATGCAGCGGCCGTTCTCGTCGTAGCCCTTTTCCTCCACGCCCTTCCCTTTCCAGGTGATGCGCAGGCCGAGTTCGGCGGCGGCGGTGTCGACGAAATCGCGCACGCTGTACTGGACGCCGGTGGCGATGACGAAGTCTTCCGCGGTCTTCTGTTGCAGGATCAGCCATTGCGCCTCGACGAAGTCGCGCGCATGGCCCCAGTCGCGGCGCGCGTCGAGGTTGCCGAGGTAGAGGCAGTCGAGCAGTCCGAGCTTGATGCGGGCCAGGGCACGGGTGATCTTGCGGGTGACGAAGGTCTCGCCGCGGATCGGGCTTTCGTGGTTGAACAGGATGCCGTTGCAGGCGTATATGCCGTAGGCCTCGCGGTAGTTGACCGTGATCCAGTAGGCATAGAGCTTGGCCACGGCATAGGGCGAACGGGGATAGAACGGCGTGGTCTCTTTTTGCGGGACTTCCTGCACCAGCCCGTACAGCTCGGAGGTCGACGCCTGGTAGAAGCGCGTCTTCTTTTCCAGGCCGAGGATACGGATGGCCTCGAGCAGGCGCAGCGCGCCCAGGGCATCGGAGTCGGCGGTGTACTCCGGCTCCTCGAACGATACCGCGACATGGCTCTGCGCGGCCAGGTTGTAGATCTCGTCCGGCTGTACCTGCTGCACGATGCGGATCAAACTGCTCGAATCCGTCATATCGCCGTAATGCAGGATAAACCGGCGATTGTCGATGTGCGGTTCCTGGTACAGATGATCGATACGATCGGTATTGAACAGCGAGGTACGCCGTTTGATCCCGTGAACGGTATAACCCTTCTTCAGCAGAAACTCCGCCAGATAGGCCCCGTCCTGGCCGGTGATGCCGGTGATTAGTGCGGTCTTGGACATAAATACCTCTGAAAAGACAGGACTGAGGGCTTAGGACTAAGGACTAAGCAAAATCATAGAACCAATCCCTCGATAATTCATGAAACATGTTGTCAGTTACTTTCTCAATGATGTACGGGCTATTTTAACTGAGGTAGATGTATTTTCTCAGGTGTGCTTTTACTTAGTCCTTAGTCCTTAGTCCTAAGCCCTTAGTCCTTTATTTCCGCCCATAATGATCCTCGAACCTGACGATATCGTCTTCCCCCAGATACGAGCCCGACTGTACTTCGATGAGTTCCAGCGGGAGGGTGCCGGGGTTTTCCAGGCGATGGGTGACGCCGATCGGGATGTAGGTGGACTGGTTTTCGCTGAGCAGGAATTCCTCGTCGCCGCGCACGACGCGGGCGGTGCCGCGGACGACGATCCAGTGCTCGGCGCGATGGTGATGCATCTGCAGCGAGAGCGAGGCGCCGGGTTTGACGCTGATGCGTTTGACCTGGAAGCGTTCGCCCTTGTCGATGCCTTCGTAGCTGCCCCAGGGGCGGTGCACGCGGCGGTGGATCTGGTGTTCGCTGCGCCCCTGCTTTTTCAGGCGGCCGACGATCTCCTTGACGTCCTGCGCCCTGTCCCGGTGTACCACCAGGACCGCGTCGGCGGTCTCGATCGCGATGATGTCCTTGAGGCCGACGCCCGCGAGCAGGCGGTGTTCGGAATACAGCAGCGAGTCGCGCGTGTCCTCCGCGAGGACGTCGCCGCGCAGTATGTTGCCGTCCGTATCCTGCGGCGAGATCTCCCACAGGCTGGACCAGGCGCCGACGTCCGACCAGCCGGCGTCGAGCGGGATCACGGCGGCTTCGGCCGGTGAGGCGTGAGGGGTGAGGGGTGAGGCGTGAGGGGTGAGGGGTGAGGCGTTGGCGCCAGTGAGTCTTTCCATCACGGCATAGTCGATGGAGTCGCCGGGACAGGCGGTGAAGGAGGGTTTGTCCACCCGGTAGAAATCGCCGTCCTGCTTCCCGCTGCGATACGCCTGCTCCGACGCGGCGAGGATGTCGGGGCGGAATTGCCCGATGGCCTTCAGCCAGACCGAGGCGCGCACCATGAAGATCCCGCTGTTCCACAGGTAGGCGCCGGAATCGACGTAGGACTGCGCCGTGGTGATGTCGGGTTTCTCGACGAAGCTGTCGATCAGGTAGGGCGTGAGGCGTGAGGCGTGAGGCGACAAATCATCCGGTTTTTGCGCTTGTCCCCCCAGGGCGTCACCCATCCGGATATAGCCATAGCCCGTTTCGGTGCGCGTGGGCACGATGCCGAAGGTGACGACGTAACCCTGCGCGGCCAGCCGCGCGCCTTCGATCACGGCGCGGCGGAAGGTCGATTCCTCCCGGATCATGTGATCCGCCGGCATGATCAGCAGCACGGCATCCTTCTCGCGCGCACCGGCATGCAGCGCCGCGAGGGTGGCGGCTGGGGCGGTATTGCGACCGACCGGCTCGAGCAGGATCTGCCCCGGGGGCTTGCCCAGTTGCCGTAACTGCTCCGCCACCAGGAAGCGGTGTTCCTCGTTGCAGATGACCAGGGGCGCGGCGATCTGCGGATTCGATGCGCCCTCGAGCCCGTCCAGGCGGCAGACGGTGGATTGCAGCAGGGTCCGGTCGCTGAGCGGGGCCAGTAACTGCTTGGGATAATATTCCCGCGACAGGGGCCACAGGCGCGTACCCGAGCCGCCCGAGAGGATAACCGGTTGAATCATCATGGCTGTATCTTACCAGAGCAAAAGAATGTCAGAGTTCAGTATCCCGTGTATGTCTCATCGTCAGTCCGGGAACACGTCCTGCCCGCCCATGGCCGGGGTCACGGGCTTTACGGGGTCTGCCCCTCCAGCCTCTCCTTGACCCGGGTCCGGAACTCGGCCATGAACGCGGCAAAGACGCCCAGTATCAGGCCGAGGATGGCGGCAAGGATCAGGATGATCCCCCGCCCGACGCCCTGCGGTTCGTGCGAGCGCAGGGAGGGCGTGATGGGGCGCGTGTAGCGGATGTTCACGATCTTCGCCTGCGCCTCCTTCACCTTTTCCTGCAGTTCGGTCTGGCTGCGGAGGTTATCGGCCAGATCGTTCTTCAGCTTATCCTTTTCCTGCGGCAGGCCGACGAGGAGACGTTCCTTGATCTCTTCCTCCCGGCCCATGTACCTCGCGGTCTCGGTGTCGATCAGCATCAGCGTCATAGCCTTGGCCTCGCCCTCCACTTCCCGCAGGGCCTTGCCCCGGTTCGCCTCCGAGCCATCGATCAATCGCCGGAGTTCCTTGAGCTGATCCTTCAGCAGGGCCTCCTGCTCGTTCAGGCGCCTGTCCCTGGCCTGCAGAAAGGCGGCCTCGTCCTTGAGCCGGTCGAGCTGGTTGCGCAGGCGGCTCAGATTGTTCTCCATGGTGAGTTTGACGACATCGATCTCGGGGTCGTGGTCCTGGGCCAGCCGCTCCAGGATCCGGGCATGCAACTGGGTGTGGAGATCCGCATCGGACTCGGGGCCTTCGCTGCGTATCAGGATCAGGTTGCTGTTCTTCGGAATCTCGGCGCTGACCCGGATATGTTCGGCCTCCGGTTCCTTCTGGAGCCGCTGCTGGAGGACATACGGGATGTAGCTCTCGTTGAGCTTGGCGAGCAGCGTGTCCGGCTGCTCCAGCAGTTGATCCCCCACGCGGGCGATCTGCACGGTCGTCGTGTAGGAATAACGGTCGGTCTTGAGCACGGCGGCTGCGCCACCCAGCAGGAGCGCGAGCGCCACGATGGCGCCGATCAGCCGCCGGTGCCGGGTCAGGATCAGCCACAGATCCACCAGGCTGATCTCTTCCTCCGGAGCGGCATAGGGCAGAAAGGCCGCCGGAACGGTTTTTTTCAGGGGTAATTCAGGATGCTTGTTCATCAACCACCAGATCTAGGGAAAAGATTCAGCGCCTATCTCGCCCTCGGAAAGGCCCTTTGCGCCGGGGCATCGGGTCGTCGTTTCCACATGATCAGAACCTGCCCCCAGAAGGCGGGTGCGGGATCCAGGCTCCAGGCTCTCTACTTTTCAACGACTTGAAGTCCTCGGTCCCCGCCTTCGCAGAGACGGTATCCATACTTCTTCACTGTCGGCGAATCTTGAGATAGGTTCTAGAATCAAACGGTTAAACGATATGGCGAGCTCGAGCTATTGTATTGGAGCGCCGGGGCAAACGCCACCCCCGGAGAAAAAACGGCCCCCGGTTTCGGGGGCCGTCGGAGGAAGTGTCTGGTTTCCGGGGCTCAGTTCGCCGCGGCCTCCTGGGCGGGACGTGCGACATCGCCCACGGTCAGTTGATCCCGGTTCTTGTCGAGGAAGGCCGGTCCGATGCCCTTCACCCGGGCGAGATCCTCGACACTCCGGAAGGGGCCGTGCGTCTGGCGATAGGCGATGATCGCCTCCGCGCGGGCCTTTCCGATCCCGTTCAGCCCGGCCAGGGCGGCCGCATCGGCCTCATTGATGTTGAGTTTTCCGGCCACGGCGCCGAGGCTGGCCGCCGCGAGGACGATACCCAGGAAAATGCTGTGCAAGGTTTTCATAGGTCAACTCCTTTTAACCCGATGGATGGATACGCGGCATCCTGCCGCGTCGCTTTGTGGAAAGCGCGATTCAGCCTAGCACAAACTCCGGCGGGGTCAATGAGAGATTCCGGTGATCTCCGCGCAATGCCGCCACCTATTGAAGATAAGAGCCTACGGTAGCCACGGCGATCTCCGCCTGGATGGCCTGCAGCGCGGCCACCGGGTCCGCCGCGCCAGTGATCGGGCGGCCGATGACCAGGTAGTCGGAGCCCGCGTGTATCGCCTCCGCCGGCGTCATCACGCGCCGCTGATCGTCCTGCGCGCCCCCGTCCGGCCGGATCCCCGGGGTAACCAGCGTGAATCCCGCGCCATGTCTTCCGCGCAGCACGGCGGCCTCGCGCGCCGAGCATACCACGCCGTCCAGACCGGCCTCGGCGGTCAGCGCCGCCAGCCGTTCCACCAGCCTTTCCGCGCTGTCCTGAAACCCGATCTCGCGCAGCTCCGCGTCGTCCAGGCTGGTCAGCACCGTCACGGCGATCAACCGCGGGCGGGACGTGAAACGCACCAGGCTCTCTCGCGCCGCTTCCAGCATGCGCCGACCGCCCTGGGCGTGGACGTTCACCATCCATACCCCGAGTTCGGCCGCGGCGGCGCAGGCGGCCGCCACCGTATTGGGGATGTCATGAAACTTGAGGTCCAGAAAGACTTCGAGGCCACGGGCGTTCAATTGTTCGACGAGGCCGGGGCCGGCGCGCGTGAACAGCTCCTTGCCGACCTTGACCCGGCAGAGCGCGCCGTCCAGGCGGTCCGCCATCTCGAGCGCGCGGGCTGGCTCGGGGTAGTCCAGCGCCACGATGATGCGTTTCGCGTCCATCGATCCGTGGCTCATGCCGTTTGCCCCGAATAAGGCTTGATCGTATTCCACTGGCGGCATCCCGGGCACTGCCAGTGAAGGGTGTTTCCTTTGAATCCACAATTGGAACAATGATACATAGGGATTTTCTCAAGCAATTTATGAACTATCTGCACGCCGGTGCCGGGGTCGGTCCGATGCGTGGCGTCCGTATCCTGGCCCAGCGATTCTAGCAGATAGGCCAGCCCCGGCAGCGAGGGATGGGCATGGAGATAGGTATCGAGGTAGAGCCGTGCCTCGTCTTTACCGCGATGTTGCTCCAGGTACTGGATGAACAGCATTACCGGCTGAAAGGCGCCCTGCCGGTGCAGCGCCCCGGCGAGGAAATCGATCGCCTGGTCGGGGCGTCCGATCCGGTCGTAGCATTCCAGCAGCGGGGCGACTGCCTCGGACAGGTAGTAAGGGTCCTGGCGGCTCACCCGTTGTAGGGATTTTATGGCCGCCTTGTATCTTCCTTCGCTGTGGGCGAGGCTGGCCGCCAGCAGGCTGGCGCGCACGCACCGGCGGTCCTTGAAATAGGCGCGCCTCAGCATCTTTCTGGCGCGCGCGTATTCGCCCGCGGCCAGCGCCCGGGCCGCCAGTTCGCAGTAATAATTGGCGAGCACCGGCCGGTTCCCGTCCAGCGCGGACACGACGGCGATGGCCTTTTCCCATTCGTTTTCCTGTTCGTAGATGGCCCCCAGCAGGCGCAGGGCCTCGCTGTTTCTGGGGTCACGCTCGACGAGTTCCCGGAACAGATTCTCGGCCCGGTCCAGCAGCCCTGCCTGGTAGTAGTCGCGCCCGAGCTCGAACAGGGCGCGGTTGCACTGCGCGCGTGTCAGTTGCGGGCGGGCGACGAGATTCTGGTGGATACGGATGGCGCGATCGACCTCACCCTGGCGGCGAAACAGATTCCCCAAGGCGAAATGCGGTTCGACCGTCTCGCTGTCGATCTCCACGAGCTGCACCAGCACCTCGATCGCCTTGTCCGGCTGCTCGTTGAGGAGGTAGTTGAGACCCTTGAAGTACTCGGGTTCGATGCGGAATCCCGCGGTGCGTCCGCGGATCTGGAAGCGATGGGCCGCAAACCAGCCCGAGGCGGCGGCCACCGGCAGCAGCAGCCACAACAATCCCTGCGGCATCAGCGTTCGTCTTGATAGGGGAGCGCGCGGAGACTGCTGAGTTCTTTTCCGGTGATCTTGATCTCCTTGCGCAGGCGCGCGATCTCGCGGTTCTTCCTGAAGATCACTCCCAGCGCGGCCAGTACCCCGCATACGGCCCCTGCGAGCAGGGTGATGACGAGGATTAACGCGAGGGGGAGTTCGCGCGCGCCGAAATAATAGTCGACCCTGACCGGGCTGGCGTTCAACAGCCCGAAGAACAGGCCGCAGATCAGCACGATCAGGAAAAATACCAGGCTGATAATACGCTTCATCCGTCCTCATCGACCCCGGGTCGTGACCGGCGCGCGGGCCGGGCGCGGCGAGAAGACCTTACTGGATCTCTCGCGGCATGGTCTGCTGGTCGGCCGGTCTGGACTTCTCCTGCGCCACGTTGAGATTGACGCGCTCGCGCAGTTCCTTTCCGGGTTTGAAATGGGGTACGTGCTTGCCGGCCAGCGGAACGGCCTCGCCGGTTTTGGGGTTGCGCCCCATTCTGGGGGGGCGGTAATGCAGGGAAAAACTGCCGAAGCCACGTATTTCTATGCGCTCACCGCTCGCCAGCGACTGCGCCATCTGTTCGATCATGGTTTTTACCGCGAACTCGATGTCCTTGTAGGAAAGGTGTTTCTGGCGTTGCGCGATTATTTCTATTAGTTCTGATTTCGTCATTACAGTGGCCCCCAATACCGGAATTATCCCTAACAACCCGTTATCCAACGAAACCCGTCTTCTCCCGTGTGCGGATACCCACATCCCTGTGGGTTCGCCGCATCGATATTATTTATTGTCGAGCTGTTCCTTGATCAGGTCTCCCAGCGTCGTCGCGCCGCCGGATTCGGACGAGGAGCGGCTGTATTCCCTGACCGCCTCGGCCTCTTCATGCTCGTCCTTCGCCTTGATCGAGAGCATGATGGTGTGGTTCTTGCGGTTCACCCCGGTGAACTTCGCCTCCACTTCCTGGCCGACGGTGACCACGGAATGGGCATCGTCCACGCGTTCCCGCGACAGATCGGCCGCGCGGATATAGCCTTCCACGCTGTCCGCCAGGGTCACGGTCACCCCCTTGGCGTCGATCGCGGTGACCTTGCCGGTCACGATGCTGCCCTTGGGGTGCTCGCCCACGTAGAGCTCGAACGGATCGCGCTCGAGCTGCTTGATGCCGAGCGAGATGCGCTCGCGCTCGGGATCGATCGCCAGGATCACCGTCTCGATCTCGTCGCCCTTCTTGTAATTGTGCACCGCCTCCTCGCCCACCGCGTTCCAGGACAGGTCCGACAGATGGAGCAGGCCGTCGATGCCGCCTTCCAGGCCGACGAAGATACCGAAGTCGGTGATCGACTTGATCACGCCCTGGATGCGGTCGCCCTTGTTGTGGCGGCCGGCGAAATCCTCCCACGGATTGGACTGGCACTGCTTGATGCCGAGCGAGATACGCCGGCGGTCGGCATCGATATCGAGCACCATGACCTCGATCTCGTCGCCCAGATGCACGACCTTGGAGGGATGGATGTTCTTGTTGGTCCAGTCCATCTCGGACACGTGCACCAGGCCTTCCACGCCCTCTTCGATCTCGACGAAGCAGCCGTAATCGGCGATGTTGGTGACCTTGCCGAACACCTTGGAATGCATCGGATAGCGCCGCGTGAGGTTTTCCCACGGATCCTCGCCGAGTTGCTTCAGACCCAGCGAGACGCGGTTGCGCTCGCGGTCGAACTTCAGCACCTTGACCTCGATCTCGTCGCCGATATTGACGATGTCGGAGGGCTGCTTGATGCGCTTCCACGCCATGTCGGTGATGTGCAGCAGGCCGTCGATGCCGCCGAGGTCGATGAACGCGCCGTAATCGGTGAGGTTCTTGACCACGCCCTTGACCACCTGGCCTTCCTCCAGGTTGGACAGCAGGGCCTCGCGCTCGGCGCTGCCCTCGCTCTCGACCACCGCGCGGCGCGAGACCACCACGTTGTTGCGCTTGCGGTCGATCTTGACGATCTTGAATTCGAGGTCCTTGCCTTCCAGATGAGTGAGATCCCGCACCGGGCGGATGTCCACCAGCGAGCCGGGCAGGAACGCGCGGATATCGCCGATGTCGACGGTGAAACCGCCCTTGACCTTGCCGCTGATCCGTCCGACGACCTTGTCGCCCCGCTCCATGACCTGATCGAGCAGGTCCCACTGCTTGATGCGGCGGGCCTTCTCGCGCGACAGGCGGGTTTCCCCCGTGCCGTCCTCGACGGCATCCAGCGCCACCTCGATCGCGTCACCGACGCGCACATCGGCGATGCCGCTGTCGTTCATGAACTGCTCGATCGGGATGATGCCTTCGGATTTGAGGCCGGCATTCACGACGACGACGTCGGGACCGACCTTGACGACGGTTCCGATGACGATGGAACCGGGGCGCATCTGTTTCTCTATCTGTGTCTGTTCGAAAAGTTCTGCGAAGCTTTCACTCATTGGGTTTACATTGCTTGTCGCGGCGCGCGCCGGACAATTCCCTTGGTTATGTCTGTCTGTGCAGACGGATTGACATCAACCGCACCGCGGGATTTCCATCCCGGCGGCGGGCACCTTACCGCGTTCGATACCTCAAACTTCGGGAGTAGGCCTGAAGAATCGGCCTGCCGGCGGTTCAGGCCACGCGCTCTTTCCAGGCCCGCAGGATGCCGTCCACCACCTCGTCGATACCCATATGCGTGGTGTCGATAATCACAGCCCCCTCCGCCGGCCTCATCGGCGCGACGCGGCGACTGCTGTCCCGCAGGTCGCGTTCTTCGATCTCCCTCAGAAGGGCATCAAGACTAACATCGATTCCCTTGTCCTTCAACTGTTTATAACGCCTCGCGGCCCGCTCCTCCCGGCTCGCCCGGAGGAACACCTTGAGCCGGGCGTCCGGAAACACCACCGTCCCCATGTCGCGGCCATCGGCCACGAGGCCCGGCGGGAGGCGGAACCGCCGCTGTCGCTCCAGCAACGCCTGGCGTACGGCGGGCAGGACCGCCACCCGGGAGGCCGCATTGCCCACGCCTTCGGTACGGATCTCATCGCTGACATCGACATGATCGAGCATGATCACGGTATTATCGCCGCTGTTGCCAGTAAACTCCGCATCCAGTCGGATGGCGAGCCCGGCCACGGCCGCTTCATCGTCCAGGGCGATGCCTCGTTTCAGGGCGCTCAGCCCGACCAGACGATACAAGGCCCCGCTGTCGAGCAGATGCCAGCCCAGCCTCGCGGCCAGGATACGGCTGACCGTCCCCTTCCCCACCCCTCCGGGGCCGTCGACGGTGATGATGGGCGGCTTATCTTGAGCTTCCATATCAGGAAATCAGCATAATTCGCTACATAGGCTATTAAAATTACGGGTGAGGCGTGAGGTGTTAGGTGTGAGGTGTGGGGAGTAAACTCCGGCGTTCATGGAGAGAGGGGAGAATCCATCTCTTATCCTTTTTCGCCTCACCCCTCACCCCTCACTTGTATCCCCAGTCCCGCCCCCCTCGCCAGCCCGGCGAATCTCGGGAACGAGGTATCCACATTCTTGCAGTCGTGGATGCGGATCGGCGCCGCGGCGCGGAGGCCGGCCATGGCGAAGGACATCGCGATGCGGTGGTCGCCGTGGCTTTCGATCTCGCCGCCTCCGAAGATGGGGACAGATTTAAAATCTGTCCCCTGGACAGTCGATTCACCGCCTTTGCCTTCAATGACGATCCCGTCCAGGGTCGGTTCGGCATGGATGCCGAGGGTCCGCAGGCCGTCGGCCATGACCTGGATACGATCGCTCTCCTTGACGCGCAGTTCCTCGGCCCCGGTCAGGACCGTCCGGCCCGTGGCGCAGGCCGCGGCGATGAAGAGCGCGGGGAATTCGTCGATGGCGAGCGGGACCTGTTCGACCGGGATGTCGATGCCTCGGAGCTCGCCCGCGCGTACGCGCAGATCGGCCACCGGTTCACCGCCAAACATGCGCTTGTTCACGATGTCGATGCACGCGCCCATCTGCTGCAGGATATTGATCACGCCGATGCGGGTCGGGTTGATGCCGACGTCGGTCAGCGTCACGTCGGACCCCGGCGCGATCGCCGCCCCGACCAGAAAGAACGCCGCGGAGGAGATATCCGCCGGGATCGCGATGCGGACGGGGTTGAGCCGCCCTCCGCCCTTCACACAGACCGTATTGTGGTGGCGCGTGATCAGATAACCGAAGGCGGTGAGCATGCGCTCGGTATGATCGCGCGTGGGCGCGGGTTCGGTGACGCAGGTCTCGCCCTCGGCGTAGAGTCCGGCCAGCAGCAACGCGGACTTGACCTGCGCGCTCGCGACCGGCATGTCGTAGCGTAGGCCGCGCAGCGGCGATCCGCCCCGGAGTCGCAGCGGGGGTGTGCCCGCGGCCTCGGTCTCGATGCGCGCGCCCATCTCTCCCAGGGGTTGCGTCACCCGGCGCATCGGCCGGCGCGACAGCGAGGCGTCTCCGGTCAGCGTGGTGTCGAAGGGCTGACCGGCGAGCAGCCCGGCCATCAGGCGCATCGAGGTGCCGGAATTGCCCAGATCGAGCGGGCCATCGGGGGCGCGCAGACCATGCATGCCGACGCCGTGAATGAGCACCCGGCCCTGCGTCGGCCCGTCGATGACGACGCCCATGCGACGAAACGCCGCCAGCGTCGCCAGACTGTCCTCTCCCTCCAGGAAACCTTCCACCTCGGTGACCCCGTCGGCCAGCGAACCGAACATGATCGACCGGTGCGAGATGGATTTATCGCCGGGGACGCGGATATCGCCGCTCAGACGGCCGCCGGGGGTGATGTCGAAGATATACTCTTTGGACATATAAAAACCAGGACTAAGGACTAAGGACTAAGGACTAAGGACTGAGTTAAAACCAAAACCCAACCTCCGGGCCTTGTTAAAGACGATTGTACGCAATGTATCCCGATAAATATCATGGCTGAGTGTATACACTAAAGTTTCGATGTATTTTTTCTTTTCACTTAGCCCTTAGTCCTAAGTCCTTAGTCCTGATTTTCTCATTCTGGACTTAAAAACCAGGGCTAAGGACTAAGGGCTGAGTTAAAACCAAAACCCAATCTCCGGGCCTTGTTAAAGACGATTGTACGCAATGTATCCCGATGAATATCATGGCTGAGTGTATACACAAAGTTTCGATGTATTTTTTCTTTTCACTTAGTCCTTAGTCCTAAGCCCTTAGTCCTAATTTTCTCATTCCGGACTTTTGATCTTTCCCCGTGCGGCGAATCTGTCCCTCACCTCCTTCGCCCGCCCGAATACCTTCATCAACGCCTCGCCGTCGGTCTTCTGGATGGCGTCGGCGACGGCGGAAAGGTCTGTGCTGAAACGCTGCAGGGTCTCCAGCAGGGCGTCGCGGTTGGCCAGGCAGATGTCGCGCCACAGCGCGGGATCCGACGAGGCGATCCGCGTGAAGTCGCGGAAACCGCCGGCGGCATAGCCGAAGATCTCTTCGCTGTCGTCCATGCTCGCCAGGCTGTCGACCAGGGTATAGGCCAGCAGGTGCGGCAGGTGGCTGGTGGCGGCCAGGACCGCGTCGTGGTGCCGTACATCCATCTCGCTCACGCGCGCGCCGGTCTCCCGCCACAGGGCGCGCACACGCTCGACCGCCGCGCGGTCCGTTTCGGGCAACGGGGTCAGGATCACGCGGCAGCCCTCGAACAGCTCCGCGAACGCGGCCTCGACACCGCTGCGCTCCGTACCCGCGATCGGATGCCCGGGGACGAAACTGCCCAGCCGTTCGCCGAGGCGGCGGTATGCGGCGGTCACCACATTGCCCTTGGTGCTGCCGACGTCGGTGACGACGGCCTCGGGGGCGAGGTGCCCGGCGATCGCGGCGAAGACGGTCTCGATCGATCCGACCGGCACGGCCACGACCACCATGTCGGCGTCCTGTACCGCGCGCGCCGGATCGGTCTCGTAACGGTCGATGACGCCGAGTTCCAGCGCGCGCCGCAGATTGGGCAACTGACGCCCGCAGCCGACGACCTCGAGGGCCGGATGCTCACGCCGCAGCGCCCGCGCCAGGGAGCCGCCGATGAGCCCGACGCCGATAATGGTCAGTCGTTGCGCGGGAGGGGGGATGGACATGTCGGAACGGCGCCGGAGGATGCGCTAGAGATCGCGCCCCAGCACCTGGGCGATGCCGCGCAACTGAACCATCAGGTTCGCCAGTTCCGGCGGATCGAGCGCCTGATCGGCATCCGACCACGCCGCGGGCGGATTGGGATGCATCTCCACCAGCAGGCCGTCCGCGCCGGCGGCGATCGCGGCGCGCGACAGCGCCGGGACCATCCACGCCTTGCCGCCGGCATGGCTGGGATCGATCAGCACCGGCAGATGCGTTTCGCGCTTCAGCATCGGCACGGCGGTGACGTCGAGCATGTTGCGGTAGGCATCCTCGAAGGTGCGCACGCCGCGCTCGCAGAAGATGATATTGTGATTGCCGCCCGCCGCGATGTATTCGGCCGCCATCAGCCACTCGGATATCGTCGCGCACAGCCCGCGTTTCAGGATCACCGGGGTATGGGTGCTGCGTCCGACCTCTTTCAGCAGATCGAAGTTCTGCATATTGCGCGTGCCGATCTGGATGACGTCGACCTTCTGTTCGAGAAAGGTGTCCAGCATGCGCACGTCCATCAGCTCGGTGACGATGGGCAGGTGGTGGCGCGCCGCCGCCGCGCGGAACATGGCCAGGCCCTCGACGCCCTTGCCCTGGAAGGAATACGGGCTGGTACGCGGCTTGAAGGCGCCCCCGCGCATCAGGCGGCAGCCCGCGGCGGCGACGCCGGCGGCGGCCGCTTCCATCTGCTCCGGCGTCTCCACCGAGCAGGGTCCACCGATGATCTGGATCGTCTTGCCTCCGATCGGGATGCCCTTCACGTCGATGACGGAGTCCTGCCCGTGCGATTCGCGCGAAACGAATTTGTAGGGTTTCATGACGCGCACGACGCGCTCGACCCCATTCAGCGCATCGATACGGTTCAGGTCGATCTCGCGCTCGTCGCCGATCGCGCCGATGACGGTGCGCTGCATGCCGCGGGAGGTATGCGGCTGCAGCCCCTGCGAACGCAGATACCCCTCCACGCCCTCGATCTGGGATTCGGTCGAACCGGCCTTCATGATGATGATCATGTGTTACACCTGTTTATCCAGCAATTCATTAGGGACGGACTTAAGTCCGTCCCCTACAGCAGTCCGCCCCCTATAGCACCGCGCAGGGATACGAACCCAGCACCTTGAGCACGGCGGCCTCATTGTCCAGGATCTCGATGACCTGCGCCACCCTCTGCTGCTGGATATGGCCCTCGATGTCGATGAAGAAGACGTACTCCCACATCTCGCGCCGCGACGGCCGCGATTCGATGCGGCTCATGGAAATCCCGTGTTCGGCGAGGGGCTTCAACAGGCGGTACAGCGCGCCGGGTTTGTTGGAGGTGGAGACCAGCAGGGAGGTCTTGTCGCGCCCGCTGGGCGCGGGGATCTTGCGGCCGATCACCAGGAAGCGGGTCGTGTTGTCCGGCTTGTCCTCGATGTTGGCCGCGAGGACGTCCAGACCGTAGATGGCAGCGGCGTTGGCGCCGGCGATCGCCGCCGCGCCCGCCTCCTCCTGCGCCCGCCGCGCGGCCTCGGCGTTGCTGCTGACCGGGAGACATTCGATGCCGGAGAGGTGCGCGTTGAGCCATTCGCGGCATTGCGCCAGCGCCATCTGGTGCGCATAGACGCGTTTGACGGCGCCCGCTTCCGCGGCCCGGCCGAGCAGGTTGTGATGGATGCGCAGCTCGATCTCGCTGCAGATCTTGAGCGGAGAGCTCATGAACATGTCCAGGGTGTGATCGACCGCCCCTTCGGAGGAGTTTTCGATCGGCACCACGCCGTAATCCACGGCCCCCGCCTCGACATCGCGGAAGACCTCGTCGATGGCGGCCAGCGGGCGCGCGGTCACCGCCCGGCCGAAATGCTTGAACACCGCGGCCTCGGTGAAGGTGCCCTCCGGCCCGAGGTAGGCCACCGCCACCGGGCGTTGCAGCGCCAGGCAGGCGGACATGATCTCCCGGAACAACCGCGCCACCACCTCGTCGTCGAGGGGCCCCCGATTGCGCCCGAGCACGGTCTGCAACACCTGCGCCTCCCGCTCCGGCCGGTAATAATCCGCATCGCCGGAGGCCTGCTTCAGGCGCGCCACCTCGAGCGCGCAACGCGCCCGCTCGGTGATCAGATCCTGCAGCTTCTCATCGATCTGGTCGATGCGCGCGCGGATGGATTTCAGCTGGCCTTCGTCGGACATTTCAAATCCGGAAAGCGCGAGGCGTGAGGCGTGAGGAGTTAGGCATCATCAGCCGGAAATCACGGAGGTTTCCTGAAAGAGCAGGATTATCTTTTGCGCCTTGCCGCCTCACGCTTCACGCCTCACTAGTCGATGACCCGCACATTCAACACCCCATCGATCCCGCGGATGCCCTCCACGACTGTCGCCGGGATTTTCTGGTCGACGTCGGCCAGGGTGTAGGCGATCTCGCCGCGCGATTTGTTGAGCAGGTCGATGATGTTCAGGCCGGCCTTCGCCATCACGGTCGAGATCTGACCGACCATGTTCGGCACATTGGCGTTGGCGATGGCGATGCGGTGGCCTTCAGTGCGGGACATGTGCACCTCGGGGAAGTTGACCGAGTTGAAGATGTTGCCGTTCTCGAGGTAGTCACGGACCTGATCCGCGACCATGATGGCGCAGTTTTCCTCTGCCTCCCCGGTGGACGCGCCGAGGTGCGGCAAGGCGATCACGCGCTTGCGGGCCTTGAGTTCGCGGCCAGGGAAATCGCAGATGTAGGAATAGATCTTGCCGGCGTCGATGGCCGCGCATACCGCGGCGGTATCGACGATGCCTTCGCGGGCGCAGTTCAGGATCACCGCGCCGTTCTTCATGCGCTTGAGCCGGTCCGCGTTGATCATGCCGCGGGTCTCGTCGTTCAGCGGCACGTGGAAGCTGACGAAATCCACCTTGCTCAGCATATCGTCGAGGCTCGCGGCCTGCTGCACCTCGGAGGACAAACGCCAGGCGCCCTGCACGGTGATCTTGGGGTCGTAACCGATCACGCGCATGCCGAGGTCGATGGCGACGTTGGCGACCTTGATGCCGATGGCGCCGAGGCCGACCACGCCCAGGGTGCGTCCCGGCAGTTCGAAGCCGACGAAATCCTTTTTGCCCGCCTCGGCCTGCTTGCCGATGGCGTCGTCGTCGCCCTCCAGGTTGCGGGCGAAATCCCAGGCCTGACAGATGTTGCGGCAGGCGAGCAGCATGCCGGCGACCACCAGCTCCTTGACCGCGTTGGCGTTCGCGCCGGGGGCGTTGAATACCGGGATGCCGCGCTTGCTCAGCTCGGGCACCGGAATATTGTTGACGCCGGCCCCGGCCCGGCCGACCGCCTTCACCGTCTCGGGGATCGCCATGCCGTGCATCTTGAACGAGCGCAGCAGGATCGCGTCCGGATGCGGGATCTCGGAGGCGATCTCATACGACTCGCGCGGGAAACGCTCCAGCCCGAGTACGGAGATGTTGTTCAGGGTCAGGATCTTGTACATAGCGCCTCAGTCATTACGAAAGGTGATGGATGGGTGAACGGTAATGGGTGATGAGTGATGGGTAAGATACGAAAGCCTGTACGCATTTAATCACCCATAATCACCCATCACTCATCACTCAATATACCCATCCCATATCACGGTCTCCGCCCCGTAGCTTGGGCTGAATGAAATAAAGCCCAACGAGCAGTCCTGTCCGTCGGGCTTCGCCGTGTTCAGCCCAACCTGCGGGTCTCATCACCCATTACCCATCACCCATCGCGCCTTGCGGCCCTGGGTCTACCCATTCCGCTTCGCGAACTCCTTCATGAATTCCACCAGCGCGTCCACACCGGTCTCGGGCATGGAGTTGTAGATGCTGGCGCGCATGCCGCCGACGGAACGGTGGCCCTGCAGTGTGGAGAGCCCCTGCGCCTCGGCCTCTTTCAGGAAGACTGCATCCAGCGCCTCCTCGGGCAGCGTGAACGGCACGTTCATCCACGAGCGGCAGGGCTTGTCCACCGGGTTGCGGTAGAAGCCGGAGGCGTCGATGTAATCGTAGAGCTTGCCGGCCTTGCGCTGGTTGATCTTCGCCATCGCGGTCAGGCCGCCCAGGCGCTTGAGCCAGTCGAACACCAGCCCGGCGATATACCAGCTGTAGGTCGGCGGGGTGTTGTACATCGATTCGTTCTCGGCGTGGGTCTTGTAATCGAGCATCACCGGCATGCCCGGCAGCACCTCGCCGATCAGATCCTCGCGCATGATGACGATGACCAGACCGGCCGGACCGATGTTTTTCTGGGCGCCGGCGTAGATCAGGCCGAACTTCGACACGTCGATCGGCCGCGACAACAGCGTGGAAGACATGTCCGCGACCAGCGGTACATTGCCCGTCTCCGGGACGAAGGGGTACTCGACCCCGCCAATGGTCTCGTTGGGCGTGTAATGCACATAGGCGGCGTCCGGATTCAGCTTCCATTCGGCGCGCGGCGGTACGGTGGTGAACTTGCTGGCGGACGAACTGGCCGCGACGTTCACCTCGCAGAAACGCTTGGCCTCGTCGATCGCCTTCTTGGACCAGGCTCCGGTATTGATGTAGTCCGCCGTGCGTTTGCCTCGCAGCAGGTTGATCGGCACCATGGAGAACTGGAGGCTCGCCCCCCCCTGCAGGAACAGGACCTTGTAACCAGGCGGGATGGCGAGCAGCTCGCGCAGGTCGGCCTCGGCCTGGCGCGCGATGGACAGATAGGCCTTGCCACGATGGCTCATCTCCATGACCGACATGCCGCTGCCGCGCCAGTCGAGCATCTCCTCGCCCGCGCGTTGGAGAACTTCCTCCGGCAATATCGCCGGACCGGCACTGAAATTGTATACGCGCATGGTTACACCTTATAAATTCGTGAGGCGTGAGGGGTGAGGTGTGAGGGGTAAAAAATCAAACCCGAACCCGCCTCTGGTTTACTTGCTCCGCAGTGATTCCAAAATAGTTGGTTCTTGCTCCTTACGCCTCACTCTTCACTCCTTACTCCTCACCCTCTTCCTCCAGGCTCTCGAAGCGGTCGATGCCGACCAGGCGCTCGCCCTCGTCCAGACGCATCAGGCGCACGCCCTGGGTATTGCGCCCCTGCACCGAGATCTCGTCCACGTGGGTGCGCACCAGCGTGCCGCCTGCGGTGATGAACATGATCTCGTCGCCGTCGAACACCAGCTCCGCCCCGACTACCGGACCGTTGCGCTCGGTGGTCTGGATGGAGATGACGCCCTGCCCGCCGCGCCCATGCACCGGATATTCGTCGATGCGGGTGCGCTTGCCGTAGCCGTGCTCGGTCGCGGTCAGCACATAGCCCTTGTCGTCGGCGATCAGCAGCGAGATCACGCGCTGATCGTCCGCCAGCCGGATGCCGCGCACGCCGCGCGAGACGCGGCCCATCGGGCGCACGGTGTCCTCGTGGAAACGCACCGCCTTGCCGCCGCTCGACACCAGCAGGATGTCCTTGCCGCCGTCGGTGATGTCCACCCCGATCAGGTGGTTGCCCTCTTCCAGTTCGATGGCGATGATGCCGTTCGAGCGCGGACGGGAAAAATCGGTCAGCGGCGTCTTCTTCACGGTCCCGTTGCTGGTGGCCATGAAGACGTACTTGTCCTCCGCGTACTCGCGCACCGGCAGCACGGCGTTGATGCGCTCGTGTTCCTCCAGCGGCAGGATATTCACGAACGGCTTGCCGCGCGCGTTACGGCTCGCCTGCGGCAGTTCGTAGACCTTCAGCCAGTAGACCTTGCCGTGGCTGGAGAAGCACAGAATGGTATCGTGCGTATTGGCCACGAAGAGTTTATCAATAAAATCGGCCTCCTTCATCGCGGTGGCCGATTTGCCGCGCCCGCCGCGCCGCTGCGCCTGGTAGATCTCGACCGGCTGCGACTTGACGTAGCCGCCGTGGGAGATCGTGACGACCACGTCCTCGGGCGGGATCAGATCCTCCATCGAGAGATCGGTCTGGTCGTGCTGGATCTCGGTGCGGCGCGCGTCGCCGAACTGCTCGCGCACGGCGAGCAGCTCGTCGCGGATCACCTGCATGAGCCGCTCGGGGTTAGACAGAATCTCGATCAATCCTTTAATTGTCTCGAGTATCTCTTTATATTCTGAGCGTATTTTTTCCTGCTCCAGCCCGGTGAGGCGGTGCAGGCGCAGGTCCAGGATCGCCTGGGCCTGGACCTCCGACAGGCGGTAGCCGCCGGCCTGCAGACCGAAGGCCGCCTCCAGTCCCTCGGGCCGCGCCAGGCCGGCGTCGCCCTGCGCCAGCATCTCGGTCAGTACCCCCGGGGCCCAGCTCCGCGCCATCAATTCGGCTTTCGCCTCGGCCGGCCCGGGCGCCGCCTTGATCAGGGCGATGATCTCGTCGATATTCGCCAGCGCGACGGTCAGCCCCTCCAACACATGGGCGCGTTCGCGCGCCTTGCGCAGGTCGTAGATCGTGCGCCGCGTGATCACCTCGCGCCGGTGCTGCAGGAAGGCCTCCAGCGCCTGCTTGAGATTGAGCAGGCGCGGCTGCCCCTCCGCCAGGGCGACCATGTTGATCCCGAACACGTTCTGCATCTGGGTGTGCTGATAGAGATTGTTCAGCACCACCTCGCCCATCTCGCCGCGCTTCAGCTCGATGACCATGCGCATGCCGTCCTTGTCGGACTCGTCGCGCAGTTCGGAGATGCCCTCGAGGCGCTTTTCCTTCACCAACTGGGCGATCTTCTCCAGCAGCAGGGCCTTGTTCACCTGGTAGGGCAGTTCGGTGACGATGATGCGTTCGCGACCGGAGTCGTCCGTCTCGAATCGCGCGCGCGCGCGCAGGTAGATGCGCCCGCGCCCGGTGCGGTAGGCCTCGTGGATGCCGCGCACCCCGTTGATGATCGCGCCGGTGGGGAAATCCGGGCCCGGGACATGCTCCATCAACCCGGAGATGTCGATCGCCGGGTCGTCGATCAGCGCGAGACAGGCATTGATGATCTCGTTCAGGTTGTGCGGCGGCACATTGGTGGCGAGACCGACCGCGATGCCCGCCGAACCGTTGATGAGCAGGTTCGGGATGCGCGCGGGCAGGACCGAGGGTTCCTGCTCCGACTCGTCGTAGTTGGGAACGAAATCGACCGTCTCCTTCTCCAGATCGGCCAGCATCTCGTGGGCGATGCGCGACATGCGCACCTCGGTATAGCGCATCGCCGCCGGCGCGTCGCCGTCGACGGAACCGAAGTTGCCCTGGCCGTCGACCAGCATGTAACGCAGGGAGAACGGCTGCGCCATGCGCACGATCGAGTCGTACACCGCGGTGTCGCCGTGCGGGTGATATTTACCGATTACGTCGCCGACCACGCGGGCGGACTTCTTGTAGGGCTTGTTCCAGTCGTTGTTGAGGCCGTGCATCGCGTACAGCACCCGGCGATGCACCGGCTTCAGGCCGTCGCGCACGTCGGGCAGGGCGCGTCCGACGATCACGCTCATGGCGTAGTCCATATAGGACTGTTTCATCTCCTCTTCGATGTTGGTGAGGAGAATCTCTTTGGCGGTGTCTGTCATGGAGCGATTCGATGTGCCGGGCCGCCGCGCGGGGCGGCGATCGACTCATGTTTCCCTGGTCCCTTGTGAAGTATTTTCTGCCCGTACCGGGGCATATATAAAGGAGGGATTCTAGCACAGGGCATACGACCGCCGCATCTTCTCCCAACGGATGAGGCGCCGCCCCGGGCGGGACCGGGGCGGCCGGGTTCAGGGCTTCATCAGCGCGGCCATCTTGGCCGCGTCGGGCGCCAGCACCACGCCCTTTTCGGTGACGATCGCATCGACCAGCGCGGCCGGCGTCACGTCGAACACCGGGTTCCAGGCGCGGGCGCCGGGCGCGGCGGTCGGCTGGTTGGCGAGCGCGAGCAGCTCCTCCTCCTTCCGCGTTTCGATCGGGATGGCGCCGCCGTCCGGGGTGCCCATGTCGATGGTCGAGGTCGGCGCGACGACCATGACCCTGACCCCGTGGTGGCGCGCCGCGATCGCCGCGCCATAGGTCCCGATCTTGTTCGCGACGTCGCCATTGGCGGCGATGCGGTCCGAGCCGACGATCAGCCAGCCGACCTCCCCCTGTTTCATCAGGTGGGCGCCCGCGCCCTCGGCCACCAGGGTCACCGGTATGCGGTCCTCGAGCAGCTCCCAGGCGGTCAGACGCGCGCCCTGCAGCCAGGGGCGGGTCTCGTCGGCGTAGACACGCCGGATGCGGTCGGTGACGTAACCGGCGCGGATCACGCCGAGCGCGGTGCCGAATCCGCCCGTCGCCAGCGAGCCCGCGTTGCAGTGCGTCAGCACCGCGCAGGGCGTCTCGATCAGCGCCGCGCCGAGCTGCCCCATCCTGCGGTTGGCGGCGATGTCCATCTCGTGGATCGCGCGCGCCTCCTCCAGCAGGCGCACCCCCGGGCCGCCGCCGCAATCGGCGATCGCGGCGCGCATGCGGTCGAGCGCCCAGAACAGGTTCACCGCGGTGGGCCGCGTGCCGGCCAGGAGTTGCAGATCCTCCTCGATGTCTTCCTTCCAGGTCGCGGACGCGGTGTCGAAACGGTCGCGCGCCGCCAGCACCACGCCGTAGGCCGCCGTGATCCCGATGGCCGGCGCCCCGCGCACCGTCATGTTGCGGATCGCCTCCGCCACCGCGGCCACGTCCCGGCAGACGACCTGTTCCTTGCGCTGGGGCAGCAGGCGCTGATCGATCAGCCACAGGGCCCCGTCGCGCCAGAGGATGGGCCGTACACTGTCATGAGCATCGAGATTCATCGCGGGAGGTTCCCTGTCGGTTGGTCGTCTTTATCCCGCCCGTGGGCCCTGGACGCCGCCGCTCCCCGCCGGGTCGCGCACGGCCGGGACACGGTCTATCCACTGACGGGCAGGCCCATATTCTACCACCCCGGGCCCGCGCGGCGCAGTTTAAGAGACGCCCGCCGCGGCCGATATTTCCCGGGATGAGACCCCGTTCGCATTCGATTCCCCATGCCGTCGCCGCCGGCCTGCTGGCCGTGGGGACCACCGCCGCGGCCAGCGCCGTCGAGGCGCCGGTATTGACGCCGGTCACCGTGAGCGCCGAGGCGGCCACCGCCGTCACCCGCTTCGAGTTCATCCCGTTGCGCCATGTCTTCTTCGATCACGACCGCGCCCTGCTGGACGAGCAGGCGCGCCGGATCCTCGACGATGCGGCGCTGTATCTCCGGCACGCGACGGGCGTGGACCGCGTGATCATCCAGGGCCATGCCGATTACACGGCCGGCGAGGACTACAACGATCGCCTGTCCGACCGGCGGACGGACGTCGTGCGCGACTACCTGATCGACCAGGGCATCGCGGCCGATCTGCTCCGCCTCGGCGGGCTGGGAGAGCATACCCCCATCGACGAGAACTGGACGCGCTCGGGGCGCGCGCGCAACCGCCGCGTCGAGATCTACGTCGTTCGCCACGCCGAATCGCCCTGATCCCGCGCCCACGCGCGGGTGATTTCCGCGGATGATTTCCTTCGGGGCTTCCCGCTATACTAGCGGGACCCGATCCCGGCAGGGCCCTTCATGACGACGGTCGATACCCTCATTCACGCGCGCTGGATCATCCCGGTCGAGCCGGACGGCGCCGTATACGAACATCACGCCCTCGCGATCCAGGGCGGACGCATCGCCGATATCCTGCCCTCTTCCGAGGCGGAGCGCCGTTACGACGCCGCGCAGGCGCTGCGCCTGGATGAGCAGGCACTGATCCCCGGTCTCGTCAACGCGCACACCCACGCCGCGATGTGTCTGTTCCGGGGTCTATCCGACGATCTCCCGCTGATGCAGTGGCTGCAGGATCACATCTGGCCCGCGGAGGCCGCCTGGGTGGGCGCCGAGTTCGTCTTCCAGGGTTCGCAGCACGCCATCGCGGAGATGCTGCGCGGCGGCACTACCTGTTTCAACGACATGTATTTCTTTCCCGACGAGACGGCGCGCGCGGCGAGCCACGCCGGCATGCGTGCGGCGATCGGCCTGATCATGATCGACTTCCCCACCGCCTGGGCGGCGGACGCCGATGAGTATCTGTCCAAGGGTCTGGAACTGCACGACCGCTTTCGCGGCGACCCGCTGATCCGCACCGTGTTCGCGCCGCATGCGCCGTACACGGTCTCGGACGCGCCGCTGCAGAAGATCCGCACCCTGGCCGACGAGTTGGACATCCCCGTCCACATGCACGTGCACGAGACGGCGGGTGAGGTCGAGGGCAGTCTGGAACGCCATGGCCTGCGCCCCATCGCGCGCCTGGAACGGCTCGGCCTGCTGTCTCCGCGCCTGCTCGCGGTGCACATGACCCAGCTCGGCGACGACGAGATCGCACAGCTCGCCCATACCGGCGCGCACGTCATCCATTGCCCGGAATCGAACCTCAAGCTCGCCAGCGGTTTCTGTCCGGTGCACACGCTGCTCCGGGCCGGCGTCAACGTGGCGCTCGGCACCGACGGCGCCGCCAGCAACAACGACCTCGACATGTTCGGCGAGATGCGCACCGCGGCCCTGCTCGCCAAGGCCGTGGCCGGAGACGCCAGCGCGCTGCCCGCCGCCGCCGCCCTGCGCATGGCCACGCTCAACGGCGCGCGCGCGCTGGGACTGGACGACGAGATCGGATCCCTGCGGCGGGGGAAATCGGCCGATATCGTCGCGGTCCGCCTGGGAGACATCGAGTCCCGCCCCGTGTATCACCCCGTCTCGCAACTGGTATACGCCTGCGGGCGCCAGCAGGTCAGCGACGTCTGGATCGCCGGCCGCCACCTGCTGAAAGACCGCCGCCTCACGACCCTGGACGAGGCCGCGATCCTGGTGAATACGGAGGCGTGGCGGGAAAAGATTCGGGAAAAAGAAGAACACAGGACTAAGGACTGAGGACTAAGGGCTAAGTAAAACAATGACTCTTCGTTTAGTGAGTGTAGAATCGAACCCAGATGTCATCGCCAATCTCATGAAAAAAACCATGACCCTGATATGTTTTCACTTAGTCCTTAGTCCTCAGTCCTTAGTCCTATCTTTTGCGATATGACCGATACTACGATCTCGAACGTCGATCCCTCCGAAGTCGCCAAATTCGATGCCTTGGCGGCGCGCTGGTGGGATCCCCGGGGGCAGTTCAAGACGCTGCACGATATCAATCCGCTGCGCCTGGGCTTCATCGACGCGCGGGCGCGGCTCGCGGGAAAGACAGTCGTAGACGTCGGCTGCGGCGGCGGGCTGCTCGCGGAAGGCATGGCCGGGCTCGGCGCCCGGGTCACCGGCATCGACCTGGCCGAGTCCGCGCTGGCGGTGGCGCGCCTGCACCTGCTCGAGTCCGGCCGCGAGGTCGATTACCGGTGCCTCCGCGCCGAGGAGCTGGCGGCGCAGTCGCCCGCCTCGGCGGACGTCGTCACCTGCATGGAACTGCTCGAGCACGTGCCCGACCCGGCCGCGCTGGTCGCCTCCTGCGCGGAACTCGCGCGCCCGGGCGGTCACCTCTTCTTCTCGACGCTGAACCGCACGCCGAAGGCCTATCTGTTCGCGATCGTCGGCGCCGAATACGTATTGCGTATGCTGCCCCAGGGGACGCACGACTACGCCCGCTTCATCCGCCCCTCCGAGCTCGGTCACTGGCTGCGCGCCGCCGGCCTCGAGGTGCGCGAACTCGCCGGCCTCGGCTACAATCCGGTCACGCGCCGTTATGCCCTGGGCCGGGATGTGGGGGTGAATTATCTGGTGCATGCGGTCAAGACACAGGACTAAGGTTTCAGGACTAAGGACTGAGTAAAAGCATTTCTTCCATGGATAGGCGTTCAAACTCGATGCCAAAGATAGAGCCTTACCGTTTTACTCGGCCCTTAGTCCTTAGTCCTTAGTCCCGAGCTCTTTATCCATGACCACCAATACCAGCCAGACTCCCCACTGCTTCCTGTTCGACCTCGACGGTACGCTGGTGGATACCGCGCCGGATCTCGCCGCGACGCTGAATATCCTGCGCGCGGAGCATGGGCTGGAGGCATTGCCGTTCGAGGTCATCCGTCCGCACGTCTCGCATGGCGCGCGCGCCATGGTGCACGCCGGTTTCGGGGTCGACGAGGGAAGTCCGCGTTTCGCGGCCCTGCGCGAGCGCTTTCTGCAGCTCTATCGCGAGCGCCTGACGCGGCATTCGCGGCTGTTCGAGGGTATGGAGGAGGTTCTGTCCGTGCTGGAGAATCGTGGCGTCAAATGGGGGGTCGTGACCAACAAACCCGCCTGGCTGACCGACCCGCTGATGGCGGATCTGGGGCTCGCGGCGCGCGCGGCCTGCGTCATCAGCGGCGACAGCACGCGCAATCGCAAGCCCCACCCCGAGCCCCTGCTGCACGCCAGCGCGCTGATCGGCGTGGCGCCGGAGCAGTGCCTTTACATCGGCGACGCGCGGCGCGACATCGAGGCGGGCCGCGCCGCCGGCATGAAGACGCTGGTGGCGATGTTCGGCTATCTGGGAGAGGACGACCAGCCGCACGAATGGGATGCCGACGGGATGATCGCCGATCCGCTCGATATCCTCGACTGGATCGGCGCCCATGCCTGAACCGGATCGTTCATGACGACGGACGGGCTGATCCTCGCGGGCGTCGCCGTCCTCGCCGCCTTCCTCGCCGGTTTCGCCCTGGCGCGGCTGCGGGCCCAGCGCCGCCATACCGCGCTGGAGCTGCGCCTCGCCGAACTGAACACCACGCTGGAGATCGAGCGCCGTTCCGCGCAGGAAAAGCTGCAGGCGCTGGAGCAGGCGCGCGCGCAGCTCGGCGACACCTTCGCCGCCCTGTCGATCGAGGCGCTGAAGCACAACAACGCCGAGTTCCTGCGGCTGGCCCAGGAAAAACTCAGGCAGTTCCATATCCAGGCCGAGGGCGAACTGACGAAGAAGGAACAGGCGATCGAGCACCTGGTCGCGCCGATCAAGGAACTGCTGGAAAAGACCCGCAACCAGATCCGCGAGATCGAGCACGAGCGCAAGGAGGCCTACGGTTCGATCAGCAAGCACCTGGAGTCGCTGGCCCAGACCCAGCAGCTCCTGCACGGCGAGACGCGCAACCTGGTACAGGCGCTGCGCCGGCCCGAGGTACGCGGACAATGGGGCGAGCTGACCCTGCGTCGCCTGGTCGAGCTCGCCGGCATGGTGCAGCACTGCGATTTCTACGAACAGGAACACACCGACACCGCCGACGGCGCGATCCGGCCCGACATGATCGTGCGCATGCCGGGCGGGCGCGAGATCGTGGTCGATGTGAAGACGCCGCTCGACGCCTATCTCAGCGCGGTCGAGGCGACGGACGACGCCGCGCGCCGCCAGCACCTGGAGCGTCACGGCCGCAAGGTGCGCGAACGCGTGCAGGAGCTCGCCGGCAAGGCCTACTGGAGCCAGTTCAGGCACAGCCCCGACTTCGTCGTGCTGTTCATCCCGGGCGAACATTTCCTCAGCGCCGCGCTCGATCACGACCCGGCGCTGCTCGAGGACGCACTCGCCCGCAAGGTCATCCTGGCCACTCCGACCAGCCTGGTCGCCCTGCTGCGCGCGATCGCCTTCGGCTGGAATCAGGAGGCCATCACCGAGAACGCCGAACGCATCCGCGATCTGGGCGAGGACCTCTACAAACGCCTCGCCACCTTCGGCGAGCACCTCGACAAGATCGGCCGCCAGCTCAGGGGCAGCGTGGAGACCTATAACAAGGCGGTCGGGTCCTACGAACGCCAGGTACTGACCGGGGCGCGCAAATTCACCGAGCTCGGCATCAGCGGCGCGAAGCCGCTGGACGCTCCGGAGCAGATCGAACAGGGCGTCCGGCCCATGGCCGAAGACTCGCAGGGCGAGTGATGTCCGCCACCCCTTCCGCGGCGCGGGTGCGCGAGGCCTATCGTCACTGCCTCGGCCTCGCCCGCCGCCACTACGAGAACTTCCCCGTCGCCTCGTTCGCCGTTCCCGCGCGCCTGCGCGGGCCGATCGCCGCCGTCTATGCCTTCGCACGCACGGCGGACGACTTCGCCGACGAGGAGGACCGTTCGCCCGCAACCCGCCTCGCCCTGCTGCGCGACTACGCGCGCCGCCTCGACGCCATGGCCGCGGGTGACCCCGGCGACGACCCCGTCTTCATCGCGCTGGCCGACAGTCGACGGCGCTTCGGGCTGCCGTTGCCGCTGTTCCATGACCTGCTGGACGCCTTCGGCCAGGACGTGACGAAGAAGCGCTACGCGGACTTCGCCGAGGTGCTGGAGTACTGCCGCCGTTCCGCCAATCCCGTCGGCCGGCTCCTGCTGCATCTCTATGACGAGGCGACGCCCGACAGGCTCACCCGCTCCGATGCCGTATGCACGGCCCTGCAGTTGATCAATTTCCTGCAGGACATCGCGCAGGACTACCGCGAACACGGCCGCATCTATTTCCCCCTGGACGATATGCGCGCCTGCGGCGTCGACGAGGGCGCCATCGCGACGGGGCGTACCGACGCCGCCATACTCCGGCTCACGCAACTTCAGGTCGGGCGCATCCGCGCCCTGCTCGCTACCGGGGCGCCGCTCGGCCGGGAGCTGCGCGGCCGCCTCGGCCTCGAATTGCGCATGATCCTGTCCGGCGCCCGCCGCGTCCTCGACCGGCTCGCCGCGGAGCGGGAGGATGTATTCCGGCGCCCGCGCCTGGCGCGCATGGAGTGGATGGCCGTGGCCTGGGACGCGGTCATGAAAGACGGGCCGGGATCCGGCCGCCCTCCCCGCTAGGACGGGGCGCCCCGTGCTCCTGCTCCTGCTGCACATCGCCACCGTCGTACCCTGCATCGGACGTATCCTGCTACGGCGGCACCGCCAGCCCGAATCCCGGATCGCCTGGCTGGTCGTCGTCCTGTCGCTCCCCTATGCGGGCGTCCTCGCCTATCTGTTCTTCGGCGAGACCAGCATCGGTCGCAAACGGATCGGTCGGTTGACGCAGGCCTTCGAGAAGCTGCCCCCTCCGGAACGCGCGCCCGGCTGGGCCGCGCCGGAAAACGAGGCCGAACCGCCGGAGCGCTACCGGCCGCTCTTCAATGTCGGCGCGTCGATCAGCGGTTATCCGATGGTCGGCGGAAACAGCGCCCGCCTGATGCGGGATTCCGACCGCGCCATCGACGAAATGGTCGCCGATATGGATGCCGCCGTCGATCACGTCCATCTGTTGTTCTACATCTGGCTCAACGACGGCAACGGGACGAAGGTGGCCGAGGCGCTGAAGCGGGCCGCCCGGCGGGGCGTCGCCTGCCGCGCCCTCATCGACGACCTCGGCTCACGCGACATGGCGCGCAGCCGCCAATGGAAGGAGATCGCGGAGTCGGGCGTGCATGCCACCTGCGCCCTGCGCATCGGCAACCCGCTGTGGCGCGCCTTCAACGGTCGTATCGACCTGCGCAATCACCGCAAGCTCCTCGTCATCGACAACCGCATCAGCTATTGCGGGAGCCAGAATTGCGCCGATCCGGCCTTTCTGCCCAAGGCGAAATACGGGCCCTGGGTGGACGTCATGATGCGCTTCGAGGGGCCGGTCGCGCGCCAGAATCAGCATCTCTTCGCCAGCGACTGGATGGAAAGCACCGGAGAGGACCTGTCCGATCTGTTACGGCGGCCGCTCGCGCCCTCCCGGCGGGGTTTCGCCGCGCAGGTGATCGGCACCGGTCCGACCGTGCGCAACTCGGCCATGCCGGAGATGTTCGAGAACCTCATGTATGCGGCACGGCGGGAGCTGCTGGTGACGACGCCCTATTACGTCCCCAACGCGGGCATCCAGGCCGCCCTGTGCGCGGCCGCGAACCGCGGCGTGGATACCTCGATCATCCTGCCGGCCCGCAACGACGACTTCGCGGTCGGCGCGGCGAGCCGGAGCTATTACGAGGAACTGCTGACCGCGGGCGTGAAGATCCACGAGTTCCAGCCCGGCCTCCTGCACGCCAAGTCCATCACGCTGGACGGCGAGATCACGCTGATCGGGTCGGCCAATCTGGACCGGCGCAGCTTCGACCTGAACTATGAAAACTGCATTCTGCTGTACGATGCGGCGGTCACCGCCGGGATGCGCGCGCGCCAGATGCATTATCGCGCGAACAGCCGGGCCATCACCCTCGACGAGGTCAACGCCTGGAGCGTATCGAAGCGGGTCTGGAACAATACGCTCGCGATCCTCGGCCCCATTCTGTAAGCGGAAGACCGGAGGCGGGAGGCCGTGGCGCAAAGACATGGCCACGGCCTCGCGGCGGACACCGGTTCCCTCCGGCGATCGCTCACGACGAACAGCGCGAGGAACGCCGCCCGGCCCTGTGTTTCCGATGGATTTTCCTGTATCTTTCCCGCCATGACGCCCGACCAGTATTGCCAGCGGAAGGCCGCCCGCAGCGGCTCCAGTTTCTATTACGGCTTCCTGTTCCTGCCCCCGGACAGGCGGCGCGCGATCATCGCCCTTTACGCCTTCTGCCGCGAGGTGGACGATATCGTCGATTCGCGCATCGAGCCGGCCGTGGCGCGCGCCAAGCTGGGCTGGTGGCGCGAAGAGGTCGGACGCCTGTTCGCGGGATCGCCGCAGCACCCGGTCACGCGCGCGCTCGCCGTCCCCGTTCAGAGCTTCAATCTGCCGGCCGAGCATTTCCTCGAGGTCATCGACGGCATGGAGATGGATCTCGATCACGACACGTACGCGAGCTTCAGGGATCTCTCGCTGTACTGTCACCGCGTGGCCAGCATGGTCGGGCTGATGTCGGCGGAGATCTTCGGTTACACCGACCGCGCGACCTTGAAATACGCGCACAACCTCGGCACGGCATTCCAGCTCACCAATATCCTGCGCGACGTGCGCGAGGATGCCCAGCGCGGGCGCATCTACCTCCCACTCGACGAACTGCGCCGCTTCGCCGTGAACGTCGACGAGATCATGGGCAACCGGACCAACGAGCGTATCCGCGCCCTGCTGGGCTTCCAGGCCGATCGCGCCCGTTCCTATTACCGCAAGGCCTTCGAACTGCTGCCCGCCGCCGATCGCTATGCCCAGCGCGGCGGCCTCGCCATGGCCGCGATCTACCTCGAGACCCTGAAGGAGATCGCGGCCGACGATTACAACGTCCTCGAACACCGCGTCAGCCTCACGCCGGTGCGCAAGCTGTGGCTGGCCTGGAAGACCATGCAGCAGGAGAAACGGCAGCACAGGAAACGGCTGGCGGAAGCGACCGGCTGACATGGCCCGCGTGCTCGTCGTGGGCGGCGGATGGTCCGGCCTCGCCGCCGCGGTGGAGCTGTGCCGGCATCGGGTCGAGGTCACCCTGATCGAGGCCGCGGGACGCCTCGGCGGGCGGGCCGCCCGCATCAGCCACCGCGGACGCGAATACGACAGTGGCCAGCATCTGGTGATCGGCGCCTATCACGGCGTCCTCGAGCTGCTCGCCGCGATGGGCGTCGCGCAGGAGACCGTGTTCCGGCGCCGGCCTTTCGAACTGCTCTCGCTCTCCCCCTCCCCCTCGACGTCCCCGCCGTTGCGCCTCAGGCTGGCGGCGCTGCCCGCGCCCTTTCACCTGCTGGGCGGGATCCTCGGCGCCGAGGGGCTGAGCCGCGCGGACAAATGGAGCGCACTGCGGTTCTGCCTCGCCGCCGCGCGCTCCAGAGACCTACCCGAGGACTATTCCGTGCAGGAGCTGATGTTCCGGCACGGGCAACCCCCCGGATTGATCTCGAGGCTGTGGGAACCGATCTGCCTCGCGGCGCTCAATACGCCCTTGCACGAGGCCTCGGCCGGGATGTTCCTGCGCGTGCTGCGCGACGCCTTCGCCTACGACCGTCGCGACAGCGATCTCCTGCTGCCGCGCCGCGGCCTGGCGGACATGTTTCCCGAGCCGGCGCGGCGCTTCATCGAGGGACACGGCGGTCGCATCCTGCTCGACCGCCGCGCCGCCGCGCTCGAGGTCTCGCATGGCCGGATCTCCGGCGTGACGCTGGTGGATGGCGCGCGCCTCGACGCCGATCACGTCGTCCTCGCCCTGCCGCCGCCGGCCTGCCTGCGCCTCATCGAGCCCTGCGCCGCCCTGCGCGCGGTCGCGGAGCGCATGGCGGGTTTCGACTATGCGCCGATCTGCACCCTGTATCTGCGTTATCCCCCGGCCGTCCGGCTCGACCTCCCGATGATCGGCCTGCACGGGACGCTCGCCCAGTGGGCCTTCGACCTCGGGGTGAGCGGCGAGCCCGGACTTATCGCGGCGGTGATCAGCGGTCCGGGAGAGCACATGGAGCTGGAGCGCGACGTCCTGCAGCAGCGCGTCGCCGCCGAACTCGCGGCGTGCTTCCCGCACTGGCCGGCGCCGGAAGAGATCTTCACCCTGTGCGACAAGCGCGCGACCTTCCTGAGCCGGCCGGGCATCAATGCTTGGCGGCCCGACGTGGAGACGCCGGTGGAGGCCTGCTGGCTGGCCGGGGACGCGGTCGCGACGGGATATCCCGCGACGCTCGAGGGCGCGGTGCGCAGTGGTCTGGAGTGCGCGCGGAGGATAGTGCGGGAGCCGTCAGAGATGACTAGGGGACAGACTTAAGTCTGTCCCCATTTAAGTCTGTCCCCATCCTGTCTGTCCCCCGTTTATACGCCTGCCCATGCGGATGGCGGTGCTGCCGTCGGGATAGAAGCGCGGGATCTCCCGGATCACCGCGTAGCCGTAACGCGTATAGCGCTCGAACAACTCGCGTTTACCGCGGATCTCCAGGACCATGCAGGGGCAGTCGTTGACGACGGCCTGTCGCTCCGCGCCGCGGAACAGGCTCGTACCGACGCCGCGGCCGCGGAATGCGGGATCCACCGCGTGCGAAAAAAACCAGGACAACCGTTTCCGCCGGATGAAGAACAGCGCGGCATAGCCGATCACCCGCCCGTCGGCCTCGGCGACGATGATCATCGAGCGGGTACGCCCGATCATGCGCCCGAATTCCGACTCGCTCATGAGGAGATGACCGTAGACGCCAGGATCGAAGCAACGCTGCTCGATGCGCGCGAGCGCCTGCACGTCGCGCGCCGTCGCCGGCCGGATCTCGACGCGTGTCTCCATCGCCGCCTCGGTCATGAACGGCCGCCTTGTGTTCTCATGCAGTTTCCGAAGCCCCCTGCGCCACAAAAACCGGTATAAGAATCCGGCCGGAACCGGGGGGAGTCAAGGAGGGGCGGGAAATATTTTTGCGCCTCGCGGCTGCGGCCCGGACCTAGTTGAGACGGCAGCCGCTGCCCGTGACGGTGTTCCCCAGACTGTCGCCGCCATTCAGCGTGCCCGCCGTGAGATTCACTGTGGCCTCGATCCTGACGGCCTGCCCGGGGGTAACGGCGATGAGGGAGGCGGTGGCGCTGTCGTAGACGCCCGACAGGGTGGTCTCCTGATCGGTATCCACACCGTAGGCGACGCCGGTCACCGCGCCCGCGGCGTTGATGTCGAAGGTATAAAGCCCGGCCGCGTCGGCGGCGCCGTTTTCGTAGGTGGCGGTGTAGCGGTAACGCGTATCGTCATTCCCGCCGATACGCTCGCCCTGGAACGTTCCCTCGAGCGCCTGCGCCACCGTGATCGTCCAGGAGCCGGTCAACGTGTCCGGGTCGAGCAGCCGCCCCATGAAGAGCGTGTCCGGCACCGTGGCGTTGCTGATGAAAAAGGCCTGTTGATCCAGGCTGACCGGAGAGGCCCCGTCCAGCGCGATCAGCGCCTGGCCGCCGTCGCGGGCGATGAACCCCCGCAGCGCGTTCGTCTGCGCATCGACCATCACCCCGAGGTGGCCGGTATCGTCGCCCGCCAGCGTCCCGCGGAAGGCGCCCGAGCGCAGGCACTGCAGGGTGTCGGTCAGGTGAGCCCTGGCCTCCAGCCCCGTCGGCAGGGAACGCGCCCCGCGAAACTGGTTCATATCGAAGAAGAGCAGGTTCAGTTCGGCGTTGAAATCCCCCTCACTGACATTGAAGGCGACCGGTTTCCAGATCGACGGCGTGGCCTCCGCATGCGCGCGCAAGGCCTGACTGATCTCGATGCCGTTCTCAGAAATGGCATCCGTGTCCAGCCAGAGCAGGAACCGGACGATGTTCTGGACCACGGTCGAATCGACGCGGCCGGCCGGGGAGAAATCCAGCGGCGTGATCACGGGCTGCCCGGGGGCCGTGCCCACCACCAGATCCCCGACGGAAAAGGTGACGTCGCGGCCCACCTCATAGGTAAAGCGCCCGTCGGATCCGGTCTCGCCCTCCTCGTCTCCGGAGCGATAACTCAGGCCGGAGATATTGGCGTCCTTGAGAATGCCGCTGGCCGTGGTCGCGTTGCCGCCGCCGGTGCCGGAACCGGTGCCGCAGCCGGTGAACAGGGATACGGCCGCGAGCAGGAAGGCCGGACGGTATAGGGATGGGTGCCACATGACTAGACTCCCGGTCGAGGCGCGGGCTGGGCGCGATGACAATAGTATATGCCGAACCTCGTCCGGGCGCGGACGGGCGCCGCGCCCTCAGGCGCCGGCGATGGCGAGCGCCTCTTCCAGCGAGGTCCTGCCCTCCCGGGCCAGGCGCAGGGCCTGATCCAGCAGGGAAACCATGCCCTGTTCCCGCGCCAGGCCGGCGAGCTCCGCGGCCGGGGCATTGGCGCCGATCAGGGCGGCGATGCCGGGGGTGACGGGCAGCACCTCGCAGATGACGCGGCGCCCGCGGTAGCCGGTGAAATTGCAGGCCGCGCAGCCGGCGCCGCGCAGAAACCCGCCGCCTCCGTCCCGCCCTTCCCCCGCCTGGGGCGGCGCCTCCTGCGACCGGCTGCAGTGGGGGCAGATCAGCCGGATCAGGCGCTGGGACATCACCCCGAGCAGGATCGAGGCCAGGATGTACGGCTCGACGCCCATGTCGATCAACCGGGCGACGGTGTCGGGGGCGCTGTTCGTATGCAGCGTGCTCATCACCAGGTGGCCGGTGAGCGCGGCCTGGCAGGCGATGGCGGCAGTCTCGCCGTCGCGGATCTCGCCGACCATGATCACGTCCGGGTCGTGGCGCAGGAAGCGGCGCAGCACCTCGGCGAAACCCAGACCGATCCTGTCCGCGATCTGTACCTGTTCGACGCCCTCCATGCCGTATTCGACCGGGTCCTCCACGCTCAGGATATGGGCGCCCGTCGCGCGGACCTCGTTCAGCAGCGCGTACAGCGTGGTCGATTTCCCCGAGCCGGTCGGTCCGGCGACCAGCAGGAGCCCGTGCGGGCGCTGCAGAATGCGCAGCATCTCCCCGGCCTCGCGCTCCGGCAGGCCGAGGCCGGCGAACGGTTTCAGCCCGACCTCCTTGTCCAGGATGCGGATCACCACGCTCTCTCCGTTCACGGTCGGGATCACCGAGACACGCAGGTCGATGTCCCGGCCGCCGCGCCGCAGCCGCGCGTTGCCCTCCTGCGGCAGGCGCCGTTCCGCGATATTCATGTGGCCGATGATCTTGAGCCGGCTCACCAGCGCCGGAAGCAGCGATTTGTGCAGCGAACGGGAGAACTGCAGACCGCCGTCGACCCGGTAATAGACGTCGATCCGCTCGCGCTCGGGGCGGATATTGACGTCCGAGGCGTGGCGCATGATGCCCTGCAGGATGATGGCGTTCAGCAGGCGCACGATGGGCCGGCGCGTCGCCGCGCGCGCGGCCGGATCCTCCGGCGCCTCCGCCTCCGGATCGCTATAGGCCGTGTCCGGGCGGGCCACCTCCAGCGCCTCGTCCTCGTCGACCTTCGAGTAGCAGCGGCTGTGGGCCAGCGCGATGTCTTCCGCCGAGGCCAGCACCGGGATCACGCTGGCCCCGGTATTGAAACGGATCAGTTCCAGCGTGGCGGCATCGAGCGGGTTTTCCAGCGCCACGATCAAACGCTCGCCGCTCTCGGCCAGCGGCAACACCGTATGCTGGACGGCGAACTCGGCCGGCAGCCGCGCCAGCACGGCCGCGTCCAGCGGCAACTGATCCAGCGCGACGCAGGGGATGCCGAACTTGCGGGCGAGCGCCTGGTGGATCTGGCCGGCGTTGAGCACGCCGCTCTCGACCAGGATGCGTCCGAGGTGCTTGTTACGTTCCCGGCCCTGGCGGGCCAGCGCCTGATCCAGTTGCGCCGGATCGATGAGCCCGGATTCGAGCAGAATGCCGCCGAGGGGACGGTCGGGCGGAGGCCGGCGGTCGTCCACCAGCCGCAGCAGTTCCTCTACCGAAGACAGCGGGATCCTTTCCATGTGCACCTTCCCTGGCGCCGATGGCGTCGATGATGTCCTGATCGGTTGCCCCATCATGCGCGCCGCGGCGGCCGGGGACAAGCCCGTCGCAGCGGAGAAAAGTCGGGATACGATCAGCGGAGCATGGCCGCCTCCCCGCCGCCATCCTCCCGGCACCGGGAGGATTTGTGAGTGTTTAACGGGTAATGGGTGATAGGTAATTCAAGAAAACGGTCGACACACTGTTCCGGCCGGAACAGCCTTTCTGCCATCACCCATCACCCATCACCCATCACCCGGGCGCGAATCCGTCCCCGAGTCCCGAAATCGCCGCGAAGGCTATTTTCTTCGCCGAAAGAGTATGTTAAGAATGACCAGGCGATTCCCGCGAAACGCGGCCCTTCCCTCGGGACCGCGCCGGACGATCGCTGGCATGGATGTTGCTAATTTCCAGACAATAAATCCACGGCGAGCACTGAGGAATCACTCATCGATGCCGCAGCATAAGAAACAGGATGGCAACGAGGCGGCCTACGAACTGGGCAATCTGGCCCTGATGTCCAGCGCCCTCGAGACCGACGCCGGCCTGCCCGAAGGGACCGCGAAGGCGCTGCAGATCGCCGGCATGCTGCAGACCACGCTCGAACTCGACCAGCTGATCGAGGTCTTTTCCCAGCAGATCGAGGGACTGGTCCCGCACAACAGCATCGCCTACGACTACAAGCCGCTGCAGATCGCGGTGGCGCGCGGAAAACCCGAGAAGCACTCCTGCTCCTATCAACTGGTGGTGGCGGCCCAGACCCTCGGCCAGCTCGTCTTCACGCGCCGCAGGAAGTTCACTGCCAATGAGACCCATCTGCTCGAACACCTGCTCTGCTGCCTGGTCTATCCCCTGCGCAACGCCATCCTGTACCGGCATGCGCTCACCGCCGCGCTGACCGATCCGCTCACCGGCGTCAACAATCGCACCGCCATGAACAGCGCGCTCATCCGCGAAACGGAGCTCGCGCGCCGGCACGGCAACGCGCTGTCGCTCATTGCGGCGGATCTCGATCACTTCAAGCGGATCAACGACGGCTACGGGCACCTCGCGGGGGATTTCATCCTCAAGACCGTCGCCGAAACCCTCAGCGACTGTACGCGCCGCACCGACATCCTGTTCCGTTCCGGCGGCGAGGACTTCCTCATCCTGCTGAGCAACACCAACAAGCCGGGGGCGATGCGGCTCGCCGAACGCATCCGCGCCGCGGTCGACTCCAGCGAGCTCATCTACGGCGACCACCGGATCCCCGTCACGGTCAGCCTCGGCGTGGCCTGTTTCGCCAAGGGCGACAACAGCGAGAGCCTGTTCGAGAAGGCCGACGGCGCGTTGTACGCCGCCAAGGCGGCCGGGCGCAACTGCGTCAGACACGCGGACGCGCTCTGACCCGGGTCTGTTTTTGTGACGGGGTTCTGTTCCCCGTATCGCGACCTTAAAGACTTTCCTTCCGTCGCCGTTTCCCTGTAGGCTTGCCACGAACCGGGAGCCACAGGCAATGAAATCTCTGACTCGTCATACCTCCATCCTGCTCGCCGCGACCCTGCTGTCGGCGGCATCCACGACCCAGGCCGCTCCGGCCGGGGACGCCGCCGTCACGGCGGCCCCCGCGCGCGGCGCGACCATGGGCGCGGTCGAACGGAATCTCGGGAAACCCGCCCAGGTCCTGCCCGCGGTGGGCGCCCCCCCGATCACACGCTGGGTCTATCCCGCGTTCACCGTGTATTTCGAACACCAGTACGTCATCCACAGCGTGATCCCCGCCGCGCCCGGACCCGCCGCCGGACCCTGAGCCCGCACCGCCCCGGCGCGAGACACGCCGGGCGTTTGGTGGCATCATAGGCGGCTTCTCCGAATGCCGCAGGCGAGGCCACGCACATGCCCCATCCATCTCCCGTACGCCCGCGCCGTCTGCCGGCCGAATGGGAACCCCAGGATGCGGTCATGCTCACCTGGCCACGCGCCGACAGCGACTGGCGGGAAGAGCTGCCCGGGGTCGAGCCGGTCTTCGCCGCCGTCGCCTCGGCGGTCAGCCGCCACGAACGGCTCATCATCACCTGCCGGGACGAGGCGCACCGCGGACACGTCGCCGCCCTGCTCGAACACGCCCGCGTCCGCATGGAGGCGGTGCGCTTCTTCATCGCCCCCTCGAACGACGTCTGGGTGCGCGACCATGGACCGATCACCCTGATCGAGGACGGCCGCCCGATCCTGTGCGACTTCACCTTCAACGGCTGGGGCGGTAAATACGAGGCCAGCGACGACAACGAGATCACCCGCCGCCTGCATGCCCAGGGCGCCTTCGGGGATACGCCGCTGCGCCGCTCCGATTTCGTGCTGGAGGGCGGCAGCCTGGAAAGCGACGGCCGGGGCACGCTGCTCACCACGACGCAGTGCCTGCTCGCCCCGACCCGCAATCCCGGCCGCTCGCGCGTGGAGATCGAGGCCAGCCTCCGGACCGAACTCGGCGTCGACCGCGTGCTGTGGCTGGAACACGGCTGGCTCGCCGGCGACGATACCGACAGCCATGTCGATCAACTGGCCCGCTTCTGCGACGCGCGCACCATCGCCTACGCCTCCTGCGCGGACGAGACGGACGAGCACTATCCCGTGCTGCGGGCGATGGAAGTGGAACTGGCCGCCCTGCGCGACCCCGACGGCCGCCCCTATACCCTGGTGCCGTTGCCACTGCCGCTGCCCAAGCGTGACCGGGACGGGCGGCGCCTGGCGGCGAGCTATGCCAATTTCCTCGTCATCGACGGTGCGGTGCTGGCGCCGGTGTACAACGACCCCGCCGACCGGATCGCCCTGGAACGCCTCGCCGCCTGCTTCCCCGGCCGCGAGATCATCGACATCCCCTGCCTGCCCCTGATCTCGCAGAACGGCAGCCTGCACTGTGCTACCATGCAGATTCCCGCCGGAACGCTGCCGGACACCGACCGGGCACCGGCGGCATGAATCCCGGCACGAACCCGCATCCATGACCACGGCATCGATCAAACTCGGACTGATTCAGCAGACCTGCGGCGCCGACCGCGACGATAACCTCGCGCGCAGCGCGGCGGGCGTCCGCGCGGCCGCCGCGCTCGGCGCGGAGCTCATCCTGCTGCAGGAACTGCACGCGGGCCCGTACTTCTGCCAGACCGAAGACCCCGCCGTCTTCGATCTGGCCGAGCCGATCCCGGCCGGCCCCACCTGCCGCGCCCTGTCCGCGCTCGCCGCCGAGCTCGGCGTCGTCATCGTCGGTTCGGTGTTCGAGCGCCGCGCGAGCGGCCTCTATCACAACACCGCGGTCGTATTCGAACGCGACGGCGCGCTGGCCGGCACCTACCGCAAGATGCACATCCCGGACGATCCGGGCTATTACGAAAAATTCTACTTCACGCCCGGCGACCTCGGCTTCACCCCCATCGACACCTCGGCCGGGCGGCTGGGCGTGCTGGTGTGCTGGGATCAGTGGTATCCCGAGGCCGCGCGCCTGATGGCGCTGGCCGGCGCCGAGATCCTGCTCTATCCCACCGCCATCGGCTGGGACCCGCGTGACGACGAGGACGAACACACGCGCCAGCGCGACGCCTGGCGGACCGTCCAGCGCGCCCATGCGGTCGCCAACGGCCTCCCGGTCGCCGCCTGCAACCGCGTCGGCCGCGAGACGGACCCGTCCGGCCAGTCGCCCGGCATCGAATTCTGGGGCGGCAGCTTCGTCTGCGGACCGCAGGGCGAGATCCTCGCCGAGGCCGAGCGCGACCCCGAAGTACTCCTCGTCGAGATCGACCGCGCCCGCGGCGAGACGGTGCGGCGGATGTGGCCCTATCTGCGGGACCGGCGTATCGACGCGTATGGGGATCTGATGCGGAGGTTTCGGGACTAAAAGAAAGGACTAAGGGCTTAGGACTAAGGGCTGAGTGAAAGTCAAAACATAAAAAACTCAAACTTTACCCTTTATATGAGGATCAAAATGTCATTATTTTTTTACTTAGTCCTTAGCCCTTAGTCCTAAGCCCTAGACTTCACAAATTACGCTGCGCTTGCCCCAGACTACAGACTAACCAGATTAGATAAACAGGTAACAACCACCATGATCCTGATCCTGTCTCCCAACACCGATAAGAACGGCGCCGAGTTCCGTCAGTTGATGAATCACCTGGAGCATCTGCGAAACATCCAGGCGCGCATTCATCAGGAGATCGGCACCCAGCAGACCCTGACCGAGATCTACCTGATCGGCGATACCCTCGCGCTCGACGAGGCGGAGATGTCGGAACTACCGTGCGTGGAGCGCGTGGTGCGGGTGTCGGAGGAATACCGGGTGCTCGGGCGTCACAAAGGCGACAATCGCCCCACCTCGTTCGAATACAACGGCCTGCGTTTCGGTCAGGATACCCTGCACGTCTTCGCCGGCCTGTGTGCGGTGGATACGCCGGAACACGTCGAGCGCATGATGAAGGCGCTGCAGGAGCACGGCCAGGTGTGCACGCGCATGGGCGCCTACAAGCCGCGCACCAATCCATATTCCTTCCAGGGTCACGGCAAGAATTGCCTGCCTTACGTGTTCGAACTGGCGGGCAAGTACGGCATCAAGTGCATCGCCATGGAGGTGACGCACGAGGCCCACATCCTGGAGATCAAGGCCGCGCTGGAGCAGACCGGCCACCCGACCGGCATCATGCTGCAGATCGGCACGCGCAACACGCAGAACTTCGAGCTGCTCAAGTTCACCGGCCGCCAGCACGAATTCCCGGTGCTGCTCAAGCGCGGCTTCGGCATCACCCTGGAAGAATCGCTCAACGCCGCCGAATACCTCGCCAGCGAGGGCAACCGCAAGGTGATCTTCGGCCTACGCGGCATGAAGACCAA
>JADLCS010000013.1 GCA_020847075.1 Gammaproteobacteria bacterium
CAACAACGAGGCCTTCCTCGACCGTATCTACATCGTCAAGTTGCCCTACTGCCTGCGCGTGTCCGAGGAGGTCAAGATCTACGACAAGCTGATCAAGCACAGCTCGCTCAGCGCCGCGCCGTGCGCGCCCGACACCCTGGACATGATGGCGCAGTTCGCCGTGCTGTCGCGCCTGAAGGAGCCGGAGAATTCCAGCATCTTTTCCAAGATGCGTGTGTACGACGGCGAGAACCTCAAGGACATCGATCCCAAGGCCAAGTCCTATCAGGAATACCGCGACTTCGCCGGCGTCGACGAGGGCATGTCCGGCCTGTCCACCCGCTTCGCCTTCAAGATCCTGTCGAAGGTGTTCAACTACGACCACGGCGAGGTGGCGGCCAATCCGGTGCACCTGCTCTACGTGCTCGAGCAGCAGATCGAGCAGGAGCAGTACGCGCCGGAAATCGAGGAAAGGTACCTGTCCTACATCAAGGGCTTCCTGGCGCCGCAGTACGTCGACTTCATCGGCAAGGAGATCCAGACCGCCTACCTCGAATCCTATTCGGAGTACGGCCAGAACATCTTCGACCGTTATGTGATCTACGCCGACTACTGGATCCAGGACGAGGATTATCACGATGCCGACACCGGCGAGAACTTCGACCGCGCGGCGCTGAACGAGGAGCTGGAGAAGATCGAGAAGCCGGCCGGCATCAGCAACCCGAAGGACTTCCGCAACGAGATCGTCAACTTCGTGCTGCGCGCCCGCGCGCAGAACAACGGCAAGAACCCGCCCTGGACCAGCTACGAAAAGCTGCGCGAGGTCATCGAGAAGAAGATGTTCTCCAACACCGAGGACCTGCTCCCGGTCATCTCCTTCAACCCGAAGTCCTCGGAGGACGACATGACCAAGCACCAGAATTTCGTCCAGCGCATGATGAACAAGGGCTACACCGAGAAGCAGGTGCGCCTGCTCACGGAGTGGTACCTGCGGGTGCGCAAATCGAGCTGACGGCGAGGGCACGTGACCCAGGTCATCGACAGGAGGCTGAACGGGAAGAACAAGAGCGCGGTCAACCGGCGCCGGTTCATCCGGCGTTTCCGCCAGCAGATCCGCGAGGCCGTCTCCGACGCGATCAGCGAACGCAGCATCACCGACATCGACTCCGGCGAGAAGATCAACATCCCGGCGCGCGACATCGGTGAACCGACCTTCCGCCACGGCCCCGGCGGCGAGCGCGAGGCCGTCTATCCCGGCAACACCGAATACGTCGCCGGGGACAAGATCAAGCGTCCGCCGGAGGGCGGCGGCGAAGGCAAGGGTCAGGCCGGCAACGGCGGCGAGGGGATGGATGACTTCGCCTTCAATCTCACGCGCGAGGAATTCCTCGAGTTCTTCTTCGACGATCTGGCCCTGCCCGACCTGGTCAAGACCCAGCTCGCCACCCAGGTCGAATTCAAACAGGTTCGCGCCGGCTATTCCCGCGCCGGCATCCCGGCCAATATCAACGTCATCCGCTCGCTGAAGGGGGCGCTGTCGCGCCGCATCGCGCTGCGCACGCCGCACGCGCGGCAGGCGCGGGCGTTGGAGGAGGAACTGGAGCGGGTGCGGGCCACGGGCGGCGCCGACGCGCCGGTGCGTATCGCCGAACTGGAGGAGGAGATCCGCCGGCTCAGGGCGCGCATCAATGTCATCCCGTTCATCGACACCTTCGACCTGCGTTATAACAACCGCATCCGCCAGCCACGCCCGACCACCCAGGCGGTGATGTTCTGCCTGATGGACGTCTCCGGCTCGATGGACGAGGAGCGCAAGGACATCGCCAAGCTTTTCTTCATCCTGCTCTATCTGTTCCTGACGCGCACTTACGAGCGCATCGAGGTGGTGTTCATCCGCCACCACACCACCGCCAAGGAGGTGGACGAGGAGGACTTCTTCCACTCGCGCGAGACCGGCGGAACGGTGGTGTCGAGCGCGCTGGAGCTGATGTACAAGGTCATCGGCGAGCGTTACCCGAGCTCGCTGTGGAACATCTACGCGGCCCAGGCCTCCGACGGCGACAACTGGAACGACGACTCGCCGCTGTGCCGCAACCTGCTGATCGAGAAGATCATGCCGCTGTTGCAGTACTTCGCCTACGTGGAGATCAAGCCGGACGAGCACCAGAGCCTGTGGCGCGAGTACCAGCACGTGAAGGCGCGCTGCGCGAACTTCGCCCAGCAGCGGATCGACGCGCTGACCGACATCTATCCGGTCTTTCGCAAGCTGTTCAAGAAGAAGGCGGCCGCATGAGCCGCTACCTGTCGGAAGGCTCGGAATGGACCTTCGAGCTGATCGACCGCTACGCGCAGGAGATCGGGCGCATTGCGGGCGAATTCGGCCTCGACACCTACCCCAACCAGATCGAGATCATCAGCGCCGAGCAGATGATGGACGCCTATTCCTCGGTCGGCATGCCGGTCGGTTACCACCACTGGTCCTACGGCAAGCAGTTCCTCAACGTGGAACAGCGCTACCGGCGCGGCCACATGGGGCTGGCCTACGAGATCGTCATCAACTCCAATCCCTGCATCGCCTACCTGATGGAGGAGAACACCATGGCGATGCAGGCGCTGGTCATCGCGCATGCCGCCTACGGCCACAATTCCTTCTTCAAGGGCAACTACCTGTTCCGCACCTGGACCAGCGCGGACGCCATCATCGACTACCTGCTGTTCGCCCGCAACTACGTCTCCGAATGCGAGCAGCGCCACGGCGAGGAGGCGGTCGAGCTGATCCTGGACTCCTGCCACGCCCTGATGAACTACGGCGTCGATCGCTACAAGCGCCCCTCCCCGCTGTCGGCGCGCGAGGAGCTGCAGCGCCAGCGCGAACGCGCGGACTATCTGCAATCGCAGGTCAACGATCTCTGGCGCACCATCCCGAAAAAGGGCGCGCGCGAGGAGGACCGGGCGCAGAAACGCTTCCCGTCCGAACCGCAGGAGAACCTGCTCTACTTCATCGAGAAGAACGCCCCGCTGCTGGAACCCTGGCAGCGCGAGCTGGTGCGCATCGTGCGCAAGATCGCCCAGTATTTCTATCCGCAGCGCCAGACCCAGGTCATGAACGAGGGCTGGGCCACCTTCTGGCACTATACCCTGCTCAACCGCCTCTACGACGAGGGCCTGGTCAACGAAGGCTTCATGCTGGAGATCCTGCAGACCCACACCAGCGTCATCCACCAGCCGCCGTACGACAGCGATCACTTCGGCGGCATCAACCCCTACGCGCTGGGCTTCGCCATGATGAGCGATATCCGCCGCCTGTGCGAACAGCCCACCGACGAGGACCGCCGCTGGTTCCCCGACATCGCCGGCGCCGACTGGCTCAAGACCCTGGACTTCGCCATGCGGAACTTCAAGGACGAGAGCTTCGTCGCGCAGTACCTGTCGCCGCGGCTGATGCGCGAGCTGAAGCTGTTCGCGGTGCTGGACGACGACCGCCGGCGCCGGCTGGAGATCACCGCCATCCACAACGACCCCGGCTACCGCCACCTGCGCCAGACGCTGGCCGCCCAGTACAACCTCGGCGACCGCGAGCCCAACATCCAGGTCTACCACGTGAACCGCGAGGGCGACCGTTCGCTGACGCTGCGCCATCTGCAGCACCGCCGCCGCCCACTGGACGCGGACACCGCGGACGAGGTGCTGAAGCACCTGGTCCGGCTGTGGGGATTCACGGTGCGTATCGAGACCGTCGAACCGGACGGCCGGGTGGTCAAGACGCAGGAATGCCGCGTGGCGCAGGCCTGAGCGGGCCGCGCGCTCAGCCCCGGCTGGACAGGGAGAAGACCGCGTCCTTGTGCCGGGCGTAGCAACGCGGGCAGATGTGCTTGTTGTTCGAGGTCACGATCCAGCCCGAATCCGCGATCTCATCGGGCTCGCCTTCGATCCAACTGTAATTATCGGTGAAACGCCGGCCGGCCGCGGCCACACCTTCCCGCGCCTGTTCGCGGCGGTCCATCTGGTGGATGCACAAAGGGTTGCACAAATCGCAGAATACCAGCGTTTTCAAGCTCATGGAGATATCACCGTAGAATGGGCGGACCCGCGGGCGGCGGCGGAGGGCTCTCCCGCCGCCCCTCTACTACGGCGGCCGCGCCGGATTCTGTACCCCGGGGGCGGAACTGGACGGCGAATCCGGGCGAAAGATTCCGGGAGCAAGGCTCCGGGGAACGGGCGGGGTCAGGGCGGGTGCGGTCTGCGGTCGTGCCGGCGGCCGGCCACGCGCGCCAGATCCATCAGTTCGCCGGCGAGCAGCTCGAGCAGATCGTCCAGGGTGAGGAGGCCGACCAGGGCACCCCGCCCGTCGACCACCGGGATGCGGCGCACCGCATTGACGCGCATGCGCTGCAGGGTGTCCCACAGACTGTCCTCCTCATGCGCGGTCACGAGTTCGAAACTCATGACGTCCCCGACGCCGAGCGCGTCGGGCGCCACGCCCGCGGCGATCACCTCCACCACCAGATCGCGGTCGGTCACGATCCCGACCGGCACGGTCGCCCCGTCTCGTTCCTCGACCACCACCACATCGCCGATGTGATATTCCCGCATCAGTTGCGCGACGGACCGGAGGGAATCCTCCGCTCGCGTCACGACCACGTCCCGGTTGCAAACCCTGCCGACGGTCATGGGGCGCCCTCCTGGGATTCGCCGGCGCGGCACTACCGCCCGCCCGACGCATGCGTCCTCACTATAACGCCAAACGCCGCGGCGTCCAACGCGGCCGGCGGGCCCGGCGCCAGGGCGCGGGAAAAACCGCGGGCGGCGATTCAGAAAAACAGGGCCAAAGGCTAGAATAAGCCCCATCGCCTCCCTGAGGGAATGTCATGAATGCCAAGCTCGCCGCCAGCCTGTCCCTGGTCCTGATCGTCCTTATCTTCATCATCCAGAACACCGCGGTGACGGAGTTGCGCTTCCTGTTCTGGACCCTGGCGATGTCGCGCTCCCTCATGATGCTCCTGCTGTTCGGCATCGGCATGGCCGCCGGCTGGTTTCTGCGCGCCTATCTCGCGAACAGAAAAGGGCGCTGAGCCGCTGCCCGCGCCCCGCGCACGCCTCATGTCCGGCCGCAGCTACGCACTCATCGGCGCGCTCCTGCTGATCTGCGCCTCCGCCGCGGCCCAGCCGCCGCGGCTCGAGATCGAGATCACCGGCGTGGCGGGCGAGCTGCTGGACAACGTCCACGCCAACCTGGAGCTCTATCAGCAGCGCGACCACCCGCTGCTCGGCGACGCCCTGATCCGCCGCCTGCACGAACGCGCCGCCGGCGAGATCCGGCGCGCCCTGGAGCCGTTCGGGTATTACCGGGCCCGCGTCGACGGCAGCCTGATCCGCACCGAGGCGGGCTGGCGCGCGCGCTACGCGATCGATCCGGGCGAACCGATCCGCCTGGGCGAGGTCACGCTCGAACTCACCGGCGACGGGGCCTCCGATCCCGAGCTGCGGCGCTGGCGCGAAGGCTTCCCGCTGCGCGAGAACAATATCCCGCTGCACCGGGAATACGAGGACGCCAAACAGGAGCTGCTGCGGCTCGCGCGCGAGCGGGGATACATCGAGGGCAGCCTGCTCGAACACCGCATCCTGGTCGACCTCGAACGTTACCGCGCCGCCATCGTCCTGCGCTTCGAGACCGGACCGCGCTACGTCTTCGGCAAGGTCAGTTTCATACAGCAGGACTTCGACGAGGCCCTGCTGCGCGGCTATCTGCCCTTCCGCAGCGGCGATCCGTACGACGCCGCCAAGCTGCTCGAACTGCGCCGCGTCCTCGCCGACAGCGATTTCTTCGAACAGGCCGAGGTCGTCGCGCAGACCGAGCAGGCCGTGGACCGCCGGATCCCGATCCGCGTCGAGCTGGTCGCGCGCAAGCCCGCGCGTTATTCCGCCGGTATCGGCTACGCCACTGACACCGGGGCGCGCGGCATGCTCGGCTATGAGAAGCGTCGCGCGAACTCGTCCGGCCATCGTTACGACGTCGTCCTGCGCCGCTCGGAGATCGACGCCAGCGCGGTCGCGCGCTACCGGATACCGCTGCGGCGGCCGGCGACCGACTCGCTCGCCTACCACGTCTCCTGGGTCGACGAGAACACCGATACGGTGCGGCGCATCACGACATCCACCGGCGTCGACCTGACCGAGCAGAAGGGGCGCTGGCTGCGCGGCATCGGGCTCAGCTACGAAATCGAGCGCTACCGCCTGGGGAACGAGGACGATTCCACCCTGCTCATCCCGCGCCTGCGCTGGGAACGCGCGAGCACCACGCAGCGCATCCAGGCGCGCGAAGGCTGGCTGTTCAGCATCGAATTCCGCGGCGCCTACGACGAGCTGTTCTCCGATACCTCGTTCCTGCAGACGCGCAGCGACGGCAAGTACATCCACGCCCTGGGCGAACGGACCCGCCTGCTCCTGCGCGCCTCGGCCGGCGGAACCGTCACACCCGAATTCACCGACCTGCCCGCCTCGCAGCGCTTCCTCGCGGGCGGCGACCAGAGCATCCGGGGCTACGCCTACAACTCGCTCGGACCGACCAATGCGAACGGCGACGTCATCGGCGGCAAGAATCTGCTGGTCGGCAGCGTCGAGCTCGAGCGGGACATCCGCGGCAACTTCGGGCTCGCGGTCTTCATGGACGCCGGCAACGCCTTCGACGCGGGCGACCTCGACATCCGGCGCGGCGCCGGCTTCGGCCTGCGCTGGCGCACGCCGATCGGCGCCATCCGCGTCGACCTCGCCCAGGCGCTGGATCGTTCCGGCAACCCCTGGCGTCTGCACCTCACCGTGGGGCCCTACCTGTGAAGCGCCTGCTGCCCGCGCTCGTCACCCTCGCCGTCATCGCCGCCCTCGCGGCGGGGGCGCTCACGCTGCTGTACACCGAGACCGGGCTGCGCTGGGCCTTCGACCAGGCCCAGCGTCTGGCGCCGGGCCGACTGACGGTGGAAAGTTTCGACGGCCGGCTCGCCGGCCCGTTGGGCATCACCGGCCTGCACTACGAAAACGACGCCATCGACCTGCGCGTCGATCGCATCGCGCTGCACTGGCGGCCGGGGCGTCTGTTCGACGGCCGCCTCGTCATCGACACGCTCGAGCTGGGCGCGATCGAGGCCACGGTGAAACCCGGGCCGGACGCGCCGGAACGCGACGCCGCGTTCGACCTCCGGATGCCCATGCCGGTCGAGATCGGGCGGCTCGTCGCCGGCCCGGCGACGCTGTCGCTCCCGGAGCGGGAACCGATCGGCATCGACCGCCTGGAAACGGGCATCGTCGCCGAAGACGGCCACGTCAACCTGTCCGCCCTGCGCGCCTCCGCGCCGTGGGCGCGGCTGGAGCTCGACGGGCGGCTGCCGCTCAATACGCGCGATCCGCTGAAACTCTCGCTGCGGGGAGAGGCCGCCCTGCGGGACCTCACCGTGGCGGGCGACGGCGCGCTCGACGGGACCTGGCGGCAACTCGGGGCACAGCTCCATCTCACCCAGCCGCTGGCGCTGAACGCCTCCGCGCGCGTCGATACCGGGCTCGACGGCCGGGGCGCCGCGCCGCGCTGGCGGCTGCACGCGACGGCGGAACCGTTCGCGCCGTCCACGCTGCTGCCGCAGGCGCCGCCCGGACGGATCGACGGGCTCACCGTGCGGGCGGAAGGAGACGCGGACTCGCTCGACGCCGACGGCAATCTCACCTGGCGCGATCCGCGCCACGGAGACTGGGTCCTCGACCTGGCGCTGACACGGCGCGGCGCGCGCTGGGAATCGCCCCGCTTCCGCCTCGCCGCGCTCGGCGGCACGGCGGAGATCGAGGGGAGCGCGGGGCTCCGGATCGCGGACGGGGCGGCGTCCGATTTCACCCTCGACGCCCGCTGGCGCGACCTCGCCTGGCCCCCGGCGGGCGGGGCCGGCGACCTCTCCAGCCCGCGCGGGACGCTGCACGCCTCCGGCACGCCCGAGGATTATGTCTTCACGCTGGACGGGGCGCTGCGCCCGCCGCGGGTGCCGCCGCTCGAACTCACGCTGGCCGGACACGGCGACCGCGCCGGTGTGACCGTCACCGACCTCTCCGGCGCCTGGCTGGACGGCGTCTGGTCCGGACAAGGCACGCTGGCCTGGTCGCCCGTCCTGCGCTGGGACGCCACGCTCGCCGGGAAAGGCGTCGACCCGGCCGTCTATCGGCCGGGCTTCGACGGCCGGCTCGACCTGCGGGCGCGGGTCCACGGCGCGTATGACGACGGCCTGACGCTCGAGCTGGACGTGGACGAGGTCGAGGGCACGCTGCGCGAGTATCCGCTGGCGCTGCACGGCCGCCTGGCGCTGCGGAAAGGCGAGCTCCTGGTCGACGATCTGCGCCTGCGCTCCGGCGACGCGACGCTCGACGCCAGCGCCCGCTTCGGTGAGCAATGGCGACTCGAATGGCGGTTGCGCGCGCCGTCCCTGGCCGCGCTCCACCCGGAACTCGGCGGATCCCTGAATACGCAGGGAGACATCGGCGGCCCACCCGCCGCGCTGCGCACGCGCATCGAACTCGAAGGACACCGCCTCGCCTTTCGCGGACTGCGCGCGGACGCGCTGCGGCTCGACGCCGACGTCGACCTGGCGCCCGCGGGACGATGGAAGCTGCGCGCGCGGGCCGACGGCGCCGGCACGCAGGCCTGGTCCGGCGGCCGGATCACGCTCGACGCCGACGGCCGTTCGCGCGACCACACCCTGCGTCTGACGGCGGAACGCGATGGATACCGGATCGAACAGGCGCTGGACGGGACGCTGCTGGAACGGAACTGGCAGGCGCGCCTGCGCGACGGCCAGATCGCGCTGGGCCGGCTGGGGGAGTACGACCAGGAGGACACGGCCGGACTGACGCTCGCGCCGGAGACCTTCGCCCTGCAGGACTGGTGCTGGCGGCGGGACGCGGCCCGTCTCTGCCTGTCCGGCGCCGGCGCCCCCGCCGGCAACGGTGTGCAGGCCGGACTGAACTGGAGCGGGCTGAACCTCGCGGAGTTGACCCCGCTGCTGCCGGTGTCCGGGGCGCAGCTCGGGGGCACCGGCGCGGGAGAGCTGCGGCTGGTCTATGCCGACGGACGTGTGGAGGCCCTGGAAGGCCGGGCCGGGATCTCCAACGGCACGCTGAGTTATTCCCTGCCGGACGAGGAGCGCGGGGCGCAATCCCACACCCTGGCCTATCGCTCGGCCGCGCTGCGGATCGGCCGCGAAGGCGACGACCTGGTCTCGGGACTCCGCATCGACGTCGCCGACGGCACACGCGCCGGGGCGGACCTGCGCCTGCCGGCCTGGTACACCGCCGGGGCGCAGTTCTCGCCGGCGCAGGCGCTCGCCGGCCACGTCGATCTCGACCTGGACGATCTGAGCCCGATCATACTGCTGGCGCCCGACCTGATCCCCGGCCGGGGGCGTCTGCGCGCGGGCATCGCGCTGTCGGGATCGTTCGACGATCCCCGCATCGACGGCCAGATCGACGCCGAGCTCGCGACGCTCGCCGTCGCCCGGCTCGGGCTCGGCCTGCGCGACCTGAGCCTGCGCCTGCAGGCGGCGCAGAACCACTGGCGGCTCGACGGGTCCGTGCGTTCGGGCGAGGGGCGGCTCGGGATCGAGGGCGACGGCGTCGTGCGCGGCCGCGACGCCTGGGAGGGCCGCTTCGCGCTCGACGGCGAGCGGGTCGAGATCGTGCGGCTGCCGTCGGCGGAGGTCACCGCCTCTCCCGCCGTCACGCTGCGCCTGACCCCCGGCGACCTCGAGTTCGGCGGGACGCTGACCATCCCCGCCGCGCGCCTCGAACCCTTCGTGGCGGAGTCCGCGACCAAGGTCTCCGAGGACGTGGTCATCGTCGGCCAGGAACCCGCCGGGACGACGGCCGGCCTGCGCGTGCACGGCGACCTCCTCGTCGTCCTCGGAGACGCGGTGAAGGTCTCGGGCAAGGGGCTGGACGGCCGCCTGGCCGGCCGCCTGCGCATCCTGATGAACGCGCCGACCGACATCAACGGCCAGGGCGAGATCCGCTTCGTCGAGGGCCGTTACCGCGCCTATGGCCAGAATCTCAACATCGACCAGGGCCGCGCGCTGTACGCCGGCGGACCGATCGACAATCCGGCGCTCGACATCGTCGCCTCGCGCCAGCGCGGCGAGGACATCAAGGTCGGCGTGCGCGTGACGGGCACGGCGGAACAGCCGCTGGTGCGCCTGTTCTCCGACCCCGCGATGGACGACGGCGACGCGCTGTCCTATCTCATCCTGGGCCGCCCGCTCGATCAGGCCTCGGCGACGGAAGGGCATGCGCTGTATCAGGCGGCGACCTCGCTCGCGCTGGTCGGCGGCGAGGCGCTCGCCACCCGCATCGGCGGACTGTTCAATCTGAGCGAGGTGAGCATCGAGTCGGGCGAGACGTCCGCCGACCCCGCGCTGGTGCTGGGTAAATCGCTGTCGCCGCGACTGTACGTGCGCTACATCCAGGGACTGGTGGAAAACACCGCGGCGTTCCAGATCCGCTACAAGCTGAACGACAAGTGGACGCTGGAGACCGAGAGCGGGACGCGTTCGGGCGCGGGCGCCGATCTGATCTACAGCTTCGAACGCTGAGACGGACAGCGCCCCGTCGTCATTCCGGCCCGCGCGGCGCCCGCAGGTCCTGCCGATGGCGCACGTCGGTGCCGCGCACCACGTAGACGACGTATTCGGCCAGGTTGCGCGCGTGGTCGCCGATGCGCTCCAGCGCCTTCATGATCAGCACCGCGTCGATCGCCCGCGCGACCGCGCGTCCGTCGCCCGGCGTCAGGCGCGCCAGCCGCCGCAGGCTGGCCTCGAATTCGAGCTGCAACCGTCCCCGGTCCGCCAGCAGTTCCTCGGCGCGTCCGGCGTCGAGGGTGTCGATCACCTCCAGCGCGAGGGAAAGCATCCGTTCCGCCCCCCGGCCCATCTCATAGGCGTCGGCCAGCAGGGCGTCGCCGCCCGCGCCCTCCCCCGCCCCGTGCAGGCGCAGGCACAGTTCGGCGATGCGCATCGCCTCGTCGCCGATACGCTCCAGGTGAGTCACCATCTTGGAAAACGAGATGATGATGCGCAGGTCGAGCGCGAGCGGGGCGCGGCGCGCCAGCATCGCGACGATCTGCTCGTCGACCTCGACCTCCAGCGTATCGACATCGCGTTCGCGCCGCATGACCTCGCGCGCGGCCCCGGAATCCCGGTCGTGCAGCGCGCGCAGGGCGAGCCGCGCCTGGTCCGTCGCCAGGCCGGCGATCCCCAGCACCTGGAGATGGAGGTTGTTGAGTTCGCCGTCGAAACGGCGCACCGAATGTCCTTCCAGAGACTGCACGATGACGCGCCCCACCCGTTACGGATCGATCGGCTGCAGCGGCGACGGCCGTCAGCCGAAGCGGCCCGTGATGTAATCCTCGGTGAGCTTGTGCACCGGATTGGTGAAGATCTGCGTGGTTTCGCCCACCTCGATCAGGTTGCCCAGATGGAAATAGGCGGTGCGCTGCGAGACGCGCGCGGCCTGCTGCATCGAGTGGGTGACGATGACGATGGAATAATGCCCGCGCAGCTCGTCGATCAGATCCTCGATCACCGCGGTCGCGATCGGGTCGAGCGCCGAGCAGGGCTCGTCCATCAGGATCACCTCGGGGCCGACAGCGATGGTGCGCGCGATGCACAGACGCTGCTGCTGGCCGCCCGACAGCCCGGTGCCGGGCTGCTCCAGCCGGTCCTTCACCTCCTCCCACAGGCCGGCGCGCTGCAGGCTGGTGACGACCATCTCCTCGAGCTCGGCCTTGTTGTGGGCGAGCCCGTGGATGCGCGGGCCGAAGGCCACGTTCTCCCAGATCGATTTCGGAAACGGGTTCGGCTTCTGGAACACCATGCCGACCATCGCCCGCAGCGGCACGACGTCGATGCCGGACGCGTTGATGTCCTGGTCGTCCATGAAGATCTGGCCGGTGACGCGGCAGCCCACGATGGTGTCATTCATGCGGTTGAGACAGCGCAGGAAGGTCGACTTGCCGCAGCCCGAGGGGCCGATCATCGCGATCACCTCGTTGCGGCCGATGTCGAGATTGACGCCCATCACGGCGTGCTTTTCCCCGTAGTAGACATTGACGTCGTTGCAGCGTACGCGCGGGTCTTCCACCCGCACCTCACCGACGGTTTCGCGCTGTTCGGGTCTTCTGGTGAGAGAATCCATATCCTTCGCCGCTTGCCTGAAACTGGTCCGCTCCGATTGTACCGCTTTCTCGATCATATCCACAGACGACATAGCCTAGCCCTCTCGCAGGTATTCATAGATCACCATCTGCGCTCGAACCGCTTGCGCAGGATGACGGCGACCGCATTCATCAGGATGAGAAACGCGAGCAGCACCGCGATGGCCGCCGAGGTCTTCTCGACGAAGGCGCGCTCGGGGCTGTCGGCCCACAGGAAGATCTGCACCGGCAACACCGTGGCCGGGTCGAACACGCCCGCGGGGATGCTGACGATGAACGCGACCATGCCGATCATGAGTAGCGGCGCCGTCTCGCCGAGGGCGTGCGCCATGCCGATGATGGTGCCGGTCAGCATGCCGGGCATGGCGAGCGGCAGCACGTGATAGATCACGGTCTGCATCGGCGAGGCCCCCACACCGAGCGCGGCCTCCCGGATCGAGGGCGGCACCGACTTGAGCGCAGCGCGGCTGGCGATGATGATGGTGGGCAGCACCAGCAGCGTCAGCACCAGCGCGCCGACCAGCGGCGAGGAGCGCGGAATGCCGAAGAAATTGATGAATACCGCCAGCCCGAGCAGGCCGAACACGATGGAGGGCACGGCCGCGAGGTTGTTGATATTGACCTCGATCAGGTCGGTGATCCGGTTGCGCGGGGCGAACTCCTCCAGATAGACCGCCGCGGCCACCCCGATCGGGAAGGAGAGCGCCAGCGTCAGGAGCAGGGTGTACAGCGAGCCGACGAGCGCACCGCGAATGCCGGCCAGTTCCGGGTCGCGCGAATCGCCCGCGAGGAAGAAATTGGTATTGAAGCGTTTCTCCACGCGGCCTTCCGCGTCGAGCCGGTCGACCCAGCCGATCTGGTCGTCCTTGACGCGGCGATCCAGCTCGGGGAGCGTGCGGTCGACGCGCCCCTTCACCAGCATGTCGATCTCGTCGTCTGCCACCAGCCAGACGTCCTGCCGGGTCCCGATCAGCGCGGGATCGCCCAGCACCCGGTCGCGCAGCTCGAAGCCGGCGCCGTTGCTGATGATGCCGTAGAGCGCGCGGCGTTCGCCGCGCTCGGTCACGGCGGGGAACATCTCGCGTAGCGAGGCCTTGACCAGGCCGGCGTAATCGGCGCTGCCCAGGGTCTCGGGGTCGCGCGTCCCCTCCGGATCGATCACGGCGGCATCGAAATACACCGGCAGCCTGACGTAGGTCTGCGCGAAGGCGGAGTAACCGTTGCCGACGATGCTCACGAACAGCACCGACAGGAACACCAGCCCGAGCAGAATGGCCAGCAGGCCGTACAGCCGGAAGCGTTTTTCCGCCGCCTGGCGCCGTCTCAGGCCGGCGCGCACGATCTCGATGGTGCGCCGGGAGTCCATTCCGTCGGCGCCGTCCCGCGTCGGTTTCTGGCTATTCATATTGCTCCCGGTATTTGCGCACGATGTGCAGGGCGAAGATATTGAGCAGCAGGGTCACGACGAACAGCACCAGGCCGAGCGCGAAGGCAGCCAGCGTCTTCGGGCTGTCGAATTCCTGGTCCCCCGTGAGCAGGGTGACGATCTGTACCGTCACCGTGGTCACCGCCTCTAGGGGATTGGCGGTCAGATTCGCCGCCATGCCGGCGGCCATCACCACGATCATGGTCTCGCCGATCGCGCGCGACGCGGCCAGCAGGATGCCGCCGACGATCCCGGGCAGCGCGGCCGGCAGGATCACCTTGCGCACCGTCTCCGAGCGCGTCGCGCCCAGCCCGTAGGCGCCGTCGCGCAGGGACTGGGGCACCGCGTTGATCACGTCGTCGGACAGCGAGGAGACGAACGGGATGATCATGATGCCCATGACGAGGCCGGCGGCGAGCGCGCTCTCCGAGGCGACGTCCAGGCCGAGGCTGAGGCCCGCGTCGCGGATCATCGGGGCGACGACCAGGGCGGCGAAGAATCCGTACACGACGGTCGGGACGCCGGCCAGGATCTCGAGCAGGGGCTTCACGCTGGCGCGCAGCCGGCGGCCGGCGTATTCCGACAGATAGATGGCGGAAAGCAGGCCGATCGGCACCGCCACCGCCATCGCGATGAACGAGATCAGCAGGGTCCCGGCGAACAGCGGTACGGCGCCGAAGGCCCCCGAGGAGCCGACCTGGTCGGCGCGCAGCGCGGTCTGCGGGCTCCACTGCGGGCTGAACAGGAACTCGAACAGGGAAATCGTCTGGAAGAAGCGCAGCGACTCGAACAGGACGGAAAGCACGATGCCGACCGTGGTGAGGATCGCGATGCTGGAACAGGCGATGAGCAGCGCCATGACGATGCGCTCGACGGCGTTGCGGGCGCGGTGTTCCGGCCGGATGCGCGTCAGGCTGAAGGTGCCGGCGACGATGGCGAGCGCGAGCGCGACGACGCTGAGCGCGGCATGGCTGGTGGCGCGCAACTGGCGGTAGTGGTCGGCCGCGGCCAGCATGGCGGCGTCGGGTTCGCGCGAGGTGATGTTGCCGTTCACCAGATTGTGGATGTCGTTCAGCACCAGATCGACCCGCCCGGGCTCCAGGCTGCGCACCTCCGGCGGCAGGTTGTCGACCAGCATGCGGGTGATGATCGCATCCTCGGCGGAGAACCAGAGTCCCGCCACCAGCAGGGCGGGCAGGCCGCACCAGAGGGCGACGTAATACCCGTAATAGGACGGCAGGGAATGGAGGTTCCGCGCCCTGCCCCGCGCGACCGCGAAGGCGCGCCGCCGGCCCAGATAGAAGGCGATCGAGCTGAGGATCAGCAGGACCACGATCAGCATGGAGGTTTGCATGGTCTACACCGTTCGTTATCGTTATTGTGCGTTGAAACGGTTCGTGACGATCCTCCGGCGGCCGGCAGGCGCCGGCCGCCGCAGTACGGATCTTACATCGACAGCGGGGTCAGTTTCACCGCCGCGTCGCGGAATCTGGCCCGCTCGGCGTCCGGCATGGAGATCAGGCCGCGGTCCGACAGGTAGCCCTCCGGGCCCGAGGCCTTCTCGCTGGTGAACTCCTTGAGAAACTCCTCGATGCCCGGGATCACCCCGATGTGGGCCTTCTTCACGTAGAAGAACAGGGGACGCGAGATCGGATATTTTCCTTCCGCGATCGCCTCGTATTCGGCGGCGACGCCCTCCACGATCGAGCCCTGGACATAGTCCCGGTTCTGGTCCAGGAAGCTGTAACCGAACACGCCCACGGCGTTGGGGTTGCTCTCCAGTTTCTGCACGATCAGGTTGTCGTTCTCCCCCGCTTCGACATAGGCGCCGTCCTCGCGCACGGTCATGCAGATGCGCTTGAACCGGTCCTCGTCCTGCTTCTTGAGGTCCTTGATCCAGCCGAAGGTGGAGCAGCCGCCCTCCAGCGCCAGTTCGGCGAAGGCGTCGCGCGTGCCCGAGGTCGGGGGCGGGCCGAGGACCTCGATCTTGGTGGCCGGCAGGGTGGGGTCGACGTCCTTCCAGGTCTTGTAGGGGTTCGGCACCACGCGGTCGCCGCCCTTCGGATCCGGCACCTCCTTGGCCAGGGCCAGATAGAGGTCGCGCAGCGTCAGTTGCAACTGGGGCGCCTTCCTGGAGTTCGCGACCGCGATGCCGTCATAACCGATCTTGATCTCGATGATGTCCTTCACGCCGTTCTTCTGGCAGGCGTCGTACTCGCTCTTCTTGATCGCGCGCGAGGCGTTGGTGACGTCGGGATTCTCGACCCCCACCCCGGCGCAGAACAGCTTGAACCCGCCGCCCGTGCCGGTGGATTCGATCTTGGGCGTCTTGAACCGGGTGGACTTGCCGTACTGTTCCGCCACCACGGTGGAAAAGGGATAGACCGTGGACGAACCGACGATGCTGATATAGTCGCGCGCGGCGGCCTGGACGGACGCGGCGCCGGCCAGCAGGGTCGTGGTGATTGCCGCCATTACAACCGATTTTCTGACCATGTCATCTTCCTCTATTTTGGGATACGTCGCCTGTCACCCGGATCACCCGGATCACCCGGACCGGCACCGCGGAGGGGTCCCCACGCGGCCGCCCGACCATTCGCCCCGGTCGCGCCCCGCCCGGGGTGCCCGTGTCGAACATGGCCTTTTATAAAGCAGGCCTGTGACAGTTTAATTACAGCCGCCGCGCGCATCCCCCGCGATCCGCCCCTCCACCCCGGTGCCGCACGCCCGCCCCGCCCCTCCCGGTGGCCCCGTCGCCGCGCGGGGTGAATACACAGGGTTTGATATGCCGGCTAAGCTCGTGCAGAATCAGGAAATATTTCGCCGGCCCCGGGCGAACCCGAGGCCGGCGGACGACGCGCGGAGGGGGCATGAAGGTCCTGGTGATCCTCGGTCACCCCAATCACGGCAGCCTGTGCGGGGCGCTGGCCGAGGCCTACGCGGACAGCGCGCGCCGGTCCGGCCAGGAGGTGCAGACCCTGCGCCTCGGCGACCTGGCGTTCGACGTCAATTATCCCACCCGCCCGCGGGACGCGCAGGCGGACGAGCCCGACCTGGCCGCGGCGCGCGCGCAGGTGGTGTGGGCCGATCATCTGGTCTTCGTCTTTCCGAACTGGTGGGGCACGATGCCCGCCCTGCTCAAGGGCTTCATCGATCGTATCTTCACGCCCGGCTTCGCCTTCCGCCTGCACGACGACGGCACCTGGGACAGGCTGCTGAAAGGGAGATCGGCCCAGATCGTCGTCACCATGGATACACCGGGCTGGGTCTACCGCCTCATCTACGGCCAGCCGGGCATCAATGCCCTCAAGCGCGCCACGCTGCAATTCTGCGGCGTCACGCCGGTGCGCGTGCTGCGCCTCGGCACCGTCTTCGACTCCACGGCGCCGCGGCGGGCGCGCTGGATCGAACTGGCGCGCGCGGCCGGGCACCGACTCGCGCGCGGCGTGCCGGACCGCGCCGAGCGCGCGGCCGCGAAGACGCTGGGCTGGATCCGGGCGATGCGCCTGCAGTTCTATCCCATGACCTGGCTGGCCTATACCCTGGGCGCGAGCGCGGCCCACGAGGGCAGCGTGTTCGCGCGCCCGGTCTACTGGCTGGGCTATCTCGCCGCGTTCCTGCTCGAGTTCGCCACCGTGCTGGTCAACGAATACGTGGACTACGACAGCGACCGCCGCAATCGCAACTTCAGCCCGTTCAACGGCGGCTCCCGCGTGCTGGTCGACGGCACGCTGGGGTTCGCCGAGCTGCGCCGCGGCCTGGCGCTCGTGCTCGCCGGCTTCGCCGCCTGCGGCGTGCTGCTGTACGCCCTCGGCCGGGTGCCGGCGCCGACGCTGTGGGCCTTGTGCGCCTGCGGCCTCGTCCTCTGCCTGGGCTACACCTCGCCGCCGTTCAGGTTCTGCTGGCGCGGGCTGGGGGAAGTGGTGGTCGCGCTCACGCACAGCTTCCTGGCCGTGCTGTGCGGCTGGCTGCTGCTGGGCGGAAGCGCCGCGGACCCGCGGCCATGGATGCTCGCCCTGCCGCTGTTCTGGTCCATATTGCCGGCGATCACGCTGTCCGCGATCCCGGACCTGGAGGCCGACGCCGCGGCGGGCAAGCGCACCCTGGCGGCCGAACTCGGCGCCGGCCGCGCGTTCGCCTTCGCCATGGCGGCGGGCGTCGTCGCGGCGGCGCTCGCGCTGGCCTGGCAGTGGCTGGGCGTGGGCGGAAACGCCTACCGGGGGATCGGGTGGTTCGTGCTGCCGCACGCCGCGCTGCTGGTCGTCCTGCTGGAGCGCCACCGGCGCGCCTACCGGGGACCGGCGCGCATCAACGGCCTGATGGCCGTCGCGCTGAGCTACATCCTCTGGTTCGTCGCGCTACCGTTCGCGCACACCCTCTGAGCGGGCGGCGGGCACGCCCCGTGCCGGCGCGGAAAATATGCGATAATACGCGGGCCCGATCCCGGCCCGACAACACGAACGAAGGTGAAACCTCATGGGAAGCACGGTCAAATCACCCTGCATCAGCGTGTGCATCATGGAAGACGACGTCTGCACCGCGTGCGGGATGACGGAAAAAGAGTCCAATACCTGGTACAAGCTCCCCGACGAGGAGCGCCTCAAGATCGTCGAACGCCTGGCAGCCCGCAACACTCCCCCCCAGGACGGCGGCACGCAACCGTAGACCCGCCCGCGCCCGCCGCCGGCGGGCGCCTCCCGATATGAAGCTCGTCACGCTCAAGGACGTCTCGCTCGCCTACGGCCATCACCCCCTGCTCGACCGGGTGAACCTCGAGATCGCCGCGGGCGAGCGGGTGTGCCTGATCGGCCGCAACGGGACGGGCAAGTCCACCCTGTTCCGCGTCCTCGGCGGCAAGGCCCAGCCGGACGACGGTGAGATATGGCGGCGCGATACCCTGCGCGTCTCGCACCTGGAGCAGGAGGTCCCGCTCGACATCGACGCGAGCATCTACGACACGGTGGGCGCGGGCCTGGGCGAACTCGGCCGCCTGCTCGCCGACTATCATCGCGCGGCGCGGCAGCTCGACGCGGCCGCGCCGGGGGCGCTCGCCGGTTTGTCCGCCCTGCAGCAGCGCATCGAGGCGCACGACGGGTGGAACATCGCGCAGCGCATCGAGACCGTGCTGAGCCGGCTCGACCTGCCGCCCGACCAGGCCGTCAGCGCCTGCTCCGGCGGGGTGCGCCGCCGCGTGCTGCTGGCGCAGGCGCTGGTCAGCGCGCCCGACCTGCTGCTGCTCGACGAACCGACCAACCACATGGACATCGCCGCGATCGGCTGGCTGGAGGATTACCTGCTCTCCTTCAACGGCGGGCTCGTCTTCATCACCCACGACCGCAGCTTCCTGCGCCGGCTCGCCACCCGCATCATCGAACTCGACCGCGGCCGGCTCAGTTCCTTCCCCGGCGATTACGCCAATTATCTGCGCCGCAAGGAGGAGATGCTGGCGGCCGAGGAACAGGCCAACGCCCGCTTCGACAAGAAGCTGGCCGAGCACGAGGTCTGGATACGCCAGGGCATCAAGGCGCGGCGCACGCGCAACGAGGGTCGCGTGCGCCTGCTGGAGCAGATGCGCCGCGAACGCGCGCGCCGGATCGAGTCCGCGGGCAAGGCCAGCCTCGCCGTGGACATCGGCGAGGCCTCCGGCCGACGCGTGGTCGACCTGCGCCATGTCGGCTTCGGCTACGCCGGACGCTGCATCATCCGCGACTTCTCCACCAGCATCGTGCGCGGCGACCGCATCGGCATCATGGGCCCGAACGGCAGCGGCAAGAGCAC
>JADLCS010000014.1 GCA_020847075.1 Gammaproteobacteria bacterium
CGGCCATGGTGCGCGACTTCCAGTCCGTGATCGGGCGCGAGGCGCGCGCGCAGTGTCTCGCGCAGACGGGGCGCCTGCCGGACGCGCTGGTGGCTTGCGTCGGCGGCGGCTCGAACGCGATCGGCCTGTTTCATCCGTTCCTGGACGACGGCGCAGTCGCGATCTACGGCGTCGAGGCCGCTGGCGACGGCATTCGCACCGGGCATCATGCGGCGCCGCTGTGCGCCGGACGTCCCGGCGTCCTGCACGGCAACCGCACCTATCTGATGATGGACGACGACGGCCAGATCATCGAGACCCATTCGATCTCGGCCGGCCTGGACTATCCCGGCGTCGGCCCCGAACACGCCTGGCTGAAGGACAGCGGGCGCGCGAATTACGTCTCCATCACCGATGGCGAGGCGCTCGATGCCTTCCATGCGCTGACGCGGATCGAAGGCATCATCCCGGCGCTGGAATCCAGCCACGCGCTGGCCTACGCGGCCCGCCTCGCGCCGACGCTGCCCCGTGACCGCATCGTCGTGGTCAGCCTGTCCGGCCGTGGCGACAAGGACATCCATACGGTCGCCGCGCGCGACGGGATCAAGGTATGAGCCGTCTCGCCGGATGTTTCGACAGGCTGCGCGCCGCGGGCAGAAAGGCGCTGATCCCTTATGTGACCGCGGGCGATCCGGCCCCCGAAGTCACCGTGCCGCTGATGCACGCCATGACGGCGGCCGGCGCCGACGTCATCGAGCTGGGCGTGCCGTTTTCCGATCCGATGGCCGACGGGCCGGTGATCCAGCGCGCGAGCGAACGCGCGCTCGCCCATCGCGTCAGTCTGCGCGGCGTGCTCGACATGGTGCGGGAATTCCGCCGCCGTGACGACGCCACGCCGGTGGTATTGATGGGCTATCTCAATCCGGTCGAGGCCATGGGGTACGCTGCCTTCGCGCAGGCCGCGGCGGAGGCGGGGGCCGACGGCGTGCTGACCGTGGATCTGCCGCCGGAAGAGGCCGGCGACCTGCTCGGGGCGCTCGAGGCCCGCGGGCTGGATCCCATCTTCCTGGTGGCGCCGACCAGCACGCCGGAGCGTCTGCGTGCGATCAGTGCGGCGGCGCGGGGTTTCCTCTATTATGTGTCGCTGAAAGGCGTGACCGGGGCGGCCAATCTGGATGTGGACTCGGTCCGCTCCAAGGTGGCCGAGATCCGCGGCCGCACGAACCTGCCGATCGGGGTCGGTTTCGGCATCCGCGACGCGGCCTCGGCGGCGGCGGTCGCGGGCGTGGCCGATGCCGTGGTGGTCGGCAGTGCGCTGGTGAAGATCGTGGAGGAGAGCGGGGCGGACGCGGAGGCCATGACGGCCAGGATCGGCGCCCGCCTGCGGGAGATGCGCGCGGCGGTCGATACCCCGCGCTGAGACGGCGCGGACGCCGCCGTGCCCGGAACGTTTTCTGTGCGGCCCGGATGAGGTGCGGCGTCCTTCGGGCAAACCCTCCGGACGGCGGCGCCACGCGCCCGCGTCCGGGCCACATGTATCGATGAGTCATTTTCGAGGCGCCATGCCATGAACTGGTTCGAGAAACTGCTGCCCTCGAAGATCCGCACGGAAGGCGGACGCAAGAAATCCATCCCCGAGGGCCTGTGGACCAAGTGCAACTCCTGTAATCAGATCCTCTATCGCGCCGAGCTCGAACGCAGCTACGGCGTGTGTCCGAAGTGCGGTTTCCATGAGCGCATCGGCGCCCGCGCCCGGCTCGACATGTTTCTCGACCCCGAGCCGCGCGTCGAGATCGGGGCCGAGATCGAGCCGCTGGATTTCCTGCGCTTCCGCGACTCCAAGAAGTATCGCGACCGCCTGATCCAGGCGCAGAAGTCGACCGGCGAGAAGGACGCGCTGGTCGTCATGACGGGCAAGGTGAAGGGGCTGCAACTGGTCGCGGCCGCCTTCGAGTTCAGTTTCATGGGCGGCTCCATGGGGTCCGTGGTGGGCGAGCGCTTCGTGCGCGGCGCCAATATCTGTCTCGAGCGCGGCATCCCGCTGGTGTGTTTCTCGGCCAGCGGCGGTGCGCGCATGCAGGAGGCGCTGGTGTCGCTCATGCAGATGGCGAAGACCAGCGCCGTCCTGGCGCGGCTGAACGCCAAGGGCATCCCGTTCATCTCCGTGATGACCGACCCCACGATGGGCGGCGTGTCCGCCAGCCTGGCGATGCTCGGCGACATCAACGCCGCCGAGCCCAACGCCCTGATCGGTTTCGCGGGCCCGCGCGTGATCGAGCAGACCGTGCGCGAGAAGCTGCCGGAGGGTTTCCAGCGCAGCGAATTCCTGCTCGAGCACGGGGCGATCGACCTGATCATCGACCGGCGCAACATGCGCGACAAGATCCACGGCCTGCTCGCGATGATGACCAAGCGCCCGCCGGCGTGATCCCGCCGCGCGCCGTCCGCGCCCGCCCCTGAGTTCCCCCTCCATGCGCTTCGACACCCTCGACGCCTGGCTCGCCTGGCTCGAAGATCTGCATCCGCGCCGGATCGAACTCGGGCTCGAGCGCGTGCGCCGGGTCGCCGCCGCCCTCGGGCTCGGCGCCGCGTTGCCCTGTCCCGTGGTGACGGTGGCGGGGACCAACGGCAAGGGTTCCAGCGTCGCCCTGCTCGAGGCGATCCTCTCCGCCGCCGGACAGCGCGTCGCCGCCTATACCTCGCCCCATCTGCTGCGCTACAACGAACGCGTCCGCGTCGGCGGCCGCGAGGCGACGAACGCGGAGCTGTGCCAGGCCTTCGAGCGTGTGGACCGCGCGCGCGGCGAGGTCAGCCTGACCTATTGCGAGTTCGGTACGCTGGCGGCGTTCGATCTCTTCGCGCGCGCCCGGCCCGACGTCGCCGTGCTCGAGGTGGGACTGGGCGGGCGCCTCGACGCAGTGAACGTGATGGATGGCGACGTGGCGCTGGTGACCGGCATCAGCCTCGATCACATGGACTGGCTCGGCCACGACCGCGAGAGCATCGGCGCGGAGAAGGCGGGGATCTTCCGCCGCGGCCGCCCGGCGGTCTGCGCCGATCCCGATCCGCCCCGGTCCCTCTCCGCGACGGCCGCGGCCACGGGGGCCGGGCTGCATCTGGCCGGGCGGGATTTCGGGTACGCGGTGGAGGAGGGCTCCGGCGCCTGGTCGTGGTGGGGCGGCGGCGTCCGCCGGGACGGGCTGCCGGCGCCCGCCCTGGCGGGCCGCTTCCAGTACCGCAACGCCGCGGGCGTCCTGATGGCGCTGCACCTGCTCCGGGACCGGCTGGACGTGGGGCGGGCTCCCCTGGAGGAGGGGTTGCGGAAGGTCTCTCTGCCCGGGCGGTTTCAGCGCCTGTCCGTGGACGGCGTGCCGTGCATCCTGGACGTCGCCCATAACCCGGAGGGCGCGCAGGCGCTGGCGCTCATGCTGGCGGAGCGCCCCGTGCCGGGCCGCACGCGCGCGGTGACCGCCATCCTCGACGACAAGGACATCGAGGGGATGATAGCGCCGCTGGCGGGCGTAGTGGACGACTGGTACCTGGGCGCGCTGGCGGTGGAGCGGGCGGCGCCGGTCGAGCGTCTGCGGGACGCCATCGCCGCCCGGGCGCCGGGGACGGCGGCGAGCGTCTGCGCGGACCCGCTGGCCGCCCGGCGGGCCGCCCGGGCCGCGGCGCTGCCCGGCGACCGGATCGTCGTCTTCGGTTCCTTCCATACCGTCGGGGCGGTATTGGGCGCGCTGCGGGACGGTATCATCGGCACGGGCTCTGAGCTAGAATCTGCACGGCCATGAAGGAGTACAGACAGCAGGAAGGCCGGCGGCCGAATCTCCAGCATCGCCTGGTGGGCGCCTTGGTGCTCATCGCGCTGGCGGTGATCGTCGTGCCGCTGGTGCTCGATTTCAACGCCGGGCAGTTGAACCCCTCCGCCCGGGACAATATCCCGGAGCAGCCCCGCGATTTCCGCGTCGAGGAAGTGCCGCTGGTCGCGGCGGGAGACAGCGTGCCGCCGGGCGACGCGGAAATCGCCGCGCCGGCGGAGGCCGCGGCCCCCCCGGCCGCGGGCGGACCGCCGGCCTGGGTGGTCCAGGTGGGCAGCTTTTCCAGCCAGGAGAACGCCCGCGCCCTGCGCGATCAACTGCGCGCGAAGGGCTACAAGGCGGTGTTCATCGACCGGGAAGTGGTCGACGGCAAGCCGGTATTGCGCGTGCGCATCGGACCCGAGGTGGAGCGCGCCCGCAGCGAGCAGGTACGCGAGAAAGTGGCCCGCGAGATGAAGCTGGGCGCCGTGGTGGTCGCCTACGACGGGCGCGGTACGCGCACCGAATAGTGGTAGAATAGGGGCCTTGCCGGGATGACGTGGCTGGATGTGGTCATCATCGCCGTCATCGCGCTGTCGACACTGTTGAGTCTGTTCCGGGGCGTCGTAAAAGAGGTCCTTTCGCTGGCGGTATGGGTATTGTCGTTCTGGCTGGCCTTTCGTTACTCGTATCCGGCCTCCAGGCTGTTGGAGGGAGCGGTCCCCTATGAAAGTGTCCGGACGGGCGCGGCCTTCCTGCTCATATTCCTCGTCGTTCTGGTCACCGGCATGCTGCTGAGCAGTTTCGTTTCGCGGCTGGTGCAGACGGGAGGGCTGGGGTTCGCCGACCGCGCCCTGGGGGCGTTGTTCGGTGCGTTGCGCGGCGTCGTGGTGATCGCCGTGCTGGTGATGCTGGCGGCGCTGACGCCGCTGGCGCAGGAGGCGGGCTGGCAGCAGTCGCGCCTGATCGGTTATTTCACCATCCTGTCGGATTGGGCCATGGACGGGTTGGACGGCGTCGCGGACGGAGGATAGGCAATGTGCGGCATTATCGGCGCGGTGCGCCGCAGCAATACGAACCAATCGCTGTACGACGGGCTCACGGTGCTGCAGCACCGCGGGCAGGACGCGGCGGGCATCATGACCTGCGAAGGCACCAAGTTCTACCTGCGCAAGGACAACGGGCTCGTGCGCGACGTGTTCGACACCTCGCACATGATCAATCTGCGCGGCAACTGCGGCATCGGCCATGTGCGCTATCCCACGGCGGGCTGCACGCTGTCGTCCGAGGCCCAGCCCTTCTACGTCAACTCGCCCTACGGCATCGCGCTCGCCCACAACGGCAACCTGATCAACGCGGAGAAGCTCAAGCAGGACCTGTTCCGCGAGGACAAGCGCCACATCAACACCGAGTCCGACTCCGAGGTGCTGCTCAACGTCTTCGCCCACGAGCTGCAGAAGAGCGGCAAGATGCACATCGACGAGAATGACATCTTCGCCGCCGTCGCCGGCGTACATCGCCGCTGCCGCGGCGGCTACGCCGCGATCGCCATGATCACCGGTTATGGCGTCGTCGGTTTCCGCGACCCCTACGGCATCCGCCCCATCGTGTTCGGCAAGCGCGAGACGGATCAGGGCACCGAATACATGATCGCCTCCGAGAGCGTCGCGCTCGACGTGCTGGACTTCGAACTGGTGCGCGACATCGCGCCGGGGGAGGCCGTGTTCATCTCCATGGACGGCGCGCTGTATTCGCGCCAGTGCGCGGACAATCCGCAGCACTCGCCCTGCATCTTCGAGTACGTCTACCTCGCCCGCCCGGATTCGGTCATCGACGACATCTACGTCTACAAGGCGCGCCTGCGCATGGGCGAGCATCTGGCCGAGAAGATCAAGCGGGATTTCGCCGGCCATCACATCGACGTCGTGATCCCGATCCCAGACACCAGCCGCACCGCCGCGCTGGCGCTCGCCCACGACCTGGGCGTCAATTACCGCGAAGGGTTCGTCAAGAACCGCTACATCGGCCGCACCTTCATCATGCCGGGCCAGCAGATGCGCAAGAAGTCGGTGCGCCAGAAGCTGAACGCGATCGATCTCGAGTTCAAGGGCAAGAGCGTGCTGCTGGTGGACGATTCCATCGTACGCGGTACCACCTCCGACGAGATCATCCGCATGGCGCGCGACGCCGGCGCGAAGAAGGTCTATTTCGCCTCCGCCGCGCCGCCGGTGCGTTACCCCAACGTCTACGGCATCGACATGCCGGCGGCGCACGAACTGATCGCCCACAACCGCACCGAGGAGGAGGTGGCGCGCAGGATCGGCGCGGACGCCGTCTTCTACCAGGATCTGGACGACCTGATCCAGGCGGTGGGCAAGGGTAATACGCGCATCAAGCGCTTCGATACCTCGTGTTTCAACGGCGAGTACGTCACCGGCGACGTCACCAAGGACTATCTGCAGGAACTCGAGCGCCAGCGCAGCGACGAGAACAAGGTCCGGCGCAACCGGGAAACGGGCGGCAGCACGCTGAGCCTGTAGCCGTCCGCGGGCAGTGTTTCTGTTTGAAATCTGGCGATCTTGCGGCCGTCGGGAATAACCGATCAGGAGCGGTCCGGCCTTTCGTAACCTTGTTGTGCTAGCGCGGAAGCCGGCTCTAAGTTGCCGCCCGATGTCTAATACAATAAAGCAATCGGATTCAAAAGAGATAGTATGGCTGCGGTCATTGCCCTATTGCGTGCCGTGAATGTCGGTGGGACCGGCAAGCTGTCTATGGCCGAACTCAAAGCGATGTGCGTCGCCAAAGGGTGGTCGAAGGTTCAAACTTACATTGCCAGCGGCAATGTCGTTTTCGAGACCAAGACGTCGCCAACAAGGATCAAAGCCGCACTTGAAGCGCGGTTAAGCACGTTTGCTGGCAAGTCCGTTGGCGTCATTGTACGTACGGCGGATGAAATGATTGCGGTTTTGAAAGCCAATCCTTTCCCGAAAGCGGCTCCAAATCGTACCCTCGTAATTTTTCTGGACCAGCCGCCGAAGCCCGATGCGCTTGATAATTTGAGGCACCTCAAAGACGAGGAATTGCGATTGGGTGCGCGAGAAATCTATGTGCACTATGGCGACGGGATGAGGGACTCAAGGCTGGTGATCCCAGCCGCAAAACTCGGAACAGCCCGAAATATGAATACGGTAGCGAAGTTAGCCGAGATGGCCGCTAATCTTTAGGCAGCGAATGACTATCGGCGAAAAGCGTGCGATCGAATGGTAGGCGCGAGTGGCAGCTTTGAGACTGGGTCCGGACGGCCAATGTTCCCGCCAACACTCAAACTGAGACACTACCCGTCCGCGCCGCGGCTTGACAAGCCGCGGCGCGTTTCCTACCCTTGCTGTGTGCGCCGATTTGATCTTCAGCTTGCGGGCGCGTAATAAATGCGGCTAAAGCGGAACACCTGCTTTGGCGCGCGCCGATGCGGGTTTTTTCGTTTATGGGCCATGGGTGGCCGCGTGCCGCCGGGAGGTGTGCGATGACGGATGAGTTCGACCAGTACGGGTTCTCGACCCGCGGTATCCGCGCCGGGACGCTGCGTACCGAACAGGGGGAGCAGTCGGAACCGATCTTCACGACGTCCAGCTTCGTGTTCGGCAGCGCTGAACAGGCGGCGGCGCGTTTCTCCGGCGCGGAACCCGGCAACGTCTATTCGCGTTTCACCAATCCCACCGTCAACGCCTTCGAACGCCGGCTGGCGGTGCTCGAGGGCGGCGAGCGTTGCGTGGCGACCTCCTCCGGCATGGCGGCCATACTCACCGCCTGCCTGGGCCTGCTCAAGGCGGGTGATCACATCGTGAGCGCGCATGGGGTGTTCGGCAATACCGCGCTGCTGTTCGGCAATTACCTCGGCCGTTTCGGTGTCGAGACGAGTTTCGTGTCCCTGACCGATGCGGCCGCGTGGGAGTCCGCGCTGCGGCCGAATACCCGCCTGCTGTTCGTCGAGACGCCGGCCAATCCGCTGGCGCAGATCGCCGACATCGCGGCCCTCGCCGCGCTCGCGCACCGCCACGGCTGTCTGCTGATGGTCGACAACACCGTGTGCACGGCGGCGCTGCAGCGGCCCTTGTCCCTGGGGGCCGACGTCGTCGTGCTGTCGGCGACCAAGTACATCGACGGTCAGGGGCGCTGCGTCGGCGGCGCCATCGTCGGCCGCGAGGCGCTGGTCGGCAAGGAGGTGTACGGCGCGCTGCGCACCACCGGCGCCTGCCTCAGTCCGTTCAACGCCTGGGTGTTTCTCAAGGGACTGGAGACGCTGGCGGTGCGCATGCAGGCGCACAGCGCCAGCGCGCAGCGCCTGGCCGAGTGGCTCGGGGGGCAGTCGGCGGTGCGGCGGGTGTATTACGCCGGCCTGCCGGATCACCCGCAGCACGCGCTGGCGCGGCGCCAGCAGAGCGGTTTCGGCGGTTTGCTGGCCTTCGAACTGGACGGCGATCGCGCCGAGGCCTGGCGTTTCATCAATGCGACGCGGCTGATCTCCATCACCGCCAACCTCGGCGACACCCGGAGTTCGATCACGCATCCGGCGACCACCACGCACGGGCGCCTCACCCAGGAGGCGCGCGAGGCGGCCGGCATTCGCGAAGGCCTGGTGCGCGTCGCAGTGGGGCTGGAAGACACCGCCGACCTCATGGCCGATCTGCAACGCGGATTCGACGCCCTGTAGGAAGCTGCGCGTCCGCGCGGGCAGGCCCCCGGTGAACCGCGACGCGCGCGCCGATCTGCTGGAGATCTATCGTCACGCCGTCGCCGCGGTGAACGGTCGCGCGCGGGTGCGCGCGTACCTGGCCGGCCGGGAGACGGGCCGACGCGTGCGCCTGGTCGCCGTCGGCAAGGCGGCGGGTCCGATGGCGCTCGGCGCCTGCGACGCGCTCGGGGCGGCGGTGGAGTCGGCGCTGGTCGTCACCAAATACGGCCATGCCGCGCCGGGGTTTCCCGCCGGTCTGCCGGTCGAGGTCATCGAGGCCGGCCATCCCCTGCCGGACGCGAACAGCCTGCGCGCGGGCGCGCGTCTGCTCGAGTTCGTCACCCGCCCGCCGGCACCGTCGGATTTCCTGTTCCTGATCTCGGGCGGCGCCTCCGCGCTGGTGGAAGTCCCGCCGGACCCGGTCGGGCTCGCCGAACTGCGGCGCGCGCACGACTGGCTGCTGGGGTGCGGCTGGGACATTGCCGCGATCAACCGGGTGCGTACGCGGCTCTCGCGCATCAAGGGCGGGCGGCTGGCACCGTATCTCGGCGGCGTGCCCACGCGGCAATTGCTGATCTCCGACGTGCCCGGCGACGATCCCGCCGTGATCGGTTCCGGTCCGTTGAGCCCCGCCGCGCCCGCCGGGCCGCCGGGGCGGGAGCCGCCGGTGTGGCTGGCGCGGCTCGCCGCCCATGCGGAGGCCCCGCCCGCCGTCGACGCCCCATGTTTCCGCGCCATCGAGACCCGGCTGATCGCCACGTCCGGTGATGCGCGCCGGGCCGCCGCGGAGCACGCGCACGCCCTGGGGTATCGCGTGCGCCTGTATCCGAACCTGGTCACCGGCGAGGCGGAGCCGGCGGGCCGGCGTCTGGCGCACCGGTTGCGCGACGAGGGTCCGCTCCTGCACGTCTGGTCCGGCGAGACCGTGGTGACGCTGCCGGAGACGCCGGGCCGCGGCGGCCGCTGCCAGCAACTGGCGCTCGCCGCGGCCGTGGAGCTCGCCGGACTGTCCGGGCATGTCCTGCTCGCGGCCGGGACCGACGGCGGCGACGGCCCGGGGACGGCCGCGGGCGCGCTCGTCGACGGGGCCACCGTGGCGCGCGGGCGCGGGCGCGGCCTGGATCCGGCGGACTGCCTCCGGCGTGCGGACGCCGGCGCCTTTCTCGAGGCCAGCGGCGACCTGATCCACACCGGCGCGAGCGGGACCAACGTGATGGACCTGATGCTCGCCTGCAGGGGCGCCGACTGAGCGGGCCTGGGCATACGAAGCGTCGCGTCATCCTATCCGCCGTTTCTCTTGCTTTTGCCGGGGAATCATGTTTAAAAGCTTGCCATGCGGCATCCGATACCGGATGAATGTCGAAGGGCGGCGCAGACCGCCGGCCGCCGCTGGGCGGGTCCCGCCCGGCGCGCAAGAAAACGGACGCCGGCGGTGTCTCCGGCGTCCGCGAGGAGAGAGAGGATGCCACGAGGCAGGATAGCGGGATGCGTGTCGGGCACGTTGCTGTCTTTCGTGCTGTCGGCCCTGGCCGAGGCCGGGGTGGTGGTGATCGGCGGTCCCGGCATCGACGTGCCGTCGCTGAGCGAGAAGACCGTGCGCAATCTGTATCTGGGCAAGACCGTGCAGCTCGACAACGGCACCCGCGTCGAAGTGATCGATCTCCCGAACGGGAACCCGGTGCGCGAGGAATTCTACGAGAAGGTAATCGGTAAGGACACCACGCAGGTGAAGGCCTACTGGGCCAAGCGCATCTTCACCGGCAAGGGTTCGCCGCCGGAGACCAGGCTGGACGAGCGCGCGGTGGTCAGATGGGTCGGCGAGGCGCCGGGCCGGATCGGCTACATCAGTTCGGAGGCGGTGAACGGTTCGGTCAGGGTGCTGTTGCGCAAAGAGTGATCTCGTCCGGCGCGCGACGGTTGGTGTCGCCGGCGTAAGGGGGGCGGACATGATCAGGGGCAGACGGGCGTTCCGGGCGATGGCGGTGTGCGCGGTCGTATTCATGTGCGGCGGCAATACCGCGCGTGCGCTCGACCTCGGGGTCTTCGGCGATCTCAGTTACGTCGCCAGCGACGTACCCGACGACGAGGCGAATTTCCAGATCGGCAGTCTCGACTTCTACGCCGCGCAATACATCGACGATAAGACCAAGGCCCTGTTCGAGCTGCAGTTCCAGACCTTCTCCGGCGATTTCGAATACGAGATCCAGCGTTACTGGGTCATGCGCGAATTCTCCGATGCCTTCCGCGTCGGTATCGGCAGGTTTCATACCCCGATCGGATACTGGAGCCGCCACTTCCACCACGGCATCCTGCTGCAGGATACGGTGTCGCGGCCGTTCATGCTGAGCTTCGAAGGTTCGGTCAACGCCATCTTCCCGATGCACATGATCGGCCTGCTGGCCGAGGGCGACTGGGGCAACGGCCTGCACTACGAGGCGGGGATCGCCAACAGCAACATGATCGACACGGCCGACGCCTCCAGGCTGGAGGTCCCGATCCGGGACGATTACAGCCCGGAGAAATCCTTCTTCGGCCGCCTCAGCTACGTCAAACCCGAACTCTCGATCCTGCCCGGCCTGTTCGTCATGAGGAACAACGTGATCGAGTCCGCCACCGCCGGCGGTCTGCTCGAGCGCGGCGACGACCTGGTGCGGCAGTCCCTGATCGGCTTCGACCTGCGCTATGAACGCGATAAGTTTTCCCTGCTCACCGAGTTCTATCATCTCAGGAACGATTCCCAACCCGGCGTGGGTGACGCCGGGAACCACACGGCCACGGCGTACTACGCCCAGTTCGGCTATCAACTGACCAATCAGTGGAAGGCCACCTATCGGCGCGAGTCGCTGGACTTCGACGCCGACGACGCCTACTTCATGGATCCCGCCCTGATCGGGAGGGACGCGCTCGGCACCGAGACCCGCGACGTGTTCTGTCTGCGTTACGACTTCAGCGAGTCCAACGCCCTCATGCTGGAGGTCAATCTGCGCAATCCCGAACTCGCCCCGAGCACGACCATCGCGACCCTGAGCTGGGCGCTGGTGCTGTTCTAGTCGCGGCGCGGGCGCATCGTGTCCGCGCGGAACGAGAGGCGGGAATCGTCGCGGCGACGCATGTCCACCTTTTATTCCAACCCTGTTTATAGTCTGCGGGCTGTATCGATCAGCCCGTAGGTTGGGTCGAATGAAATAAAGCCCAACGCAGCCGGACAGGGACGTTGGGCTTCGCGTTGCTCGGCCCAATCTACGATACTGTTTTTTTATCTTTAGAGAGGTCTGATTGATTCGCCATGCCCGCGCAGGCGGGTATCCAGGGTTTTGGATGTTCTGGATTCCCGCATTCACGGGAATGACGATCCAGCCCGTAGGTTGGGCTGAATGGAGTAAAGCCCAACGTGGCCGGACAGGGATGTTGGGCTGCGCGCGGCTCAGCCCAACCTGCGATACTTCGCTTTTGTATCTTTACTCTTTCCCCTGCTCCATTTCCAGCACCACCCGGGTCATCGGGATGACGCTGTCCGGATTGAGCGAGATCGAGTCGATGCCGCGCTCGACCAGCCAGCGCGTCAGCTCCGGATAGTCCGAGGGCGCCTGCCCGCAAATGCCGACGTACTTGCCGTGGCGGCGGCAGGCCTCGATCGCCATCTCCATCAGCTTCAGCACGGCGGGGTCGCGTTCGTCGAAGCCGGTGACGATGCCGGAATCGCGGTCCACGCCCAGCGTGAGCTGGGTGAGGTCGTTGGAGCCGATGGAGAAGCCATCGAAGTGGCGCAGGAACTCGTCGGCGAGCAGCGGGTTGGACGGGATCTCGCACATCATGTAGACCTTGAGGCCGTTCTCTCCGCGTTTGAGCCCCTGGCGCCCCAGCAGGGAGAGCACCTCGACGCCTTCCTGCACGGTGCGCACGAAGGGGATCATCAACGCCACGTTGTCCAGCCCCATGGTCTCGCGCACGGTCCTCATCGCCGCACATTCCAGTTCGAAGCAGGGCGCGAAGCGCTCGGAATAGTAGCGCCCGGCGCCGCGGTAGCCGATCATCGGGTTTTCCTCTTCCGGCTCGAAACTCTCGCCCCCGATCAGCGAGGCGTATTCGTTCGATTTGAAGTCGCTCAGGCGTACGATCACCGGCCGGGGGTGGAACGCCGCGGCGATGGTGCCGACCCCTTCGGCCAGGCGCTCGATGTAGAAGGTCCGGCGGTCCGGGTAACCGGCGACGATGGCGTCGATGCGGTGGCGTGTCGCCTCGTCCAGGCCGTCGTATTCCAGCAGCGCGCGCGGATGGATGCGGATACTGTTGTTGATGATGAACTCGAGCCGGGCCAGACCGACGCCGTCGTTGGGCAGGCGCGAGCTGTCGAAGGCCTGTTCCGGGTTGCCGACGTTGAGCATGATCCGGGTGCGCGGGCGCGCGTCCGCGGCGAGATCGACCCGCTCGGTCTCGAACGTCTGGCGGCCGGCGTAGACGTAGCCGGTGTCGCCCTCGCTGCAGGACACCGTGACCTCCCGGCCGGTCTCGATCGCCTGGGTCGCGTCCCCGCAGCCGACCACCGCGGGGATGCCCAGCTCGCGCGCGACGATGGCCGCATGGCAGGTACGTCCGCCGCGGTTGGTCACGATGGCGGCGGCGATCTTCATCACCGGCTCCCAATCCGGGTCGGTGATGTCGGTGACCAGCACCTCGCCCGGCCGCAGCTCGCTCATCTGCGCGGCCTCGAAGATCACGCGCGTGCGGCCAGCCGCGATCTTCTTGCCCACGCTCTTGCCGGTGGCCACCACCTCGCCGCGCGTCTTGAGGCGGTAGGTCTCGTGGAAGCGCGTGTCGGACAGCGCCTGCACCGTCTCGGGGCGCGCCTGCACGATGAAGAGCTCGCCGCTGCGTCCATCCTTGGCCCATTCGATGTCCATGGGCATGGGGCGACCGGCCTTGGCGGAATAGTGTTTCTCGATGATCACGGCGTCGCGCGCCAGTTGCAGCACCTCGTCGTCGGTGAGCGCGAAGGCCTCGCGCGCCTCCTTCTGCACGCGCACGTTGCGGGTCGAGATGCCGGCGGCAGTGTCGCCGGTGTAGATCATCTTGATCGCCTTGTCGCCGAGCTGGCGCTTGAGGATCGGGCGTTTGCCCCGCTCCAGCATCGGCTTGTAGACGTGGAACTCGTCGGGGTTGACCTTGCCCTGGACCACGTTCTCGCCCAGGCCGTAGGCGGCGGTGATGAACACCACGTCGGGGAAGCCGGTCTCGGTGTCGATGGTGAAGATCACGCCGGAGGCGCCGAGGTCGGAACGCACCATCTTCTGCACGCCGATGGAGAGCGCGACGTCGCGATGGGAGAAGCCCTTGTCGACGCGGTAGGAGATCGCGCGGTCGGTGAACAGCGAGCCGAACACCTGGCGGCAGGTGGTGAGCAGATGAGGCAGGCCGCGGATGTTGAGATAGGTGTCCTGCTGGCCGGCGAAGGAGGCGTTCGGCAGGTCCTCCGCCGTGGCCGAGCTGCGCACCGCGACGTCCGGGTTCGCGCCGTACTCCTCGCCGAGCCGCCGGTAGGCCTGCGCGATCTCGTCGGCCAGCTCCGGCGGGAGCTCGCTGTACATGATCCACTCGCGGATGATGGCCCCGGTGTAGGCCAGCGCCTTCACGTCATGGGTGTCGAGCGCGTCCAGCGCCTCGTCGATCTTCCGGCCCAGCCGGTTGTGCTCGATGAACAGGCGGTAGCCGTCCGCGGTGATGGCGAAGCCGTCCGGCACCTTGACCCCGTGCGGGGACAGGGCGTTGTACATCTCGCCCAGCGAGGCGTTCTTGCCGCCGACCAGCGGCACGTCCTCGATGTGCAGTTCGGAGAAGCGGCGGATATAGCGCATGCGGTTTATCCCCGGGGTCGTGATGAGTGATGGGTAATGGGTGATGGGTGGGCAGCGGGCAAGCGGATGGGCGGGGCGGAAGAGGGCGACATCACGGCGGTTCGCTGATCTGTCGGAAGCGATGCATCACTCATCATCACCCATCACCCATTACGTAATCACCGTCGGTCCCCCGCGGCCGGTGCGCGTGAGCACGCCGGACAGTTTGTTCGCGATGTCGACCAGATCCTTCAGCGCGTCCTGCGTCTCCTCGCCGTGACGCGCGGGGTCGGCGACGTATTTTTCGATGTAGATGCGTAGCGTGGCGCCCTCCGTACCGGTGCCGGACAGGCGGAAGACGATGCGCGATCCGTCGGTGAATCCGAGCCGGAGCCCCTGGTGCGCGGTGACCGAGCCGTCGACCGGGTCGCTATAGCTGAAGTCGTCGCCGTAGGCGACCGTGTAGTCGCCGATCTTCTTGCCCGGCAGGGCGGAGATCCTGTCGCGCAGCTCCTCGATGAGCTGGGCGGCGACGCCCGCCTCGACCTGCTCGTAGTCGTGGCGGGTGTAGAAGTTGCGGCCGAAGGCGGCCCAGTGCTCGCGTACGATCTGCTCGATGGGCTGGCGCCGGACCGCGAGGATATTGAGCCAGAACAGCACGGCCCACACGCCGTCCTTTTCGCGCAGGTGGCTCGAGCCGCTGCCGAAGCTCTCTTCGCCGCACAGGGTGATCCGGCCGCTGTCGAGCAGGTTGCCGAAGAACTTCCAGCCGGTCGGCGTCTCGAAACAGGGGATGCCGAGGTGCGCCGCGACGCGGTCGAGCGCCTGGCTGGTGGGCATGGAGCGCGCCACGCCGGTGAGCCCGCTGCGGTAGCCGGGCACGAGGTGGGCGTTGGCGGCGAGGATCGCGATGCTGTCGCTCGGGGTGACGAAGAAGCGCCGGCCGAGGATCATGTTGCGGTCGCCGTCGCCGTCCGAGGCGGCGCCGAGGTCCGGCGCGGTCGGCCGGTTCATGATCTCCACCAGCTCGTGGGCGTAGGTCAGGTTGGGGTCCGGGTGCCCGCCGCCGAAGTCGCTGAGCGGCGTCGCGTTGATGACCGTGCCGGGCAGGGCGCCGAGGCGCCGTTCGAGGATCTCGTAGGCGTACGGACCGGTGATGGCGTGCATGGCGTCGAAGCAGATGTTGAACATGCCCGCCTCGATCATGGCGCGGATGCGCGGAAAATCGAACAGCGTCTCCATCAGGTCGGCGTAGTCCGTCACCGGATTGATGATCTGGAGGCGGGTACGGTCCAGCGTGAGCTCGGCCGTCCTGCCCAGCGGGACGTCGCCCGCCTCGAGGATGCGGTAGGCGCGGATCCGGCGCGTCTCGCGGTGGATCGCCTCGCTGACCGATTCGGACGCCGGGCCGCCGTTGGGGCCGTTGAACTTGATGCCGAAGTCTCCCTCGGGCCCGCCGGGGTTGTGGCTGGCGGAGAGGATGATGCCGCCGTCGGCCTGGTGCTTGCGGATCAGGTTCGAGGCGGCGGGGGTCGAGAGCAGGCCGCTCTTCCCCACCAGCAGGCGTGCGACGCCCTGGGCCGCCGCCATCTTGATGATGGTCTGGATCGCCTCCTGGTTGTAATAGCGGCCGTCCCCGCCCACCACCAGGGTCTTGCCGTCGCCGCCGCCGATGGCGTTGAACAGGGCCTGGATGAAGTTTTCCAGGTAGCGCGGCTGCCGGAATACGGTGACGCGCTTGCGCAGGCCGGAGGTGCCCGGCTTCTGGTCCTCGAAGGGGGTGGATTCGACGGTACGGACGTTCATGATCGCGGGCTCTGTAGACAGGGCTTCTGGGCCGATTGTGCGTTTTTTTCCCGCCGATTGCCACAGAATTATGCGCCCCCGGCGCCGGGGCTTGAATCCGGGCGCCGCCATCCCTACCATGCAGGCAGCGCCGGTTTGCCCGGGATTCGCCCGGCCCGCCCCCGCGCGGCGCGCGCGAACACGCTCGACCGACCCATCGCAACAGGGAGCCCGATGTCACGATGACCGCCGAAGTACACAAGGAAACCCTCGATTTCCAGGCCGAGGCCAGGCAACTGCTCCGGCTGATGATCCACTCCCTGTATTCCAACAAGGAGATCTTCCTGCGCGAGCTGATCTCCAACGCCTCCGACGCCTGCGACAAGCTGCGCTTCGAGGCCCTGACCGACGAGGCCCTGTTCGAGGGGGAGAGCGGGCTGCGGGTGCGCGTCTCCTGCGACCGGCAGGCCCGCACGCTGACGGTGACGGACAACGGCATCGGCATGAGCCGGCAGGAGGTCATCGACCACATCGGCACCATCGCCAAGTCCGGTACCCGGCAGTTCTTCGAGTCGCTCACCGGCGACCAGGCCGGGGACCTGCGGCTGATCGGCCAGTTCGGCGTCGGCTTCTATTCCGCCTTCATCGTGGCGGAGCGCGTCACGCTGACCACGCGCCGTGCCGGCCTCGGTCCCGAGCATGGCGTGCGCTGGGAGTCGACCGGCGAGGGCAGCTATACCCTGGAGACGGTGCCCTGCGAGCATCGCGGCACCGAGATCGTGCTGCACCTGCGCGCGGACGAGGACGAGTTCCTCGACGGTCACCGGCTGCGGGAGATCATCCGCAGGTATTCCGACAGCGTGTCGCTGCCCGTTGAAATGCCGGTCGAGATGCCGGCCGAAACGCCGACGGCGGACGAGGGCGGGGCGGGCGAGTGGGAGACGGTCAACCGCGCCGCCGCGCTGTGGGCGCGCCCGCGCAAGGAGATCACCGCGGAGGAATACGACGAGTTCTACAGGCACGTCGCGCACGACTTCGAGGCGCCGCTGGCGCACGTGCATACCCAGATCGAGGGGACCCAGTCCTACATCGCCCTGCTGTACCTCCCGAAGCGCGCACCCTTCGATCTGTGGGACCGCGAGCGTGGGCATGGCATCAAGCTCTACGTGCGGCGCGTGTTCATCATGGAGGACACCGAGCGGCTGATGCCGAATTACCTGCGCTTCGTGCGCGGCGTGGTCGATTCCGACGACCTGCCGCTGAACGTCTCGCGCGAGATCCTGCAGCACAATCGCCAGCTCGACGTGATCCGCGGCGCCTCGGTCAAGAAGGTGCTCGGCCTGCTCAAGGACATGGCCGAGGGCGAGCCCGAGAAGTACCAGGCCTTCTGGGCCGAGTTCGGCCGCGTGATGAAGGAAGGGCCGGCGGAGGACTACGCCAACCGCGAGCAGATCGCGAAGCTGCTGCGCTTCGCCACCACGCACGGCGAGTCCGGCGCGCAGGACATCTCCCTCGACGACTACGTCGGGCGCATGAAGGAGGGGCAGGACAGGATCTATTACATCACCGCCGAGAGCCCGCTCGCCGCGCGCAACAGCCCGCATCTGGAGATCTTCCGCAAGAAGGGCATCGAGGTGCTGCTGCTGTCCGAGCGCGTGGACGAGTGGATGCTGACCGGGCTGACCGAATACGCCGGCAAGCCGCTGCAGTCCGTCGCCAAGGGCGAGCTTTCCCTGGGCGGGCTGGAGGACGCGGAGGAGAAGCGCGATCTCGACGTCGTCACGGAGGAGTTCAAGGGGTTGGCCGAGCGCATGGGCACGACGCTGGCCGGCAAGGTGAAGGAAGTGCGCGTCACCCATCGTCTGACCGATTCGCCCTCCTGCCTGGTGGTGGACCAGGACGACATGGGCATGAGCCTGCGCAAGCTGCTCGAGGCCACCGGCCAGAAGATTCCGGCCAATCCCCCGATCCTGGAGATCAACCCCGAGCACCCGCTGGTGAAGACGCTGAAGCGGGAACAGGACGGCGTCCGCTTCGACGACTGGGCGCACCTGCTCTTCGAGCAGGCCATGCTGAGCGAGGGCGGCCAGCTCGAGGACCCGGCCGCGTTCGTGCGCAGGATGAATGCGCTGCTGCTGGCGCCGGCGGGCTGATCATCATCACCCCCTCTCCGCCTCGGGGCGGAGAGGGGATTGTCCACGGGAATCCTGGATGGATCTTGTAGGTTGGGCTGAGCAACGCGAAGCCCAACGGGGTGTAAGCCAGGCCATCGTTGGTTGGACTTCACTCCGTTCAGCCCAACCTACACTGTTTTTATAGATGTTCTTACTCCGGAAGTTTCTTCACAGCCAACGGGATCGTGCATGAGCACAGCGAAAGAAGACAGCGGGACGGAACCTTCGGAAACCATCGGCGTATTGCTAAGCAACCTCGGCACGCCCGATCAGCCGACCGCGCCCGCGGTGCGGCGCTATCTGCGCGAGTTCCTCTCCGACCCGCGCGTCGTCGCGCTGCCGCGCTGGTTGTGGCTGCCGCTGCTGAACGGTGTCGTCCTGCAGGTGCGACCGCGCCGCTCGGCGCGGCTCTATGAGGGCGTGTGGACGCCGGAAGGTTCGCCGCTGCTGGTCTTCGCGCAGCGCCAGTTGCAGGCCCTGCGCGCGCGTTTCCCCGACGACGGGCGTGTGGTGTTCGCCCTCGGCATGCGTTATGGCACGCCTTCGATCCCCGCCGCGCTGGAGGAGCTGCGCGCTGCCGGCGCCGGGCGCCTGCTGGTGGTGCCGCTGTATCCGCAGTATTCCTCCTCGGCCACCGCCTCGACCTTCGACGCCGTCGCGCAGACGCTCGCGGGCTGGACCCGCGTGCCGGAACTGCGCATGGTCTCCGATTATCACGCCGAGCCCTGGTACATCCGCGCCCTGGCCGAGTCGATCCGCGATGCCTGGCGCGCGCAGCCGCCGGGCGAGCGCCTGTTGTTCTCCTTTCACGGCATGCCGAGCAAGACCCGCTCGCAGGGCGATCCCTATCACGACCAGTGCCAGCGCACGGCGCGCCTCGTCGCCGCTGAACTCGGCCTCCCCGCGGACCGCTGGAAGGTGGCCTTCCAGTCGCGCTTCGGCTACGCCGAATGGCTGCAACCCTACACCGACCAGACCCTGCGCGCCTGGGGCGGCTCGAACGTCGCGAGCGTCGACGTGGTGTGCCCGGGGTTTTCCGCCGACTGTCTGGAAACCCTGGAGGAGATCGCGGTGATGAACCGCGATCTCTACGTCGAGGCGAGCGGCGGGCGGTTCCGCTATATCCCGGCGCTCAACGAGCGGCCGGATCATATCGAGGGACTCGCCGCACTGGTTCAGCGCCATCTCCAGGGTTGGTGAAACCGGCGGCCGTCTTCAGCCCATTGGGCGGTCGGCGAGATCGTCCAGATCGAAATTACCCAGATGATAGCGCCCGTCGGCGTATTCCAGTGCGCTGCCGGTGTCATGCCAGTCGCCCAGCACGATGCGCTGGGCCGGCGCGCCGTCCAGCGTGAAGTCGTGGATGGCCTGCCGGTGGGTGTGGCCGTGGATCAGCCGGCGCACGCCGTGGGCGCGCATGGTTTCCTCCACCGCGTGCTGGTTGACGTCCATGATCTCGGGCGGCTTGTCGCGCGACAGGCGCCGGCTCTCGCCGCGATAGTGTTCGGCCAGCGCGATGCGTTCGGCGAGCGACAGCGACAGGACGTGATCGCGGAAGGCCAGCGTGCGCACGCGGGCACGGTAGGCCTGGTATTCCTGATCGTCGGTGCACAGCGTGTCGCCGTGCATGAGCAGCACGCGTTGGCCGCCGAGTTCGATCACGGTGGGGTCGTCCAGCAGGCGGCAGCCGCTTTGCGCGGCGAAGCCCGCGCCGGCGAGGAAGTCACGGTTGCCGTGCATGAAGAAGAGGGTGACCCCGCGTTCGGCGGCGGCGCGCAGGTCGTCCAGCGCGAGGCGCTGGTCGGGGAGCACGGCGTCGTCGCCGAGCCAGGCCTCGAACAGGTCGCCGAGGATATAGAGCGTGTCACCGCCGCGCAGGCGGGAACGGAGGAAGCCGCGCAGCAGCGCGGCCAGTGCCGGGCGTTCGGCGCACAGGTGCAGGTCGGAGATGAAGGCGACGGTCATCGGACGGCGCCGCGCCGCCCGGTCCGGCGGCGGGCGCCGCGCGGGCGCGCCGGCTCAGTGCGCCGCGGGCTGGTCCCCGGCGGAGACAACGGTCGCCTTTTCGATGATCACCATGGTCTTGGGCACGTCGCGCGGGATCGGGCCGCCACCGCCGGTGGGGAGGTTTTCGATCTTGTCCACCGTTTCCATGCCCGCGACGACCTTGCCGAACACCGCGTAGCCCCAGCCGGTCTGGGTCTGGTCGCGGAAGTCGAGGAAGCCGTTGTCGACGGTGTTGATGAAGAACTGTGCCGTGGCCGATTGCGGGTTGGAGGTGCGCGCCATCGCGATGGTGCCGCGCAGGTTCTTGAGGCCGTTGTCCGCCTCGTTCTTGACCGGCGGGCGGGTCGGCTTCTGCTGGAAGTCGGTGGTCATCCCGCCGCCCTGGATCATGAAGTTCTTGATCACGCGGTGGAAGATCGTGCCGTCGTAGAAGCCGTCGCGCACGTAGGTCAGGAAATTATCCACGGTGACCGGCGCCTTCGCGCGGTCGAGTTCCAGCGTGATGTCGCCCTGGCTGGTCTGGAGCAGGACGCGGGGCGCGTCGTCGGCGCCATGAGAGGGGGTTGCGGCTAAGGTGGTCATGATGAGCAGGAGTTTCCCCAGGGTTGTCGTGAACGGTTTCGGCATGACGGAAGGCCTTCAGTAAACAACGGTTGCGAGGCCGGTATTCTATCAGACCGGGCCACCTTTTGGCACCCGGCGCCGGTTTCGGCTACCATGCCGGTTTGCGCGGGCGCAGCCGCGGGACGGACAGGCGACGATGCTCCAGATCTACAACAGTTTGACGCGGCGGAAGGAGCCCTTCCGGCCGATCGAGGCCGGAAGGGCGCGCATGTATGTGTGCGGCATGACGGTCTACGACTACTGCCACGTCGGGCACGCGCGCGTCATGGTGGTGTTCGACGTGGTGGCGCGTTACCTGCGCGACCGCGGCTACGACCTCACCTACGTGCGCAATATCACCGACATCGACGACAAGATCATCCGGCGCGCGGCCGAGCGCGGCGAGACTATCGAGCAGTTGACCGATTTCTTCATCCGGGCGATGCACGAGGACGCCGCCGCGCTCGGCGTGCGGCCACCCGATCACGAGCCGCGCGCCACGACCTCGATCGACGAGATCGTCGCCATGATCGGGGCGCTGATAGACAAGGGCTACGCCTACGCCGCCGACAACGGTGACGTGTATTACGACGTCAGCCGTTTCGACGGCTACGGCCGGCTGTCCGGCAAGAAGCTGGAGGACCTGCGCGCCGGCGAGCGCGTCGCCATCGGCGAGGCCAAGGACGATCCGCTCGACTTCGTGCTGTGGAAGGCCGCCAAGCCGGGCGAGCCGCAGTGGGATTCGCCGTGGGGGCCGGGCCGACCGGGCTGGCACATCGAGTGCTCGGCGATGTCCACCCACTGTCTGGGCGACCATATCGATATCCACGGCGGCGGCATGGACCTGATGTTTCCGCACCACGAGAACGAAATCGCCCAGAGCGAGGCCGCCACCGGCCACCGGTTCGTCAACGTCTGGATGCACAACGGCTTCGTGCAGGTGAACGAGGAGAAGATGTCGAAGTCGCTCGGCAACTTCTTCACCGTGCGCGAGGTGTTGAAGCGCTACGCGCCGGAGGTGGTGCGCTTTTTCATCCTGAGCAGCTATTACCGCAGCCCGCTGAATTATTCGGATGAGAACCTGAACGGCGCCAAGGCGGCGCTGGAGCGTTTTTATACCGCGCTGCGCGGTATCGCGGTCTCCGGCGCTGCCGTGGTCGATGAGGCCGATGAATATGTGCAGCGGTTCCGCGCGGCCATGGACGACGATTTCAACACCCCGGAGGCGATCGCGGCGCTGTTCGATCTCGCGCGCGACCTCAACCGCGCCAAGGCGGAAGGCCGGGAAGACGAGGCCGCGCGTCTCGCCGCCCTACTCCGGCGGCTGGGCGGCGTCCTCGGAGTGCTGCAGGACGACGCGGATCTCTTCCTGCAGGGAAAGGGGGCGGGCGTTTCCTCCACGGAGGACGGCGGCGCGATCGAGGATTCCGCGGGATTGAGCGAGGAAGGGATCGCGGCGCTCATCGCGCGGCGCATCGCCGCGCGCAAGGCCAGGGACTGGATCGAATCCGACCGCATCCGCGACGAACTCGACCGGCAGGGCATTGCCCTGGAAGATGGGCCGCAGGGGACGACGTGGAGAAGGAAGTGACAGGACTAAGGACTAAGGGCTTAGGACTAAGTAAGGATTAAGTCTTCGTAGGTTGGGTTGAGCAACGCGAAGCCCAACGTTTTCCAGCGCGCCTCATGTTGGGCTTCATTCCATTCAACCCAACCTACGGCGATTCCGTGCATTCGAACTACAGCTGAATAGATATTGTTGTGGTCTTTTTACTTAGTCCTAAGCCCTTAGTCCTTAGTCCTATGTAAAGTCTCCGCCGCCCACAGCGTATTCTCCATCAGCGTCGCCACGGTCATGGGGCCGACGCCGCCGGGCACCGGGGTGATCCAGGCGGCGCGTTCGGCGGCCGCTTCGAACTCCACGTCGCCCACCAGCCCGCCTTCCGCGTCGCGGTTCATGCCGACATCGATGACGATCGCGCCCGGGCGGATCCATTCCCCCTTGATCAGGCCCGGTTTGCCGACCGCGACGACCAGCAGTTCGGCGCGCCGCACCTGCGCGGCGAGGTCGCGCGTGAAGCGGTGGCAGGTGGTGACCGTGCAGCCGGCCAGCAGCAGTTCGAGCGACATCGGCCGGCCGACGATGTTCGAGGCGCCGACCACCACGGCGTCGAGCCCGCGCAACGGGGTGCCGGTGCGTTCCAGCAGGGTCATGATGCCGCGCGGCGTGCAGGGGCGCAGCAGCGGCAGGCGCACGGCCAGGCGGCCGACGTTGTAGGGGTGGAAGCCGTCCACGTCCTTGTCCGGGCGGATACGCTCGATGACGGTCTCGGGGTCGATGTGCACCGGCAGCGGCAGTTGCACCAGGATGCCGTCGATCGCCGCATCCCGGTTCAAATCGTCAATCAGCTCAATCAGTTCCTGCTGGGTGACGGTCGCCGGCAGGTCATGGGAGCGGGACAGGATGCCGAGTTCCTCGCAGGCCTTGCGCTTGCTGCCGACGTACACCCGGGAGGCCGGATTGTCGCCGATCAGGACGACCGCGAGCCCGGGCGGGCGCAGGCCCTGGGCCTGGCGTTCGGCGATGCGCCGGCGGATCCGTTCGCGCAGTTCGGCGGCGATCGTCTTGCCGTCCAGCCGCCGCGCCGTCATGGCCGGGGGCCCCGGGCGCGGGCGGCGGTGTGGCCGGTCGTGGTCGGCTGCGGCATGGCGTGGTCTCGGATCGGCGTATTCGTGAGCCCGGCATCATAGCACGGCGCCGGAGTTTGCGCCGCGTCGATATGTCAGGCCGTTGAAATACGTTAAGATAGTCGACTGACGAGCGAGCGGGCCGGCGCGGGATCCGGCGGGTGCGGAGAGATGGCCAAGACCCTGTACGACAAGCTGTGGGACGATCATGTGGTGCGCGATAACGGCGACGGCACCTGTCTGCTGTACATCGACCGCCACCTGGTGCACGAGGTGACCTCGCCGCAGGCCTTCGAGGGCCTGCGCCTGGCCGGCCGCCGGCCGTGGCGCGTCTCCAGCGTGCTCGCGGTGCCCGACCACAACGTGCCGACCACCGACCGCGAGCAGGGCATCAGCGACCCCATCTCGCGCGAGCAGGTCGAGACCCTGGACGACAACTGCCGCGAATTCGACATCGTCGAGTTCCGGATGGACGACCCACGCCAGGGCATCGTGCACGTGATCGGGCCGGAGGAGGGCGCGACGCTGCCGGGCATGACGGTGGTGTGCGGCGACTCGCATACCTCGACCCACGGCGCCTTCGGCGCGCTCGCCTTCGGCATCGGCACCTCCGAGGTGGAGCACGTGCTGGCGACGCAGTGCCTGGTCCAGAAGAAGTCGCGCGCCATGCAGATCCGGATCGAGGGCCGCTGCGGTCCCGGCATCACCGCCAAGGACATCGCGCTGGCCGTGATCGAACGCATCGGCACCGCCGGCGGCACCGGCTACGTGATTGAATACGCCGGCGCGGCGGTGCGCGCGCTGTCGATGGAAGGGCGCATGACGCTGTGCAACATGACCATCGAGGCCGGTGCGCGCGCCGGCATGGTGGCGGTGGACGACACCACCCTCGAGTATCTGCGCGGCCGCCCCTTCGCGCCCGCGGGCGAGCAGTGGGAGCGCGCCGTCGATGCCTGGCGCGGCCTGCAGAGTGATCCCGATGCCGTGTTCGACGCCGTGGTGGAGATCGACGCCGCGACGATCAAACCGCTGGTGACCTGGGGCACCTCGCCCGAGATGGTGACCACGGTCGACGGCCACGTCCCGCGGCCGGAGGCGTTCGCCGATCCGGTGAAGCGCCGCGGCGCGGAGCGGGCGCTGGAGTACATGGGGCTGACGCCGGGCATGCCGATCCGCGACATCCGGGTCGACAAGATCTTCATCGGTTCCTGCACCAACTCGCGCATCGAGGACCTGCGCGCGGCCGCCGCGATCGTGCGCGGGCGGCATGTCGCGGACAACGTCAGACTGGCGATGGTAGTACCGGGCTCCGGGTTGGTGAAGCGGCAGGCCGAGCAGGAAGGGCTCGACCGGGTATTCACCGCAGCCGGCTTCGAGTGGCGTGAGCCCGGCTGCTCGATGTGCCTGGCGATGAACGCCGACCGGCTCGAACCGGGCGAGCGCTGCGCCTCGACCTCGAATCGCAACTTCGAGGGACGCCAGGGGCCGGGTGGGCGCACCCATCTGGTCAGCCCGGCGATGGCCGCCGCGGCGGCCATCGCCGGGCATTTCGTCGATGTACGGGAGCTGTGACGGCGGACGTGCGGACATCTGGGGGCGAGCGAGGCGGCCTGGGTGTGGAAATGGTCGGGTAGGTGATTAGTGATGGGTGAACGGTGATTAATAGCCGAATTCATCACTCATTGCAGGTTCCCCTGAGTTACGAATGGGGACAGACTTAAGTCTGTCCCCGTCTATACCATCACGCTGGAAATGATATGGAAAAACTCGACAAACTCACCGGAATCGTAGCCCCGCTCGATCGCGTCAACGTCGATACGGACGCGATCATCCCCAAGCAGTTCCTCAAGTCGATCAAGCGCAGCGGCTTCGGTCCGAACCTGTTCGACGAATGGCGCTATCTCGATCACGGCGAGCCGGGGATGGACGCGTCGAAGCGTGCCGTCAATCCGGACTTCGTGCTCAACCAGCCGCGCTACCGCGGCGCGACCATCCTGCTCGCGCGCGACAATTTCGGCTGCGGTTCCTCGCGCGAGCACGCGGTGTGGGCGCTGGCCGATTACGGTTTCCGCGTCGTCATCGCGCCGAGCTTCGCCGACATCTTCTATAACAATTGCTTCAAGAACGGCGTGCTGCCGGCGGTGTTGCCGGCGGAGGTCGTGGACGGCCTGTTCGCGGCGGTGGCAGCCGCGCCAGGCTATGCGCTCGCCGTTGATCTCGCCGCGCAGGAGATCGTCACCCCGGCGGGGGAGCGCCACGGCTTCGCGATCGACCCCTTCCGCAAGCACTGCCTGTTGAACGGGCTCGACGAGATCGGGCTCACGCTGGAACATCGCGCCGAGATCGCCGCTTACGAGGAAAACCGCCGGCGCACCGCGCCCTGGCTGTTCACGACGGGCACCGCCGGGTAAACGACCGAGGAAACATGAGCAAGAAGATACTGGTTCTGCCGGGTGATGGCATCGGCCCCGAGATCATGGCGCAGGCGCTCGCGGTGCTCGCGCGCCTGCAGCGCGACTTCGGCCTCGATATCGAGATCGAGCATGCCCTGGTCGGCGGCGCCTCCTACGAGGCGAGCGGGCGACCGCTGACAGACGAGACGCTGCAGCGCGCGCGCGCGGCGGATGCGGTGCTGCTGGGCGCGGTCGGCGGCCCGCGCTGGGAGTCGCTCGATATCTCGCTGCGCCCGGAGAAGGGGCTGCTCGGGCTGCGCGCCGGCCTCGGCCTGTTCGCCAATCTGCGTCCCGCCGTGCTCTATCCGCAGCTCGCCGCCGCCTCCACGCTGAAGCCTGAGGTGGTCAGCGGACTCGACCTCATGATCGTGCGCGAGCTGACCGGTGGCATCTATTTCGGCCAGCCGCGCGGCATCCGCCGGCTCGACAACGGCGAGCGCCAGGGCTTCAACACCCTGGTGTACAGCGAATCCGAGATCGAGCGCATCGGGCGCGTCGCCTTCGAGACCGCGCGCAAGCGCGGCAAGCGCCTATGCTCGGTGGACAAGGCCAACGTGCTGGAGTGCACCGAGCTGTGGCGCGAGGTGATGACGCGCCTGCAGCGCGACTATCCGGACGTCGCGCTCACGCACATGTACGTCGACAACGCCGCGATGCAACTGGTGCGCGCGCCGAAGCAGTTCGACGTCATGGTGACGACCAACATGTTCGGCGACATCCTGTCCGACTGCGCCTCGATGCTGACCGGCTCGATCGGCATGCTGCCCTCCGCGTCGCTGAACGCCGCGGGCCAGGGCATGTACGAGCCGATCCATGGCTCGGCGCCGGACATCGCCGGCCAGGGGATCGCCAATCCGATCGGGACCATCCTGTCGGCGGCGATGATGCTGAAGTATTCCCTGGGCGCACCGCAGCTCGCGGAGCGGGTCGAGCGGGCGGTGTCCGCGGTGCTGGACCAGGGGCTGCGCACGGCGGACATTCACACGCCGGACACGCGCCGCGTGGGGACCGGGGAGATGGGCGCGGCGATCGCCGCGGCACTGGGCTGAGACCGTACTGAAACGACACGTATCGAGCGTAAGGGACGAGAGACTATGGGCAAGAAGGTGAATGTGGCGGTGGTGGGGGCGACCGGGGCCGTGGGTGAGACCATGATCTCGATCCTCGAGGAGCGCGATTTCCCCGTCGCCGAGCTGTTTCCGCTGGCGAGCAGCCGCTCGGCCGGCAAGCGGGTCGGGTTCCGCGGCAAGTCCATCCCGGTAGGGGATCTCGAGACCTTCGATTTCTCGCGGGCGCAGATCGGGCTGTTTTCGGCCGGGGCCAGCGTCTCCAAGGTGCACGCGCCCCGCGCCGGCGCGGCGGGCTGCATCGTGATCGACAACACCTCGCAGTTCCGCTACGAGGACGATATCCCGCTGGTGGTTCCGGAGGTCAATCCGCACGCGATCGCCCGTTATCCCGGCCACAACATCATCGCGAACCCGAATTGCTCCACGATTCAGATGGTTGTGGCGCTCAAGCCGATCCACGACGCGGTCGGCATCGAGCGCATCAACGTGTGCACCTATCAGGCGGTGTCGGGCACCGGGCGCAAGGCGATCGAGGAACTGGCGGGTCAGACGGCGAACCTGCTCAACGCCAAACCGATCACGCCGGCGGTCTATCCCAAGCAGATCGCGTTCAACGTCATCCCGCAGATCGACGTCTTCCTGGACAACGGTTACACCAAGGAAGAGATGAAAATGGTGTGGGAGACTAAAAAAATCCTGGAAGATGACGCTATCCTTGTGAACCCGACCACGGTCCGGGTTGCGGTGTTTTTCGGGCATTCCGAGGCCGTTCATATCGAGACCCGGGAGAAGATCACCGCCGAGCGGGCCCGGGCGCTGCTGGAGCGCGCGCCCGGGGTCAGGGTCCTCGACGATCACGCGCCCGGGGGATACCCCACCGCCGTGACCGAGGCGGCGGGGCACGATCCGGTGTTCGTGGGACGTATCCGGGAGGATATCTCCCACCCACGCGGCCTGGACCTGTGGGTGGTCGCGGACAATGTCCGCAAGGGGGCGGCCCTGAACAGTGTCCAGATCGCCGAGATCCTGCTGCGGGACTATCTGGATTGAGGATCGCCGGGTAAGGAATCCGGCCGCGCGCTCCGCCCCTGGGTTGCCCTGGCAGGGCATTTGCATACAACTACAATGGATGTAACGACGTATGAAAGACCAATTACGCGGACAATCTGACGGAGGCGGGTCCTTGCACCGATTTATCAGGCGGCTGGCCGTGCTCGCGCTGCTCATGCCGATGGGGGCTTCCCCGCTCGGCCTGGGCGATATCACCCTGCATTCGGCCCTGAATCAACCCCTGGACGCGGAGATCGAACTCACGGCGCTGGGGCAGACCCAGGGCGAGGAAATCACCGTCGCCCTGGCCTCTCCGGCGGCCTTCGAGAACGCCGGGATCGACCGTTCCCTGACGCTCGCCGGCCTCACGTTCGAGGTCATGGCGGAAGACGGGCGTACCCCATATATCAGAGTGAGCTCCACGGACCCGGTCAAGGAGCCCTTCCTGGATTTCCTGGTCGAGATCGACTGGCCGAGCGGGCATCTGCTGCGTGAATACACGCTGCTGCTCGATCCGCCGGTGGTGGTCGACGAGGAGCCGCTGCCGGTCGAGTCGGCGGTCGCGGGAGACGGGCCCGTCGTGTCCCCGGCGGAGTCCGCCCTGCATGACGGATCCGCGACGTCCCCCGAATCCTCCGCGCGGACGACGCCGGTCGTCGACGCGCTGAGCTACGGCCCGGTGCAGCGCAACGACACCCTGTGGTCGATCGCGAGCCGGATGCAGGAGGCCAATACCGCCGCGACGGTGGAACAGATCATGATGGCCCTGCTCAAGGCCAATCCCGAGGCCTTTTATCAGGGCAACGTCAACGAACTCAAGGCGGGTTACGTGCTGCGGGTGAGCGATCCCGCGCTGTTGACCGCGATGAGCCGGGCCGCCGCACTGGCCGAGGTGCGCCGCCAGAACGAACAGTGGATGGATTCCAAGCAGGCACGCGCCGGGATGGCCGGCGGTACGCCGCAGGGCGGTCCCGAGGCCGCCCCGGCAGGCGTCGCGGGTAGCGGGGACGGCGATGCCGGGCCGCGCCTGCGCCTGAGCGTTCCGGAGGCGACGGCCACCGGCATGGCCCTGGAAGGGATCCCCGAAGGGCAGGAGGGCGGCTCGCCGGCCTCCGAGATCGCGCGGCTCAAGGGCGAACTCGCGGCGGCGCTGGAGACCTCCGAGGCTTCGCGCCAGGAGAACACCGAGCTGCGCGAGCACCTGGCGACCCTGCAGGAACAGATCGATGCGATGCAGAGGCTGACGAGCCTGCAGGACGACACCCTGGCCGCGCTGCAGGCGGGCGCCTCCGCCCCGGCGGCCGCCGAGGCGCCGAAGCCGGTGGAGGAACCGGCGTCGGAGGCCGTCAAGAAAGACGCGGACAAGGCCGCCAAGGCCGCCGGAAAACCGGCCCGCAAGCCCGAGGCCCCGGCCAAAGAGGGCGCGGGCGGTCTGCTGGATGATCCCAATCTCCTGGCCATCGGCGGCGCCGTCGGCGCCGCCCTGCTCGTGCTGATATGGCTGGTGATGCGCCGGCGCCGGACCGCCGCGATGCTGGACGATCTCGCCGCGACGGAAACGGAGAGCGCGGCGCACGACGAATTCATACCACCCACCTGGGCGACCGTCACGCCGCCGCCGGCCGCCGCGCCGGTCGCGCCGGAACGGACCGCGGCCGTGGCGGAGACCGCGGAGGCGGAGGACGGCGGGCTCGATCTCATGCAGGCCGATGACGACGAGATCGACGTGCTGGCCGAGGCCGACGTGTATCTCGCCTATCGCCGCTTCGACAAGGCGGAGGAATTGCTCAGGGAGGCCATCAAGGCCGATCCCGCCCGCAACGACCTCGTCCTGAAACTGCTCGAGGTGCAGGCGGCGAGCGGCAACAAGAATGCCTTCATCACCCAGGCGGAGTCGTTCAAGGCCATGGTCGGTCCCGGTGAATCCAATCTGTGGGACAAGGTCGTGGTGATGGGCCGGCGCATCGCCCCGGAGCACGTGCTCTTCGGCGGCGCGGCGACGGCCGCCGTCGCCGCGGTGGCGGATGCCGCGCCGGCGGCCGGTGATACGGGGCTGGAACTGAGCGACGAGCTGCCCGTGCTGGAGCTGGATGCGGATATCGCGGCCGAACTCGACCGGCTGGCGGGCAACGGCGCGGAGGGCCCCGTGGCCGGGGCGTTCACGGCTTCGGATCTCGCCGACGAGGCCTCCTCCCTGCCGGAGATCGATCTCTCCCTGGACGAGGCGGTCGTGTCGGAGATGCCGCAGGACGGTCTGGGCGACCTGGTCGGGGAGGCGGACCGCGCGGAGCCGACGCACGCCGGGGATTTCGGCGGCACGAGCAATGTGATCAACTTCGAGTCCAGGACCGGCCTGGGCCAGGGCGCGTCCGGCCTGCCGCAGGACGATGCGGCCGGCGCGACGGGTGGCGGGGGCGTGGACCGGGACCTCGACTGGCTGACCGGGAGCGACGAGGACTTCGGCCCGCTCGACGATGTCGAGGGCGACGATTTCAGCAGCCTGATCTCGGGCGAGGACGAGGTCGGCACCAAGCTGGATCTCGCCAAGGCTTATATCGACATGGGCGATCAGGAGAGCGCGCGCAATATCCTGAGCGAGGTGGTGCAGGAAGGCACGCAGGATCAGCAGCGCGAGGCGAACGACCTGATGCGCCAGATCGGGTGACCGGGCGCCGCGGCGCCCGGTATTCCCCGCTGTTCCTTCCCCCGTTGTACAATGCCGCGTCATGTCCCGCCCCGCCGGGGCGGACGCGATCCGGTCGTGAACCGCCGTGCATCCACTGATACGCGTCGTCTGCTTTCTGGTCTTCTCCGCCTGTCTCGCCTTCGGTCGCGGGGCGGATCTCCTGTGCGGCGCCCTGCTGCTCGCCGCCGCTTACCTGATGACGTCTCCCCGTCTGCTGCTGTCCGCCGCGCGCATGGTCTCGCGGATGCGCTGGTTCCTGTTGTCGCTGCTGATCGTGTATGGATGGTTCACCCCGGGGCCGCCGCTGTTCGGCGACGAGGGCGCGCGCTTCGCGGCCCTGTGGCCGAGCCGCGAGGGGCTGGAGGAGGGGGTACTGCGCGCGGCGCTGCTGGCGGCGATCGTCGCCGGGGCGAATCTGCTGCTGCGGACCACCTCGCGCGAGCAGATGCTGCTCGCGGTCTACGGGCTGGCGCGCCCGCTCGCCCTGTTCGGCGTGTCGCGGGAGCGGGTAGCCGTTCGCATGGTGCTGGTCATCGAGGCGCTGGACCCGGTACGGCGCATTGTGACGGAGCGGATGGCCGCCGCGCCGGGCGGGCGGCCGGATCTGCGTTCGGCCGGCCGTTTCGCCTCCGGCCTGATGCAGCACGTGGTGCGCGAGTCCGAGACGGTCGCCTGCGGCAGCGTCCAACTGTCCGGCGCGGGGGCCCCGCCGCCCGCGCAGTGGGTCTATCCCGTATTGCTGTGGGGCCTGTTCTACGCCGTCGCGCGGATGGGGGGCTGAGCCGCGGTCTCAGCCCGGAACCGGGCTGAGGATCACGCCGGCCAGCGGCGGCAGGGTGATGACGATGGAATACGGCCGCCCCATCCAGGGGACGGCCTCCGCGCAGAGGCCGCTGCCGTTGCCCTGATTGCTGCCGGCGTAGTGCTCGGAATCCGAGTTCAGGATCTCGCGATAGAGCCCGGGGCGGGGAACGCCGATGCGGTAATCCTGGCGCGGCACCGGAGTGAAGTTGAGCGCCACCACCAGGGCGTCGTGTTCGCCCTGGCGCAGGTAGGTCAGCACGGATTGCGACGAATCGTGGCAGTCGATCCATTCGAAGCCGCGCCCCTCGAAGTCGAACTGATGCAGGGCCGCCGATTCGCGGTACAGCCGGTTGAGGTCGCGCACCAGCTTCTGCACGCCCTGGTGATAGGCGTAGTCGAGCACATACCAGTCGAGTTGCACGCTGTCGTCCCACTCGCGTCCCTGGCCGAACTCGCACCCCATGAACAGCAGCTTCTTGCCGGGATGGGTGTACATATAGACGTAGAGCAGGCGCAGGTTGGCGAAGCGCTGCCATTCGTCGCCGGGCATCTTGTTGAGCAGGGACTGTTTGCCGTGCACCACCTCGTCGTGCGAGAACGGCAGCACGAAATTTTCGGTGTAGGCGTACAACTGGCTGAAGGTCAGCATGTCATGCTGGTATTTGCGATACACCGGGTTCTGGCTCATGTAGGCGAGCGTGTCGTTCATCCAGCCCATGTTCCATTTCATGCTGAAACCGAGGCCGCCGAGCCAGATCGGTCGGGACACCATGGGCCAGGCGGTACTCTCCTCGGCGAGCATCAGGGTGCCGGGGTGGAGTTCGTGCGTGAGCTGATTGAGCCGGCGCAGGAAGTCGATGGCCTCGAGGTTCTCGTTGCCGCCGTGGATGTTCGGCGTCCAGTCGCCGGGCTCGCGCGAGTAGTCGAGGTACAGCATCGAGGCCACGGCGTCGACGCGCAGGCCGTCGATGTGGAATTCCTCCAGCCAGTACAGCGCGCTCGAGACGAGAAAATTACGCACCTCGTTGCGCCCGGAGTTGAAGATCAGCGTGCCCCAGTCGCGATGCTCGCCGCGGCGCGGGTCCTCGTGCTCGTACAGCGCGCTGCCGTCGAAGCGGGCGAGGCCGTGGGCGTCCTTGGGGAAGTGTCCCGGGGCCCAGTCCAGGATGACGCCGATGCCGTGCCGGTGGCAGTGATCGACGAAGTAGCGGAAATCCTCCGGCGTTCCGTAGCGGCTGGTGGGGGCGTAATAGCCGGTGGTCTGGTAGCCCCAGGAGGCATCGAACGGGTGCTCGGTGATGGGCAGCAGCTCGATATGGGTGAAACCCATGTCGAGCACATAGGGCACCAGCCGGTGTGCCAGTTCGCGGTAGTCGAGGAATTCGCCATGCGCGCCGCGGCGCCAGGAGCCGAGATGCACCTCGAAGATCGAGAGCGGGGCGTGGAGCCAGTTCATGCCCCGGCGCCGTTCGATCCAGCCCTGGTCCTGCCAGGGATACGGCGCGGGGTCGGCGACGATCGAGGCGGTGTGGGGGCGGACCTCGAATTGTTGACCGTAGGGGTCGGTTTTCAGGTGGATGGCGCCGGTCTCGCGGTGGCGGATCTCGAACTTGTACAGGGTCCCGGCCGCGAGTCCGGGGATGAACAGCTCCCAGATCCCGCTGCCGCCGCGGCTGCGCATCGGATGCCGGCGCCCGTCCCAGGCATTGAAGTCGCCGACCACGCTGATCCGTCCGGCATTGGGCGCCCAGACGGCGAACAGGGTGCCGTGGATGCCGGAAACGCTGTGCGGATGGGCGCCCAGAAAGCGGTAGGCGTGCTGATGATTGCCTTCGCCGAACAGATGGAGATCGAAATCGGAGAGCTGCGGGTCGAAGCAGTACGGATCGTAGGCGGTGTGCGCCGCGCCGCCACCGGTCCACGTGAGTCGATAGTGGTCGGGCACCGTCCCCGGGCGGCCGCGCCATTCGAACAGGTCGGTGTCGTGCAGGCGGGCCAAGGACAGCTCCGGTTCCGCGATGCCGACGCGGGTCGCGCCGGGGATGTACGCGCGCACCACCTCCATGTCGCCGTCCCGGTGCCGGCCGAGAAACGCGAACGGGTCATGATGCCGGGCGGACAGGATTTTCTGCACTTCGTCGGGGACGGCGGCGACCGGCTCTTTTTTCATCTGACGTTTTTGTGCTGGAATGTGGGCGTGAGCAAGGTCGTCCTCCGCGCGTTTTAGACTCGCCTGGATCGGGGCATTGATGATAGCATAAGCGCAGTTCGCGGGCTCGCGCGGAAGGTTCCCCGCGAGGATCGTCAAAGAAAAAGACAACGATGAAACGCATGGATAAACACGGACAGATCACCCGCTTCGTCAGCCGGCTCACCCGCGACACCATCGCCCTCATCCTGGCGGGCGGGCGCGGTTCCCGCCTGAAGCATCTGACCCAGTGGCGCGCGAAGCCCGCGGTGCCGTTCGGAGGCAAGTTCAGGATCATCGACTTTCCCCTGTCGAACTGCGTGAATTCCGATATCCGGCGCATCGCGGTGCTGACCCAGTACAAGTCGCATTCGCTGATACGGCACATCCAGCAGGGATGGAATTTCCTGCGCGGCGAGCTCGGCGAGTTCATCGAGGTGGTGCCGGCGCAGCAGCGGATCGCGACCTCGTGGTACACCGGCACCGCCGATGCGGTGTTCCAGAATCTCGACATCATCCGGAACTACGACGTCTCCTATGTGCTGATCCTCGCCGGTGATCATATCTACAAGATGGACTACGGCCCGATGCTGGCGGCGCACGTCGAGTCGAAGGCCGACATGACCATCGCCTGCATCGAGACCCCGATCGAGCGCGCGCGCGCCTTCGGCGTGATGTCCGTCGACGAGAACTGGATGGTGACGGATTTCCAGGAGAAGCCCGCGTCGCCGCAGCCGCTGCCCGGCAACGAGGACGTCGCGCTGGTCTCGATGGGGATCTACGTCTTCAATACCCTGTTCCTGTTCGAGCAGTTGGTGAAGGACGCCGACATCTCTTCGTCGAGCCATGACTTCGGCAAGGACATCATCCCGTCCGCGATCAAGAAATACCGCGTGCATGCCCACCCCTTCAAGGATCCGGTGACCGGCGATCAGGCCTACTGGCGCGACGTGGGGACCGTCGACGCGTTCTGGGAGGCCAACATGGAGCTGATCGGCGTGACGCCGGAGCTCAACATGTACGACGAGGACTGGCCGATCTGGACCTACCAGGCCCAGCTCCCGCCGGCCAAGTTCATCTTCGACGACGAGGGCCGGCGCGGGATGGCCGTCGATTCCATGGTGTCGGGGGGCTGTATCGTCTCCGGCGCCCAGGTGCGGCACTCCCTGCTGTTTTCCAACGTGCGGGTGGATTCGTACAGCGTCATCCAGGACTGCGTCGTGCTGCCGGACGTGGAGATCGGCGAGGGCTGCCGCCTGTGCAAGGTCGTGGTCGACAAAGGGTGCCGCATCCCGCCCGGGACGGTCATCGGCGAGGATCCGGCCCAGGATCTCAAGCGGTTCTATGTCAGCGAGAAGGGCGTGGTGGTGGTGACGCCGGAGATGCTGGGGCAGGATTATCACCGTGCCCACTAAAGGCGGCCGGCTGAAGGTGGTGCTGTGCTGGCACATGCACCAACCCGAGTATCGGGATTATTCCAGCGGCGAGTACCGCCTGCCGTGGACCTATCTCCACGCGATCAAGGACTACACCGACATGGCCGCCATCCTGGAGCAGATCCCGGGCGCCAGGGCGGTGATCAACTTCGTGCCGATCCTGCTGGATCAGTTGGAGGATTACTCCGCGCAGTTGCGGGCCTATCTTTCCGAGCGCCGGCCCTTGTGCGATCCGCTGCTGGCCGCGCTGGTGAGCGAGACCTTCCCGCCCGAGGCCGAATGGCGTGCCCCGCTGGTGCGCGCCTGCCTGCGCGCCAACGAACAGCGGTTGATCAATCGTTTCCCGATGTTCCGGCGTCTGGTCGATCTCGCGGTGTCGATGAAAGACGATACCGACAACCTGAGCTATCTGGGCGATCAGTATCTGGCGGACATGCTGACCTGGTATCACCTGGCGTGGATGGGGGAGACCGTCAGGAGGAGCGACCCCCGCGTCCAGCGCCTGATCGAGAAGGCGCGCTTCTTCTCGCTGGAAGATCGCCGGCAACTGCTCGAGGTGATCCATGGCCTGATCGACGCCGTCATTCCGCGTTATCGCCGTCTGGCCGAGAACGGGCAGGCGGAGTTGTCCATGACCCCCTATGCCCATCCGATGGTACCGCTGCTGCTCGATTTCGCCAGCGCCCGCGAGGCAGTGCCCGAGATGCCGCTGCCGGCGACGGAAGGGTACCCCGGCGGGCCGGAGCGCGCGCGCTGGCACGTGCGGGAAGGCATCGCGGCGTTCGAGCGCCATTTCGGGTTCGTTCCGCAGGGTTGCTGGCCGGCCGAGGGCGGGCTCAGCACGGAGACGGTGCGGCTGCTGGGCGAATACGGTTTCAAATGGACGGCGACGGGCGAAAGCGTGCTGCGCAACAGCCTGGCGCGCGATGCCGCCGCCCAGGGGCCGGGCGCCGGCAGGAGCCTGCACTGTGTCTATCGTATCGACGCGGCCGAGCCCGCCTGTTTCTTCCGCGACGACGGCCTGTCCGATCTGATCGGCTTCACCTATCATGACTGGCACGCCGACGACGCCGTCGCCAACATGATCCACAACCTGGAGAATATCGCCAAGGAGTGCAAGGGCAGCCCCGATCACGTGGTGTCGATCGTCCTCGACGGTGAAAATGCGTGGGAGGCCTATCCCGACAACGGATATCATTTCCTCACCGCGCTCTACCGGCGCCTGGTCGAGCATCCGGCCCTGGAGTTGACCACGTTCTCCGACAGTCTCGCCGGCGGCATCGAGCGCTGCCGGCTGCCGTCGCTGGTCGCCGGCAGCTGGGTGTACGGGACCTTCTCCACCTGGATGGGCAGTCCCGACAAGAACCGCGGCTGGGAGCTGCTGTGCGAGGTCAAGCGCACGTGCGACTCCGTCCTCGCCAGCGGGGCGCTCCCGGAGGAGCAGCGCCAGCGCATCCTCCGGCAACTGGCGGTCTGCGAGGGTTCGGACTGGTGCTGGTGGTTCGGCGACTACAATCCTTCCGACTCGGTCGGGGACTTCGAGCGGCTCTACCGCCTGCACCTCAGCAATCTCTACCGTCTGCTCGGCGCGCAACCGCCCGAGACCCTGGCGCGCAGTATCAGCGCGGGCGGCGGCCAGCCTCAGCTTGGGGGCGTGATGCGGCGCGGATCAGAAGCCCGCTGAAGTGGCGCCGGCGACCGCACAAGCGCTCACCCTACGCCGATCAGGTATCCTGTTGCATCCGACCTCGCTGCCGGGGCCGCACGGCGGCGGCAGCTTTGGCGACGACGCCTATCGGTTCCTGGATTTCCTCTCCGCCGCCGGCCAGACCCTGTGGCAGATGCTGCCGCTCGGCCCCACGCACGCCAACGGTTCCCCCTATCAATGTCTGTCCGTGCACGCGGGCGATCCCCGGCTGATCTCGTTCGACCGGCTGGCGCGGTGGGGTTGGCTGGAGCCCGAGGCCGTCGCCCGGAGGGAGGCCGCCGGCGATGAGGCGGGGCGTGAGGCGCTGCTGGATCTGGCGCGCGCGGGCCTGCTCGAGCGGGCGCCGCCGGCGGACCGGGCCGCCTGTGACGATTTCATGTCGGCGCAGCGGGACTGGCTGCCCGACTACGCCTTGTTCCGGGCCTTGCGGACGCAGTACGAGGGCGCCGACTGGTCGCGCTGGCCCGGCGCGCTGCGCGACCGTGACCCCGCCGCGCTGGAGAAGGCGCGGCGCAAGCATCGCGCGGCCATCGACCGCGTCTGCTTCGAGCAGTTTGTGTTCTATCGCCAGTGGGGCGAGGTGCGGGCCGAGGCGAATCGGCGCGGCATCCTGATCCTGGGCGACATGCCGATCTTCGTCGCCCACGACAGCGTCGACGTGTGGGTGAACCAGTCCCTGTTCGAGCTGGACGACAAGGGCTGCCCCACGGTGGTGGCCGGCGTGCCCCCGGATTATTTTTCCGCCACGGGTCAGCGCTGGGGCAATCCCCACTACCGCTGGACGCGGATGGAGGAGGACGGTTTCGCCTGGTGGATGCAGCGCATCGAACGTCAGATGAAGATGTTCGATCTGGTCCGCATCGATCATTTCCGCGGTTTCGATGCCTACTGGGAGATCCCGGCGGATCAGCCCACCGCGATGGGCGGGCGCTGGGTCGAGGGACCCGGGGGACGGTTCTTCGAGGCGGTGCTGCGCCGCTTCGGGACGCTGCCGTTCGTGGCCGAGGACCTCGGCCTGATCACGCCGCCGGTGCATGCGCTGCGCGAGCGGTTCCACCTGCCCGGCATGCGCATACTGCAGTTCGCCTTCGAGGGCGGGAGCGACAACCCCTATCTGCCGCACAACCATGTGAGAGACGCCGTGGTCTACACGGGTACGCACGACAATGACACGACGCTGGGCTGGTTCGGCGGCCTCGACGGGCCGGCACAGGGGAGGGTGCTGGACTATCTCGGGCAGCCGCGGGAACCCATGCCGTGGCCGCTGATCCGCGCGGCGCTGGCCTCGGTGGCCAATACCGCGGTGATCCCGCTGCAGGACGCGCTCGCCCTGGGGGGCGAGCACCGCATGAACACGCCCGGGACCACGCAGGACAACTGGCGCTGGCGCTTCGCCTGGGAGCAGGTGGCGCCGGATCTCGCCGCCCGCCTGCGTCACCTGAGCGGGCTCTACGGGCGCATCCCTTCCGGCGGCTGAGGCCGCGGTCCGGTCGCGCGGCCGCCCGTCACAGCCAGAGCATGAAGCCGGCCTCGAAGCGGCGGCTCAGCAGCTTGTGATAGGGATACATGCGGATCTTGTAGTGCTGCAGCCCGGGTAATGGCGGATGCAGCTCGAGCGTGAAGATCGTCTCGCCGTGCTCGCCCTGGCCGTCGGCGTGAAAGCGGTGGACGCTGTGATTGTTGAAGCCGCCCGGCTCGGGTTCGGTGCCGACCAGGCATTCGAGATAGACGTCTTCCACCTTGAGCCCGTTGAGGCGCGCCGCGATCTGGATCTTCAGCTCTTCGCTCGCCAGCAGGGTATTGCGTCCGTCGTCCACGCGGCGGATCGATACGCCGGACCAGGCCTTCGCGACCGTCTGTTTCCACTCGGCGAGCCGGCGCGCCGGTTCGCCGCCGTTCTCGCCCAGCAGCGCGCGCTGGCGGATGGCGCGGCCGTAGAGCTTCTCCGCGTAGTCCATCACCATGCGCTGGGCGTTGAAGCGCGGCATCAGCGATTTCATCGAGGCCTTGGCCATTTTCACCCAGGAATGCGAGTATCCCTGGGTCCGGCGGCTGTAGTACAGGGGGACCACCTGAGTCTCGAGCAGATCGAACAGTTCGTTGGTCTCCTCCCGGTTGCGGAAGCCCTCGTCGAAATGCTGCCCGTGCGGCGTGATCGCCCAGCCGTTCTCGCCGTCGTAGCCTTCGCCCCACCAGCCGTCGAGCACGCTGAGGTTGATGACGCCGTTGAGGCCGGCCTTTTCGCCCGAGGTGCCGCTGGCCTCCATGGGATAGGCGGGATTGTTGAGCCAGACATCGACGCCGGTGACGAGCTTGCGCGCGAGCGCGAGGTCGTAGCCTTCGACGAGCAGGATGCGTCCCTCGAATTCGGGCCGGTGCGAGAATTCATGGATGACCTGCAGCAGGCGCTGGCCCGGGATGTCGAGCGGGTGCGCCTTGCCGGCGAAGATGAACACGATCGGACGCTCGGGGTCGTTGACCAGGCGCGCGAGACGCTCCGGATCGGAAAACAGCAGGGTGGCGCGCTTGTAGGTGGCGAAGCGGCGCGCGAAACCGACCGTCAGGATGTCCGTTTCGGGCATCGTGAGGTAGCGCGTCAGGCGCTCGACCTGGGTCGGGCTGGTGCCGTTGCGCCGCTGCTGATTGCAGACCCGCCGGTAGATGTCCTCGTAGAGCTTGGATTTCAGCGTCTGGCGGATGCTCCAGAAGCTGTGGTCGGGGATATCGTCGACCACCGACCAGTATTCCTCGTTGAGCAGCTCGTTGCGCCAGCCCGGGCCAAGATGCATATCGAACAGATTGACCCATTCCTGCGCCAGGAAGGTCGGTACGTGCACCCCGTTGGTCACATAGCCGATGGGGTTTTCCGCCGGCGGGATCTGCGGCCAGATGTAGCCTTCCATCTGTGACGCGACGTCGCCGTGGATGCGGCTGACGCCGTTCTGGAAGCGCGAGCCGCGCAGCGCGAGCGCGGTCATGTTGAAACCCTTGTCGTTGGTGGGGTAGGCGCCCAGGGCGAGGAACTTCTCCTTGCCGATGCGCGTGTCGCGGATGTAGCGATCGAAGTACGACAGGATCAGGTCGTGATGGAAGATGTCGTGGCCGGCGGGCACCGGGGTATGGGTGGTGAACACGGTGCCGGCGGCGACCAGCTCCAGGGCGGCCTCGAAGCTCAGGCCCTGCTGCATGCGATCCTGGCAGCGCTCCAGGATCTGGAACGCCGCGTGACCTTCGTTGATGTGCCAGACGGTGGGTGCGAGGCCCACCGCGCGCAGCGCGCGCACGCCGCCGATGCCGAGCACGATCTCCTGCTGGATGCGCGTGTTGATATCGCCGCCGTAGAGCTGATAGGTGATGCGGCGGTCGTGCTCGTTGTTCTCCGGCAGATCGCTGTCGAGGAGATACAGCGTGATGTGGCCCGCCTTGGCGCGCCATACCTTGAGCGCGACGCTGCGGCCGGGCATTTCCACCCGCACGGGCACGTCCTGGCCGTGGGCGTCGCGCGCCGGGGTGATGGGCAGCACCTCCGGGCTGGTATTGAAATAGTGCGCGACCTGGTTGCCGTTGCCGTCGATGGTCTGGTGGAAATAGCCTTCCCGGTACAGCAGGCCCACCGCGACGAAGGGGATGCCGAGGTCGCTCGCCGCCTTGCAGTGGTCTCCCGCCAGGATGCCGAGCCCGCCGGAATAGATCGGAAAGCTCTCGTGCAGGCCGAATTCGGCGCAGAAATAGGCGACCAGGTCGGAATCCGGATCGAAGATATTGAGCCCGCGCCGGTTCGCGTGGCGGTGCTTGAGATAAGAATCATAGGCCGCGAGGATGCGGTCGTAGTCCTGCAGATAGACGGTGTCGGCCGCGGCGGTCTCCAGCACGTGCTGCGAGATGCGGCGCAGGAATACCTTGGGGTTATGGCCGCAGCGCTCCCACAGATCGGGGTCGAGGCGGACGAACAGGCCGCGGACCTGGCTGTCCCAACTGTAGAGCAGATCGTTCGCGAGTTCGTCGAGCCTGCCGAGACGTCCCGGGATCACCGGGCGGACTTCGAGGGAAAAGCGCGTGCCTGTCATTGCCTGTCTTACCTTCCGATGGTTGGATCGATGGATGGGAGGATGCCGTCACCGGGGGGCGAAAACATCGTCGATGCCACTGTTATCGGGCAGTGGGCCCGATTCCTGAGCCCGGGGGGATACAGGGCGGCGATGGCCCCGCGGCGGGGCCGCGGAACGGGATGGAGCGGCAGTTGTGGTATAGTCTCTCGGCATTTTTCGCCGGATGTATCAGTGCGTGTGGTGCCGGGAGAGAGACTCGAACTCTCACGGTCGTGAAACCACCGGATTTTGAGTCCGGCGCGTCTACCTGTTCCGCCACCCCGGCGCGCAGCGTGAGAGTATACAAGCCCCCGTATGGCCATGACAACAACACGCCCCGCGGCGGGTTCCCGCCCGCGCGCACCAATGTGATGCGTCGCTCCGATTTCTCCTACGAGCTGCCCGACGAGCTCATCGCCCAGACCCCTCTGCCGGTGCGCAGCCACAGCCGCCTGTTGTGTCTCGAGCGGGAGAGCGGGGAATGTCGCGATCGCATGATCACGGATCTGCCCGGGCTGTTGCGGGCGGGCGATCTGCTGGTCTTCAACGATACCCGCGTCATGCCCGCGCGCCTGGCGGGCGTCAAGGACAGCGGTGGCCGCATCGAGGTGCTGGTCGAGCGCGTGCTCGCGCGGGATACGGCGCTGGTGCAGATCCGCGCGAGCAAACCCCTGCGCGCCGGCGGCCGCATGACGCTGGAGGGCGGGGCGGGCGCCGAGGTGCTCCGGCGCGCGGACGGGGGGTTCTATGAGCTGCGCCTCGACGGCGGAAACGACTTCGGCGAGATCATGCACTCCCACGGCGCGCTGCCCTTGCCGCCGTATATCACCCGTCCCGCCGACGAGGTCGATCGCGAGCGTTACCAGACCGTCTTCGCGCGCCGCGAGGGCGCGGTCGCTGCGCCGACGGCTGGACTGCATTTCGATACCGGGCTGCTCGAGCGCCTGGACGCGGCCGGGGTGGCGCGCGCCCAGGTCACGCTGCATGTCGGTGCCGGGACCTTCCAGCCGGTGCGCGGTGAGGACCTGGGGCGGCACCGTATGCACAGCGAGCGGGTCGAGGTGGGCGCGCCGGTCTGTGCGGAGATCCGGGCGGTGCGGGCGCGCGGCGGCCGCGTCATCGCGGTCGGCACGACGGTGGTGCGCGCGCTGGAGGCCGCCGCGGGCCCTGACGGGCCGCGGCCGTTCCATGCGGAGACGGATATCTTTATCACGCCGGGCTATCGTTTCCGCGCCATCGACGGCATGATCACCAATTTCCACATGCCGCATTCCACGCTGCTCATGCTGGTCTGCGCCTTCGGCGGCTACGGGCCGGTGATGTCGGCCTACCGTCACGCGGTCGCGGCGCGTTACCGGTTCTTCAGTTACGGCGACGCGATGTTGATCATTTAACGGAGACAAGATGCAAGGGAAAAGATACAAGGGGGAAATCGAGTGAGAGAGATGAACGGGACGGAACGGCGGCATTTCTTGTCCCTTGTATTTTGTATCTATCTTCCAGGCGCCTGACGTCATGAAGTTCACCCTGCTTTCCACCGACGGCGCGGCGCGGCGCGGCCGCTTGGAATTCGCGCGCGGTACGGTCGAGACCCCGGCCTTCATGCCGGTGGGCACCTACGGCACCGTCAAGGCCATGGCGCCGGAGGAGCTGCGCGCGGCGGGCAGCGAGATCGTCCTGTCCAATACCTTTCATCTGATGTTGAGGCCCGGCGTCGAAGTGATCGCGGCGCACGGTGGCCTGCACGAATTCATGGCGTGGGACGGGCCTATCCTCACCGATTCGGGCGGGTACCAGGTATTCAGCCTCGGCGCTATGCGCAGGCTCACCGAGCAGGGGGTCCATTTCCGGTCGCCCGTCGACGGGTCGCCCGTGTTCCTCGGCCCGGAAGAGTCCATCGCCGTCCAGCGCGCGCTCGGGGTGGATGTGGTCATGGTCTTCGACGAATGCACGCCTTACCCCGCCAGCGAGGACGAGGCGCGCGCCTCGATGGAGCTGTCGCTGCGCTGGGCGGAGCGCAGCCGGCGGGCCTTCGACGACCACGGCGGCCCGCCCGGCGCGGCGCTGTTCGGCATCGTCCAGGGCGGCATGTACGAGGAACTGCGGGGGCGTTCGCTGCAAGGCCTGCGCGCGATCGGATTCGACGGTTACGCCATTGGCGGCCTGTCGGTCGGCGAGCCGCGCGCCGAGATGCTGCGCGTGCTCGATTTCGTCGCGCCCGAACTGCCGGAGCGCGCGCCACGTTATCTGATGGGGGTGGGCAAGCCGGAGGATCTCGTGGAGGCGGTGCGGCGCGGGATCGACATGTTCGATTGCGTGCTGCCGACGCGCAACGCGCGCAACGGCCATCTGTTCGTCGACGGCGGGGTGATCCGGATACGCAACAGCGCCTATCGCCGGGACACGCGCCCGCTCGACGAGAACTGCGGCTGCCCCACCTGCCGGCATTACAGCCGGGCCTATCTGCGCCATCTCGCGGTCTGCAACGAGATTCTGGGCGCGCGCCTGAACACCCTGCATAACCTGTATTACTACCAGTCACTTATGCGGGGCCTGCGCGCGGCGATCGCGGCGGGGGATCTGGCCGGATTCGTGCGACGCTTTTATGAAAAACGCACCCAAAACGGGGAGCCTGTGGCATAATAGCCCGCTTTATGGGTAGGGTCGATTTCAGAGGAGAATGATCATGGAGTTCTTCATCAACGACGCATGGGCTCAGACCGGGGCGGCGCCCGCGCAATCCGGATTCGCCAGCCTCATCCCGCTCATCCTCATCTTCGTCATCTTCTATTTCCTCCTGCTGCGGCCGCAGATGAAGCGCGCCAAGGAACACAAGAAGATGGTCTCCGCGCTGGGCAAGGGCGACGAGGTGGTGACCACCGGCGGACTGCTCGGCCGGATCACCAAGGTCGACGACAATTTCGCGACGGTGGAGATCGCCGACGGCGTCGTGGTCAGGATGCAGAAGGCGGCCATCACCTCCATGCTCCCCAAGGGTACCCTCGGCAAGGAAAAGGGAGACTGATCCGGTCCGCCGGACGCGCCCGCCATGAACCGCTACCCCTTGTGGAAGAATCTGATGATCCTCGCGATCATGATCGCGGGGGTCCTGTACGCGATCCCGAATCTGTACGGGGAAGTGCCGGTGGTCCAGATCTCTCCGCTGCGCGGGGCCAGCCTCGGCGATGCGGAGAAGACCCGCATCGAACAGGTGCTGAAGGGCGCGAATCTGGAGATTCTCGCGCTGGAACAGGAGAGCGACAGGATCACCCTGCGTTTCGCCGACACCGAGATCCAGTTGAAGGCGCAGGATCAGTTGCTGGAGGCGCTGGGCGAGGACTATGTGGTGGCGCTGAACCTGGTGCCCGCCACGCCGAAGTGGATGGAGACCCTGAACGCGGCGCCGATGTATCTCGGACTCGACCTGCGCGGCGGTGTCCACTTCCTGATGGAGGTGGACATGGACGCCGCGGTGACCCAGGCCGAGGAGCGTTACGTGAGCGACCTGCGCGCGCTGCTGCGCGACGACAAGATCCGTTACCTTTCCATCGGTCGCACCAGCGGCCGGGTGGAGGCCAAGTTCCGCAGCGCGGACGATCGCGCCGCGGCCCGGGACAAGATCAGCCGTGAGTATCCGGCGCTGCTGTTGAACGAGAACGACGCGGACGGCGCCTATTATCTGCTGGGGTCGCTCAGCGACAAGGAAGTGATCGAGGCGAAGAACTTCGCGTTGCAGCAGAACGTCCTCACCCTGCGCAACCGCATCAACGAGCTCGGCGTCGCCGAGCCGGTGATCCAGCGCCAGGGCAGCGACCGCATCGTGGTGCAGTTGCCCGGCGTGCAGGACCCGGCCCGGGCCAAAGAGATCCTGGGGGCCACCGCCACGCTCGAATTCCGCATGGTGGACGTCAACGGTGACATCACCGCCGCGCTGGGCGGCCGGGCTCCGGTGGGCTCGCGCCTGTACCGGGAGCGCAACGGCAATCCGGTCCTGCTCGAGCGCCGCATCATCGTCACGGGCGACCAGATCATCGACGCGGCCTCGGGGCTGGATCAACAGAGCGGATCCCCCGCGGTCTACGTCACCCTGGACAGCAAGGGCGCGCGCCAGATGCTGCAGACGACCAAGGAGAGCATCGGCAAGCCCATGGCGGTGGTCTTCATCGAGAAGAAGCCCCATACCCGCATGGTGGACGGCACGCCGGTGAAGGAGACGAAGACGGTCGAGGAGGTGATCAACGTCGCCACCATCCGCGACCAGTTCAGCAAGCGTTTCCAGATCACCGGCCTGGACAGCCCGACCGAGGCGCGCAATCTCGCCCTGCTGCTGCGCGCCGGCGCGCTCGCGGCCCCGATCGAGATCGTCGAGGAGCGGACCGTCGGCCCCAGCCTGGGGGCGCAGAACATCAAGCGCGGTTTCGATTCGACCCTGATCGGTTTCGTCGCGATCGTGTTGTTCATGAGCTTCTATTACCGCGTCTTCGGCCTCATCGCCTCCGTCGCGCTGTTCGGCAACCTGGTGCTGCTGGTGGCGATCCTGTCCCTGCTGCAGGCGACGCTGACCCTGCCCGGCATCGCCGGCATCGCGCTGACGATCGGTATGGCCATCGACGCGAACGTGCTCATCTTCGAGCGCGTGCGCGAGGAATTACGCCTCGGCAACTCTCCCCAGGCCGCCATCCATGCGGGGTACGAGCGCGCCTGGGGCACGATCATCGACTCGAACGTCACTACACTGATCGCCGGTTTTTCCCTGTTCCTGCTCGGTTCGGGGCCAGTGCGCGGATTCGCCGTGGTGCTGTGCATCGGCATCCTCACCTCGATGTTCAGCGCCGTGATGGTGTCACGCTCCATCGTGAACCTGGTGTACGGCGGGCGCAAGGTGAACAAGCTGGCGATCTAGCGGAGGCCGCATGATAGAGTTCTTTCACATAAAGAGAGACATCCCCTTCATGAAGTACGCCCGGTCGACGACCGTGGTGTCGGCCATCCTGTTCGTCTCGGCGGTGGCCGCCCTGGCGACGCGGGGGCTGAATCTGAGCATCGAGTTCACCGGCGGCCTCCTGGTCGAGGTGCGCTATGAGCAGGCGGCGGACCTGCAGCAGATCCGGTCCGTGCTGGAGGAGGGGAAGTATCGCGACGTCACGGTGCAGAATTACGGCACCCCGCAGGATGTGCTCATCCGCCTGCGGCTGCATCCGAACGAATCCTCTGCCCAGGTCAGCCAGGCGGTGCTGGCCCTGCTGAAGGAGCAGGACCCCGCCGTCAATCTGTTGCGCGTGGAGTTCGTCGGCCCGCAGGTCGGCGAGGAGCTTTACGACAGCGGCGGCCTGGCCCTGCTGCTGGTCTGCGCGGGTATCATGTTCTATCTGGCCATGCGCTTCGAGTGGCGCTTCGCCGTCGCGGGCATCATCGCCAATCTGCACGACGTGGTCATCATCCTGGGCTTCTTCGCCTTCTTCCAGTGGGAGTTCACGCTCGCCGTGCTGGCCGGCGTACTGGCGGTACTCGGCTACTCGGTCAACGAATCCGTGGTCATCTTCGATCGTATCCGGGAGATCTTCCGCAAGAAACGCAAGATGCCTGTGCCGCAGACCATCGATCACGCCCTCACGGTGACGATGTCCCGTACCGTCATCACCCATACGATGACCGAGCTGGTGGTGCTGTCCATGCTGTTATTCGGCGGCGAGGTGCTGTTCTATTTCGCGCTGGCGCTGACCATCGGCATCGTGTTCGGCATCTATTCCTCCATGCTGGTCGCCAGCCCCATCGCCATGTGGCTGGGGGCATCGCGCGAAAATCTGCTGCAGGTGAAGAAGGAAGGCGCGGAGGCCGACGCGACACCGTAGGGAAACCGGGGACAGACCACGGTTTCACTAGCTCAATGCGGCCTATCCCCTGGCGTGGGATCGTTCTGGCCGACCGGCCCTGGGATGGATGACAGAACCGTGGTCTCTCCCCGGTTTCGACTCAGCGTGGGGCGGGGTCGGCGGCGTCGTGCGGCGCCAGCTCGATACGGTTGCGTCCGGTGCGCTTGGCCTGATACAGGGCCCTGTCCGCCCGCTCGATCAGATTGCCCGGCGTCTCCCCCGGTTTGTACAGTGAGATGCCGGCCGAAAACGTCGGCATCGGCATCGTCTGGCCGTCGAGCTGGTAGGAGCTCTCCGAATTGCGCTTCTTGACCTTTTCCAGGGCGCGCAGGGCGCCGGCCTTGTCGGTGTTCGGCAGCAGCACGGCGAACTCCTCGCCGCCGTAGCGCGCCACCATGTCGTGGTGGCGGAAGATGGACAGGATGTTGGTGGAGAAGTTGCGCAGTACCTCGTCCCCGGCCGCGTGGCCGTACTTGTCGTTGACCGCCTTGAATCCGTCCATGTCGATGAGCGCCAGCGACAACGGGTAACCGTAGCGCTGCACGCGGGCCACCTCGTCTTCCAGCCGCCGCATGAAGGCGCGCCGGTTCGGCAGTTCCGTCAGTTCGTCGGTCAGGCTGAGGATGTGGACCCGGGTCAGTTCGTCGTTGAGGTACTGTCCCTCGGTCTCGATGATCTGCAGGTAGTTGCTCGCCATCTCGAGTTTCTTGGCCAGCGCGTTGTGGCCCTCGCGCAGCGTGACCACCTCGGCGATGAGCGACTGTTTCAGTTGCCGCAGGTCCGCGTCGTCGCCGCTGCGCAGCAGGTTTTCGTGCTCGCTGGAGAGCAGGGCGCCGAAGCGTTCGTTCTGCTTGATGACATCGCGCACCTGGTGCGCCAACGTCTCTTGCACCTTTTGTACGCGGGCGCGTTTCTCGTCGATCTGGCGGCGCTGGGCGACGTCCAGCCGCCGGTCTTCACCGCCGGCTTCCCCGTCCGCCGGGGGTTCCTGGTCGGGAGCGGCCGCCTCGGTCGGGATATCGGGAGACTCCGCCTGCGGGGGCTCCGCCGTTTCGACAGGGACCGGGGCGTCCGGCGCCGGGGGTTCCCCGGGCTCGGGAAAGGGTTCCGGCGCCACCGGCCCGGCGGCGGGAAGGGCCTTGTTCACCGCATCGGCCAGCGCGCCGATGTGGTGTCTCAGTTGTTCCAGTTGGCCGAGGTCGGGGTGCTGGGCGAGGCGCAGCCCGAGCAGCCTGGCCTCCAGCCGTTGCGGGCTCGAGGCGGGAAACAGGTTCCCGTAGACCCCCAGCAGCTCATGCAGCAGCGAAGCGCATAGCGCCAGGCTCTGCTCGGTCTCATGCTCGTGGGTGGCGAGGATTTCCCGCACATGACGGGTGATGACCCCGACGGAGGGGGTCTGCTCCTGCTCGGCAAGCAGCTGCAAGACCTTGGATGTCAGCGGCGGGGTGGTGATGTTGGACTCTGGTCCTGCCAAGTTCGTGCCCGTCTTGCTCTGTCTGTCTTTCTTTAGTTTTGTGTCTCAAGATATGGATTTAAAAGCTGAATCCATATCGCCGCGCCCCGGTCGCGGGGGGCGTCGGCGGGGGCCTTCCCGCGCGGTCCCCGGTGCGGTCGGCTTCCGAACCGTAATGAAGCGGAAGTCTATCACACGGCCCCGTCAAATAATAGACGCTGCCTTGCCCGGGAGTTTACTATTTGTCGTAAGAACAACGAGATATTTCTTCGACGGGGTGAAGCGTCAAAATTTTGTGTGATGGCGCCGCCCATCCGAAAGGGGTTTGCCGTTTCCGGGGCCCGGGTTAGGCGATCGGCCTCGATATCCTGTATGCTTTACCATTTTTCCGGGCGGTCCACGTTCAATTTTCAGATAAGGTGTGAGATGTTCGCAACGAAGATGCAGATTGCCGGTTTCGACGACGATCTCTGGGCGGCGATCCAGGGCGAGGCGAGGCGCCAGGAGGACCATATCGAGCTCATCGCGTCGGAAAACTACGCGAGCCCGCGCGTGTTGCAGGCCCAGGGATCGGTGCTGACCAACAAGTACGCGGAAGGCTATCCGGGCAAGCGTTATTACGGCGGCTGCGAATATGTCGATGTCGCCGAGCAGCTCGCCATTGAGCGCGCGAAACGGCTGTTCGGCGCCGATTACGCCAACGTGCAGCCGCATTCCGGTTCGCAGGCCAACGCGGCGGTCTACATGGCCCTGCTGCAGCCGGGAGACACCATCCTCGGCATGAGCCTGGCGCACGGCGGTCATCTGACCCACGGCGCCAAGGTGAATTTCTCCGGCAAGATCTATAACGCCATCGGTTACGGCCTCGATTCCGCCACCGGCGAGATCGACTACGCCCAGGTCGAGGCGCTGGCGCGCGAGCACAGGCCGAAGATGGTGGTCGCTGGCTTCAGCGCCTATTCGCGCGTGATCGACTGGCAGCGTTTCCGCGCCATCGCCGACGCGGTGGGCGCTTACCTGTTCGTCGATATCGCCCACGTGGCCGGCCTGATCGCCGCCGGCTGTTATCCGAATCCGGTGCAGATCGCGGACATCACCACCTCGACCACCCACAAGACGTTGCGCGGTCCGCGCGGCGGGCTCATCCTGGCGCGCGCCAACGAAGAGATCGAGAAGAAGCTCAATTCGATGGTCTTCCCCGGCACGCAGGGCGGGCCGCTGATGCACGTTATCGCGGCCAAGGCGGTGGCCTTCAAGGAGGCGCTGGCGCCGGAGTTCCGCGTCTATCAGCAGCAGGTGCTCGCCAATGCGCGCGCCATGGCGGGACGCATGCAGGAACGCGGTTACCGGATCGTCTCCGGCGGCACCGACAACCACCTGTTCCTGGTCGACCTGATCGACAAGGCAATCACCGGCAAGGACGCCGACGCCGCGCTCGGCGCGGCCAACATCACGGTCAACAAGAACAGCGTCCCGAACGATCCGCGTTCCCCCTTCGTCACCAGCGGCATCCGCATCGGCACCCCGGCGGTGACCACGCGCGGATTCAAGGAGACTGAGGTGCGCACGCTGGCGGACTGGATCTGCGACATCCTCGACCACCCCGGCGATACGGCGGTGATCGACCGGGTGCGCGCGCAGGTGCTGGACATCTGCCGGCGTCATCCGGTCTATGGGGCCTGATGCGTAATCCTCGCGCCGGCGGACATCCCTCGCGGGTGCGCCGGCGCCGAGGCCGATCCTGATGCGATGCCCATTCTGCGGTGCCGGCGATACCCGGGTGATCGACTCCCGCCTCGCGAACGAGGGCGCCTCCATCCGCCGCCGGCGCGAGTGCGTCACCTGCACGGAACGCTTCACGACCTTCGAGAGCGCCGAGCTGGTGTTCCCGCACATCGTCAAGCACGATGGGACGCGAGAGCCCTTCAACGAGGAAAAGCTGCGGCGCGGCATGTTGCGCGCGCTGGAAAAGCGCCCGGTGGACATCGAGGCCATCGAGTCCGCCGTCAACCACATCAAGCACCGCCTGCACGTCTCGGGTGAGCGCGAGATCCGCGCGCGCGAGCTGGGCGAGTGGGTGATGGGCGAGTTGCGCGACCTCGACGAGGTGGCCTATGTCCGCTTCGCCTCCGTGTACCGCCGTTTCCAGGACGTGAACGCCTTCCGCGAGGAGATCGAACGCCTGCAGAACGACGCCTCCTCCGAACTCAGGAAGCGGCAGTATTCCCTGCTCACGCCGGATGAAGACACCTGAAGGGCGGCGCCGCGACGACGGCGCCGGTGGTCGATGAACGATCGCCCGGATCACGAAATGATGGCGCTGGCCCTGCAACTGGCGCGGCGGGGATGGTATACCACCCGGCCCAATCCGCGCGTCGGCTGCGTCCTCGCGCGGGACGGGGAGATCGTCGGCTTGGGCTGGCACGAGCGCGCCGGCGGACCGCATGCCGAGGCGGCCGCGCTCGCGCAGGCCGGCGCGCGTGCGCGCGGGGCCACGGCCTATGTCACGCTCGAGCCGTGCTGCCATCACGGCCGCACGCCGCCGTGCGCGGACACGCTGATCGCGGCCGGGGTGAGGCGCGTGGTCGCCGCGATGACGGACCCGAATCCGCAGGTGGCCGGCGCCGGGATACGGCGGCTGCGCGAGGCCGGTATCGAGGTGGAGGTCGGTCTGATGGGCGCCGAGGCCGCGGCGCTCAATCCCGGTTTCATCCTGCGCCATCGCGCGGGGCGGCCCTACGTCCGCGCCAAGCTGGCCATGACGCTGGACGGACGCACGGCGGCGGCGGACGGGCGCAGCCAGTGGATCACCGGCGCCGCCGCGCGGCGCGACGTGCAGCGCCTGCGGGCGCGGAGCTGCGCGATCGTGACCGGCATCGGTACCGTGCTCGCCGACGATCCGGCGCTGACGCTGCGGCCGGACGAGCTGGATCCCGGCGAGTTCGCGACCCACGTCGATGCGCGCACAATCCCGCCGCCCCTGCGCGTGATCGTCGACAGCCGCGGCCGCACGCCGGCGCGCGCGCGCCTGCTGGCCGCGCCCGGGCCGGTGCTGATCGCCACCGCGGGCGCGGAGGGAGACGCGGAAGGTCCGGTCGAATACGGTTGTTTCCCCGGTCCGGACGGGCGCGTGGATCTGTCCGCGCTGCTGGCCGGTTTGGCGCAACGTCAGGTCAATGAGGTACTATTGGAAGCGGGCGCCGTCCTGAGCGGCGCCATGTTGCGGGCGGGCCTGATCGACGAACTGGTGCTCTACATCGCCCCGAAGCTGTTGGGCGAGCGCGGCCGCGCGTTGTTCGATCTGGGGGAGGTGCTCGCGCTCGGACAGGCCGTTCCGCTGGCCATCGCGGATCTGCGCGCGGTGGGCGACGACTGGCGCCTCACGGCGCATCCGAAGACCTCCGCCGGAGGCGTTTGAGGCATGTTTACCGGAATCGTATTGGGGCGGGGCGCGGTGCGCGCGCTGGAACGGCGCGGCGAGGACATGCGCCTGGGCATCGACGGCGCGGGGCTCGATCTGGCGGATCTGCGCGCCGGCGACAGCGTCGCGGTGAACGGCGTCTGTCTGACGGCGCTCGCGCCCGGCGGCAACGCGTTTTCCGCCGACGTCTCGCTCGAGACGCTCGCGCGCACGACGCTGTCGGATCTGCGCGCGGGGGCCGGGGTCAATCTCGAACTGGCCCTGCTGCCGACCACCCGGCTCGGCGGACATCTGGTCAGCGGCCATGTCGATGGCGTCGGCCGGGTGGTCGATCTGGGCGAGGCGGGCCGTTCGCGCCGGCTGCGCATCGAGGTGCCGGCCGGACTCGCGCGCTACCTGGCGGCCAAGGGATCGATCTGCGTCGACGGCGTGAGCCTGACAGTCAACGCGGTGGCGGGGGCGGAATTCGAGGTCAACGTGATCCCCCATACCCTGGAGCAGACGGTCATCGGCGCCTATCGCCGCGGCACGCGCGTGAACCTCGAGGTCGATCTGGTGGCGCGTTACATCGAGAGCCTGCTGGCCGGACGCGCGGCGCCGGCGGCGGGTATCAGCCGTGAATTTCTGGAGCAACATGGATTCGTTAAGGATGTCTAGTCTGGGCGACTACAGGGGGCGGGACGATATGGCGGAGATCGCCGCGATGCGCGACGACGATGCGCACTTCAATTCCACGGCGGAGCTGGTCGAGGAACTGAAGCGCGGGCGGATGATCGTCCTGATGGACGACGAGGAGCGCGAGAACGAGGGCGATCTGCTCATGGCGGCCGCCTGCGTGAGGCCGGAGGACGTCAACTTCATGGCCCGCTATGGCCGCGGCCTGATCTGCCTGACCCTCACGCGCGAGCGCTGCGAACAACTGCGCCTGCCGCTGATGGTGAGCGATACCAACGCCAAGCACCTGACCAATTTCACCGTCTCGATCGAGGCGGCGCGCGGGGTGACGACCGGCATCTCGGCCGCCGACCGCGCCACCACCATCCGCGCCGCGGTGGCCGCCGAGGCGCGGCCGTCCGATCTCGTGCAGCCGGGCCATATCTTTCCCCTGATGGCGCAGCCCGGCGGCGTGCTCGCCCGCGCGGGACACACCGAGGCCGGCTGCGACCTGGCGCGCCTGGCGGGCTTCGAGCCGGCGGCGGTGATCGTCGAGATCCTCGACGAGGACGGCGGCATGGCGCGCCGCCCCCAGTTGATGCGCTTCGCGCGTGAGCATGGCCTGAAGATCGGCACCATCGCCGATCTCATCCACCATCGCATGCAGCATGAACAGACGGTGGAGCCGGTCGCCGAATGCTCGCTGCCGACGATCCACGGCGACTTCCGGCTCAAGGCCTATCACGACGCCGCCGATGACCAGTTGCATCTGGCGCTCATCCGCGGGGTGATCCACCCCGATGAACCGGTGCTGGTGCGTGTGCATATGGAGGATCGGCTGTGCGACATGCTCGGCACTACCTTCCATGAGACGAGCTGGAGTCTGCGCGAGGCGCTGGAGCAGGTGGCGCGGGAGCCGGCCGGCGGCGTCGTGGTGCTGCTGCGCGGCGGCGAGGACGCGCGCGGCCTGCTGCGGCGCATCATGGACCACCAGTTGCACGACAAGGGCATCGAACTGCCCAAGTCGCCGAAGAGTTCGGAGCTGCGCACCTTCGGCGTCGGCGCCCAGATCCTCGCCGATCTCGGCGTGCGCCGCATGCGTGTGATGGGCTCGCCCAAGCGCTTGCTGGGGCTGTCCGGGTTCGGGCTCGAGATCGTCGAGTACGTGCCGGGGAATGGCTGAGCGCGGGGCGCATCGGTTACACTAGCGGCACATCCAGGTCGAACGGAAACGAGATGACGGACATACGTACCATAGAAGGCGATTTCTCCGCGACGACGGCCCGCTATGCCATCGTCGCCTCGAGGTTCAACAGCTTCATCGTCGATTCGCTCCTGGGCGGCGCCCTGGACGTCCTGCGCCGGCACGGCGTGGAGGACAAGGCGATCGAGATCGTGCGCGTGCCGGGGGCCTTCGAGCTGCCGCTGGTCGCCAAGCGGCTCGCCGCCACCCGGCGTTACGACGCGGTGATCGCGCTGGGCGCGGTGATCCGCGGCGGCACCGCACATTTCGATTACGTGGCGGGCGGCTGCGCGCGCGGGTTGGCCGAGGTGGCGTTGAGCTGCGATCTGCCGGTGGTCTTCGGCGTGCTGACCGTCGACACGATCGAGCAGGCCATCGAGCGCGCCGGCGCCAAGGCCGGCAACAAGGGCGCCGATGCGGCGCTCACCGCGCTCGAGATGGTCAGCCTGCTGCGCAAGCTGGATGCCTGATTCCACCGCCCCGATTCCGTTGAAGGGAAACCGCATGAACAGCGCGCGCAGCCGGGCCCGGCGCTGTATCGTCCAGGCCCTCTACCAGTGGCAGTTGACCGGACGCGACGCCGGCGCCCTCGACGCCCAGTTCTTCATCGACGAGGGTGAAGGCGAGATCGAGCGCGCGTTCTTCGATGGCGTGCTGGCGGAGGCGCTCGCCCATGCCGACGTGCTCGACGGGCTGATCGCGCCGCTGCTCGACCGCCCGCTCCAGGAGGTGGATCCGGTGGAGCTGGCCATTCTGCGCCTCGGCGCCTGCGAGCTGCGCTACCATCCCGAGGTCCCGTTTCGCGTCGTGATCAACGAGGCGGTGGAGCTGGCGAAGCTGTTCGGTGCCCATCACGGACACAAATACGTCAACGGCATCCTCGACCGGCTCGCGGCCCGCCTGCGCGCCGAGGAGGTGCCCGCCGCCGGCGGGGGCGGTTCCGCGCCGAAGTGATCCGGCGTGTCTCCCCGCTGCGCGGCCGCCGCGGAGGGGGGCCTGTGAGTTCTCCGGAGTTCGATCTGATCGCGCGCCATTTCGCGCCGCCCGGCGCCGCCGGCCGCGGCGACGTCGTGCTCGGCATCGGCGACGATGCCGCCCTGTTGCGCCCGCCGTCCGGGATGGAACTCGTGGCCACGCTCGACACCCTGGTCGCGGGCGTTCACTTCCCTCTCGATACCGACGCCGAATCGATCGGCCACAAGGCGCTGGCGGTCAATCTGAGCGACCTGGCGGCGATGGGCGCGGAGCCGGCCTGGGCCCTGCTGGCGCTCACCCTGCCGGAGGCGGACGAGCGCTGGCTGGCGGATTTCGCGCATGGATTCTTTGCGCTGGCGCGCGGGTACGGCGTCGCGCTCGTCGGCGGCGACACCACGCGCGGACCGCTCAGCGTCAGTGTGCAGGTGCAGGGCTTCGTCCCGCCGGGGGCCGCGTTCCGGCGCGACGGCGCGCGGCCGGGCGATCTGATCTATGTCACCGGCACGCTGGGCGATGCCGGGCTCGCCTTGCGGTTGAGGGAGGCGTCGGCTATCGGTGCGCCCGGGGCGCGGGCGTTTCTGCGCCTACGCCTCGACCGTCCGCAGCCGCGCGTGCAAGAGGCCCTGCGCCTGCGTGGGTTGGCGCGCTCGGCGATCGATGTCTCCGACGGCCTGCTCGCGGATCTGGGGCATATCCTGCGGGCGAGCGGCGTCGGGGCGACGCTCGAGCTCGCGCGGTTGCCATTGTCCCCAGCGTTCCGTGCCTGCCTCGCGGCCGTGGAGGCCGGAGGGCATCCGGCCTTGCGATCGTTCAGGCCCGGTCTGGCCTGGGCGGATCTCGCGCTCGCCTCGGGCGACGATTACGAACTCTGTTTCACCGTGGACCCGGCGCACCGCCCCCGCCTGGAGGCCCTCGCCGCCGACGGGCTGCCGTGTACCTGCATCGGTACGGTCGATGCGGAGGCGGGTCTGCGTTGCCGGCTCGCCGACGGTACGCCCTATCTGCCGTCGCGGCGCGGCTACGATCACTTCGCCGGAGAGGGGTCATGAAACGGTCGGCGTTGCCCCCCGGTCTCCTGAGAGACCCGCGCCACTGGCCGGCGCTCGGCTTCGGTCTCGGCGCCGCGCCGTTCGCGCCCGGCACCTTCGGCACCTTGCTGGGGATCCCGGTCTATCTGCTGCTCGCGGGCGCATCGCTCCCGGTCTATCTGGCCGCGGTCGCCGCGCTGTTTCTGCTCGGGATCGCGGCCTGCCGCGTCACGGCGCGCGCGCTCGGCGTGCACGATCATCCGGCCATCGTGTTCGACGAGGTGGTCGGGTTCCTGATCACGATGACGCTGGCCCCGGCCAGCGCCGGATGGATCGTCGCGGGCTTCGCGCTGTTCCGCCTGTTCGACATCTGGAAACCCTGGCCGATCCGCTGGATCGACCGCCGCGTGCACGGCGGTCTCGGCATCATGCTGGACGACGCGCTGGCCGGCGTGTACGCGCTGCTGGTATTGCAGGCGGTCGCCTGGGCGGTGCGCTGACAGGAGGCCGAGGAAAGGGGCAGCCTCGCAGGTTGGGCGCCCGGAAATGGGGACGGACTTCAGTCCGTCCCCTAGTCAGGCCGGGTTCAGCCAGTAGTCGTACAGGGTGTCCGCTACGCGGTGCAGCGCGGTGATCCGCTGTTCGAGACGCGCCGTCATTTCCTCTTCGCTCTGCACGGCGGTCCGGCCGGCATTCTGGGCGAGTTCGTCGCGGTACTCCGCGCACCATTCCCGCACCATCGCGCCCGTCACCTCGACGTGGAACTGCAGGGCGAGGGCGCGGTCCTTCAGGAAGGCCTGATGGCGGCAATGCGCGCTGCTCATGAGCAGCGTGGCGCCGGGCGGCAGCCCGAAGGTCTCGCCGTGCCAGTGGAAGCCCTCGAAGCGTGCGGGCATCCGCCCGTGCAGGTTCCGCGCCGCGTCCGTGGAGACGATCTCGTGCCAGCCGATCTCCTTGACCGGGTTGGCGTCGACCTCGGCGCCGAGCGCCTTCGCGATCAACTGCCCACCGAGGCAATGGCCGAGCACCGGGAGGCCGTCGGCGCAGGCGCGGCGGATCAGGGCGAGTTCCCGCGCGACCCACGGCAGCGGGTCGTACACGCTCATCGGGCCACCCATGAAGACGAGGGCGCCGGCGTCGTCGATGCGCTCGGGCACGGGTTCTCCCTCATCGACGTGGATGACGCGGCAGGGGATCGCGCGCGCGGCGAGGAATTCGCCCAGATACCCGGGCCCCTCGCACCCGATGTGGCGGAACACCAGGACCGGCTTCATGCCGCGGTCTTCCGCCGCAGTGCCGGACCACGCGTCACGGGCAGGGGTGCATGCCCTTCGCGATCAGGGCGTAGGCGGAGTGGTTGTGGATGGACTCGAAGTTTTCCGACTCGAGGATATAGCCCTCGATGCGCTGGTCGGCGTTGAGGCGGGCGGCGACGTCGCGCACCATGTCCTCGACGAACTTCGGGTTGTCGTAGGCGCGTTCGGTGACGTATTTCTCGTCCGGCCGCTTGAGCAGGCCGTAGATCTCGCACGAGGCCTCCTGCTCGACGATGTCGATCAGGTCCTCGATCAAGACGAAGCCCTTGGTGCGCGCCGTCACTGTCACATGGGAGCGCTGGTTGTGCGCGCCGTATTGCGAGATCTCCTTGGAGCACGGACACAGGCTGGTGACCGGCACCACGACCTTGACCGTCATCTGCGCCTTGTCGGCGGTCGCCTCGCCGATCAGCGTGACGTCGTAATCGAGCAGGCTCGGCACGCCGGAGACCGGCGCCGCCTTGTTGACGAAGTAGGGGAAGCGCATCTCCATATGCGCGGAGGCGGCGTTGAGCGTCTCGCGTATCTTCGCCAGGATCTCCTTGAACGAGGCGACGGTGATCTCGCGCTCGTGGGAATTGAGCAACTCGACGAAGCGCGACATGTGCGTGCCCTTGAAGTTGTGCGGCAGGTCGACGTACATGTTGAAGGCGGCGACGGTATGCTGCTCTCCGCCGCTGCGGTCGCGCACGCGCACCGGATGGCGGATATGCTTGATGCCGACCTTGTCGATGGGGAGCTTGCGGGTATCCGGGCTGCCCTGGACGTCGGCGATGACTTCGGCATTGATCGGGTTCATCGGTCGTTCACCTCGCTGTAGCGGACTCCGGCGCTATCGGTCTCCCACAGCATCACTGCGACGACGCGTACCGTGTCGGTGTTCAGGACCTCGGACAGTCCATGATAGAAAAAGGCCGCGATGTTCTCCGCCGTCGGGTTGATCCGATCGAACGGCGGCAGATCGTTCAGGTTGCGGTGATCCAGCGTGCCGGCGAGGTCCCGCGCTGCCTGCTTGATGACCTTGAAGTCCACGCCCATGCCCACGCCGTTGAGCGCGGTGGCCTCGACTTCGACGTCGACCTTCCAGTTGTGTCCGTGCAGCCGGCTGCAGTCGCCTGGATAGTCGCGCAGGCTGTGGGCCGCCGCGAAACCCGTGGATACCTTGAGCAAATAGCGTGACCGCATGGCAATACTTGACTAAATCAGTAGGAATTTACGCCAAGCGGCAGGATTTGGCAAGGATGACTTGCCAGCCAGGCGCTCACGGCGCGCTGGATACCCGGGGCATCCAGCCCGCATTCGGCGAGGAGTTCGGCCCGGCTGCCGTGTTCCCCGAACAGGTCCGGCAGGCCGAGGTTGATCACCGGCAGCGCGATGCCCCGGGCGGCGAGGAATTCGTTGACGGCGCCGCCGGCCCCCCCCTGCACGGCGTTTTCCTCCACCGTGACGAGCAGGTCGTGGGTGGCGGCCTGGTGCAGCACCGTGTTCTCGTCCAGGGGTTTGACGAAGCGCATGTTGACCACGCTGGCGTCGAGGGCCTCGCCGGCCTCCAGGGCGGGCTGGACCATGCTGCCGAAGGCGAGCAGGGAGACGCGGCGCCCCTTGCGCCGCACTTCGGCGCGCCCGATCGACAGGGCGGCCGCGGGCTTGCGCACGGCGCGCCCCGGGCCGGTGCCGCGCGGATAGCGCACCGCGCAGGGGCCGGGATGGTGGTAACCCGTCGTCAGCATCTGGTAGCACTCGTCCTCGTCGGCCGGTGCCATGACGACCATGTTCGGGATGCAGCGCAGGAAACTCAGGTCGAAGCTGCCGGCATGGGTCGGGCCGTCGGGGCCGACCACGCCCGCGCGATCGACGGCGAACAGCACCGGCAGATTCTGCAGCGCGACGTCGTGGATGAGCTGGTCGTAGGCGCGCTGCAGGAAGGTCGAATAGATGGCGACGACGGGCTTCAGGCCGCCACAGGCCAGTCCGCCGGCCAGCGTCACGCTGTGCTGTTCCGCGATGCCGACGTCGATGAACTGCGCCGGGAAACGGCGGGCGAACTCGTTCATGCCCGAACCGTCGGACATGGCGGGGGTGATGGCGACCAGCGTTTCATCGGCGGACGCCGTGTCGCACAGCCATTCGCCGAAGATCTGCGAATAGGTGGGGCCGCCGCCGTTCGCGCCGAGCATGCGGCCGCTCGCGGGATCGAAGGCGTTGACCCCGTGGAAGGCGCAGGGGTTCTCTTCCGCCGGAGAGAAGCCCTTGCCCTTGCGCGTCACCACGTGGAGGAACTGCGGTCCCTTCAGCGAATAGAGATTCTTCAGCGTCGCGACCAGGGTGTCGATGTCGTGTCCGTCGATGGGGCCGATGTAGTTGAAGCCGAGTTCCTCGAACAGCGTGCCCGGGACGACCATGCCCTTGACGTGCTCCTCGGCGCGGCGGGCCAGCTCCCAGACCGGCGGCGGCAGCGCGCTCAGGACCTTCTTACTGCCCTCGCGCACGGAGGAATAGAGGCGGCCGGAGAGCAGTTTGGCGAGGTAGTTCGAGATACCGCCGACGTTGCGCGAGATCGACATCTCGTTGTCGTTGAGGATTACCAGCAGGTCGGCCTCGCTGTTGCCGGCGTGGTTGAGCGCCTCGAAGGCCATGCCCGCGGTCATGGCACCGTCGCCGATCACCGCCACCGTCTTGCGGTCCTCGCCGCGGCGCTGCGCCGCGATCGCCATGCCGAGCGCGGCGCTGATCGAGGTGCTGGAATGGCCCGCGCCGAAACAGTCATAGGGGCTCTCGCCGCGTTTCAGGAAACCGGACAGGCCGTCCTTCTTGCGCAGGGTCGCCATCGCCCGGCGGCGGCCGGTCAGGATCTTGTGCCCGTAGGACTGGTGGCCGACGTCCCAGACCAGCGAGTCGCGCGGCGTATTGAACACGTAATGCAGGGCGATGGTCAGCTCCACCGTGCCGAGACTGGACGATAGGTGCCCGCCGGTGCGGGAGACGGACTGGATGATGAACGCGCGCAGCTCATCGCCGAGCTGGCGCAGCTGGTGCGGTCGCAGCTGACGCAGCTCGGAGGGATCGTCGATGCCTTCCAGCAGCGGGAAGCCAGGTCTCTTGTCCGTCATCCGTCTTTATGCCCTTGATCTACGTATGGAATAATGCGTGCTTTGGGCGGGTGATGCAAGGGTCGCCCGCCATCGTCCGCCCGCAGCCGTTCAACGGAGGCGTCGGATGATGTAGGCCGAGATCTCGCGCAGCAGGTCCACTTCCGCGCCCAGTCCCCGCAGATGGGCCACCGCCTCGCGGTGCAGTTCGTCCGCCAGGCGCTTCGCCGCCTCGACCCCGAGCAGGGTGGCGTAGGTCGGTTTGTTGTGGTCGCGGTCGCTGCCCGAGGTCTTGCCCAGCGTGGAGGTATCGCCCTCGGCGTCGAGCACATCGTCGCGGATCTGGAAGGTGAGGCCGATGCAGCGCGCGTAGTCGCCGAGCGCGGCAAGCGCCTCCGGGGGCAGTCCCTCGGCGGCGAGCGCCCCCAGGAGCACGCTGGCGCGGATCAGCGCCCCGGTCTTGCGTGCGTGCATGTCCTCCAGTTCGGCGAGGCCGAGCGAGTGGCCGACGGCGGCGAGGTCGATGGCCTGGCCGCCCGCCATGCCGAGCGAGCCGCCGGCGCGGGCGAGGGCGTCGATCATGCGCAGGCGTTGTGCCGGGGGGATGCCGGGCGCGGGATCGGCCGCCAGGATGTGGAAGGCCAGCGCCTGCAGGGCGTCGCCGGTCAGGATGGCGGGCGCCTCGCCGAAGGCGGCGTGGCAGCTCGGCTTGCCGCGTCTCAGCAGGTCGTTGTCCATCGCGGGCAGGTCGTCGTGCACCAGCGAGTAGGCATGGATCAGTTCCACCGCGCAGGCGGCGCCGTCCAGGTGCTCCGGCGCGACGCCGAAGGCGTGACCGGTGGCGTACACCAGCAGCGGCCGCACGTATTTGCCGCCGGCGAGCGTGGCGTAGCGCATCGCGCGATGGAGATCGCGCGGCTCCGTCTCCGCGGACGGCAACCAGCGGTCGAGGGCGGCCTCGACGCGGGCGCGGGACAGCTCCATGAAGCCGTCGAGCGCGACGGCGGGCTCAGTCTTCGGCTTCGTCGGTGAAGGCACGGGTGTCGGTCTTCCCATTTTCCTCGATCAGGATCTGCACCTTCTGCTCGGCCGCCTTCAGGGACTGCTGGCAGGCCCGGGTGAGCGCGATCCCGCGTTCGAACTGGCGCAGCGATTCCTCCAGCGGCAGGTCGCCCTGTTCGAGCTGCGCCACGATGGCCTCGAGCTCCTGCAGGGATTGTTCGAAATCCGGCGTCTCGTCCTGTTTACGTTCGTTTTTTTTCGCCACTCGGTATGCCTGCTCGGTCGCGCGATGAAGGTCGGGCCCCGCTCCATCCATTCTGATAGGGAGCCGTACGGTGCGGCGGGGATGGCGCATTATATATCATTTTCCTCCCCTCATCCGGCGGAACCGGGGCCCACGCCGGCTTGCCCCCGTCGCGGCGCTTCATGGTAGACTTCCGGCGTTTTTGCAGCCAGGACGGACGAATACGAGCAATGAGCAAGGTCTATGACGCCGCCGCGATCGAGGTCCTCACCGGTCTCGAGCCAGTGCGCAAGCGCCCGGGCATGTATACCGACACCGCGCGCCCGAACCACCTCGCGCAGGAGGTCATCGATAACAGCGTCGACGAGGTGCTCGCGGGCCATGCCCGCCGCATCGCGGTCACGGCGTACAAGGACGGCTCGCTCGAGGTCGAGGACGACGGCCGCGGCATGCCGGTGGATATCCACCCCGGCGAGAAGATCTCGGGTGTGGAGGTGATCCTGACGCGCCTGCACGCCGGCGGCAAGTTTTCCCACAAGAACTACCGTTTCTCGGGCGGCCTGCACGGCGTCGGCGTGTCGGTGGTCAATGCGTTGTCGAAGAAGCTCGAGGTGACCATCCGGCGCGACGGCCAGGAATATCACATGACCTTTGCCGGCGGCGACAAGGCCTCCGAGCTCAAGGTCGTCGGTAAGGTCGGCCGGCAGAATACCGGCACGCGCGTGCGCTTCTGGCCGGATGCAAAATATTTCGACTCGGACAGGTTTTCGCTGTCGCGCCTCAAGCAGTTGCTGCGCGCGAAGGCCGTGCTCGCGCCCGGCCTGCACGTCGGGTTCTACGACGAGCAGAGCGGCGAGCGCTTCGAATGGGAATATCAGGACGGCCTGCGCGATTACCTGCTCGGCGCCCTGAAGGACAGCGTGTTGCTGCCCGAGGATCCCTTCGTCGGCAGCATGGCGGGTGAGAGCGAGGCCGCCGACTGGGCGGTGGCGTGGCAGCCGGAAGGCGGCGAGCCGGTGGCCGAGAGCTACGTCAATCTGGTGCCGACGGTGCAGGGCGGTACGCACGTCAACGGTCTGCGCACCGGGCTCACGGATGCGATCCGCGAGTTCTGCGAGTTTCGCAACCTGCTGCCGCGCGGCGTCAAGCTGACCGCCGACGATGTCTGGAGCGGCTGCAGCTACATCCTGTCGGTGAAGCTGGAGAATCCGCAGTTTTCCGGCCAGGTGAAGGAGCGGCTGTCCTCGCGCGAGAGCGCCACCTTCGTCGCCGGCGTGGTGAAGGACAGCTTTGGTCTGTGGCTGAACCAGCACGTCGAGGCCGGCGAACGGATCGCCGCGCTCGCGATCACCAACGCGGAAGGCCGGCTGCGCGCGGCGCGCAAGGTGGAGCGCAAGCAGATCACGCGCGGCCCGGCCCTGCCCGGCAAACTGGCCGACTGCAGCGCGCAGGATTCCACCCGCTCCGAGCTGTTTCTGGTCGAGGGCGATTCCGCCGGCGGTTCGGCCAAGCAGGCGCGCGACCGCCAGTTCCAGGCCGTGATGCCGCTGCGCGGCAAGATCCTCAATACCTGGGAGGTCTCCGCCGCCGAGGTGCTGGGCTCGCAGGAGGTGCACGACATCGCGCTCGCCATCGGCGTCGACCCCGCTTCCAGCGATCTCACCGGCCTGCGCTACGGCAAGATCGCAATCCTCGCCGACGCCGATTCGGACGGCGCCCACATCGCGACCCTGCTGTGCGCGCTGTTCCTGCGCCACTTCCGCCCGCTGGTGGCGGCGGGCCACGTCTATGTGGCGATGCCGCCGCTGTACCGCATCGATCTCGGCAAGGAGGTGTACTACGCCCTCGACGAGGCCGAGAAGCAGGGCATCCTCGACCGCATCGCCGCCGAGCACAAGAAGGGCAAGCCCAACGTCCAGCGCTTCAAGGGGCTGGGCGAGATGAACCCGCTGCAGTTGCGCGAGACCACCATGGCCCAGGAGACCCGCCGCCTGGTCCAGCTTACCATCGAGGACGGCGACGACACCGTCGCGCTGATGGACATGCTGCTCGCCAAGCGCCGCGCCTCCGATCGCAAGAGCTGGCTGGAGGAGAAGGGGAATCTGGCGGAAACTGTATAAAAGACAGGACTAAGGGCCTGGGACTAAGGACTAAGTGAAAACCCGAAACACTTGGGCAATTGGCGGTTCCATAGCATGGTTTTTGCCTTTTACTCAGTCCTTAGTCCTCAGCCCTTAGTCCTCGTAACTACGAAGAGGCAACCCCGATGGGCTCAACTGTAGAAATTGACTTCGAAGGCGTCGAGCGCCGCCCGCTGCGCGTGTTCACCGAGAAGGCGTACCTCGATTATTCGATGTATGTGATCCTGGACCGCGCGTTGCCGCACATCGGCGACGGGCTGAAGCCGGTGCAGCGTCGCATCGTCTACGCGATGTCCGAGCTCGGGCTGTCGGCGGCGGCGAAGTACAAGAAGTCCGCGCGCACCGTCGGCGACGTCATCGGCAAATTCCATCCGCACGGCGACTCGGCCTGCTACGAGGCGATGGTGCACATGGCGCAGCCGTTCACCTATCGTTATCCGCTCGTCGACGGCCAGGGCAACTGGGGTGCGCCCGACGACCCGAAGTCGTTCGCCGCGATGCGCTACACCGAGGCGCGGCTGTCGCGCTACGCCGAGCTCCTGCTCGCCGAGCTCGGCCAGGGCACGGCCGAGTGGCAGCCGAACTTTGACGGCACGCTGGACGAGCCGGTGGTGCTGCCGGCGCGGCTGCCGCACGTGCTCTTGAACGGCGTCACCGGCATCGCGGTCGGCATGGCGACCGACATCCCGCCGCATAATCTGCGCGAGGTGGCGGCCGCCTGTATCCATCTGCTCGACGAACCCGGCGCCACGGTCGCGGACCTGTGCGTGCACATCGCGGGTCCCGACTTTCCGACCGAGGCGGAGATCATCACGCCGCAGGCAGAGATCCGGCGCCTGTACGAGACCGGCCTCGGCGCGATACGCATGCGCGCCCGCTACGAGATCGACAAGGAGGGCGTCGTCATCCACGCCTTGCCCTACGGCGTGTCCGGCGCCAAGGTGCTGGAGCAGATCGCCCAGCAGATGGGCGCGAAGAAGCTGCCGATGGTGGAGGACCTGCGCGACGAGTCCGATCACGAGAACCCGACGCGACTGGTGATCATCCCGCGTTCCAACCGCATCGATTTCGAGGCGCTGATGTCGCACCTGTTCGCGACCACCGACCTCGAGCGCAGCTACCGCGTCAACATGAACGTGATCGGCCTGAACGACCGGCCGCAGGTGAAGAACCTGCGCCTGCTGCTGGAGGAGTGGCTGCAGTTCCGCGCCGAAGTCGTCACGCGGCGGTTGACGCACCGGCTCGAGGCCGTCCAGCGCCGCCTGCACATCCTCGACGGCCTGCTCGCCGCCTATCTCAACCTCGACGAGGTCATCCACATCATCCGCACCGAGGATGAGCCACGCCAGGTGCTGATGGAGCGCTACAGTCTCAGCGAGATCCAGGCCGACGCGATCCTCGACATCCGCCTGCGCCAGTTGGCGAAGCTGGTCGAGATCGAGATCCGCGGCGAACAGAAGGCGCTGAACGAGGAGCGCGAGGAGCTGGAGAAGACGCTGGGCTCGAAGGCGCGGCTGAAGAAACTGATCCGCGAGGAGCTCAAGGCCGACGCCGACAAGTACGGCGACGCGCGGCGTTCGCCGCTGGTTGAGCGCGCGGCCGCGCAGGCCATCGACGAGACCGCGCTGGTGCCGACCGAGCCGGTCACCGTGGTGCTGTCGGAGAAGGGCTGGGTGCGCGCGGCCAAGGGCCACGAGATCGACCCGGCGGCGCTTGCCTATAAGGCCGGCGACGGCTTCAAGGCCGCGGCGCTGGGGCGCAGCAACCAGGCCGCCTATTTCCTGGATTCGCATGGCCGCGCCTACGCGCTGCCGGCGCATACGCTGCCGACCGCGCGTGGCCAGGGCGAGCCCCTCACCGGCCGGCTCAGCCCGCCCGACGGCGCCACCTTCGCCGGCGTCATGATCGGCGCGGACGAAGAGCTCTATGTGCTGGCGAGCGACTTCGGCTATGGCTTCATCGCGAAGCTCGGCGACCTGTTCTCGCGCAACAAGGCGGGCAAGGGCGTCCTCACGGTGCCGGACGGGGCGCTGGTATTGCCGCCGGCGCGCGCCCTGGACGGCAAGAAGGACTTCGTCGCCGTCGCTAGCAACGAGGGTCACATGCTGGTCTTTTCGATTGGTGAACTGCCGCTGCTCGGTCGGGGGAAGGGCGTCAAGCTGATGGGCATCGCCACCGCCAAGGCGGCGGCGCGGGAGGAGTTCGTCGCCGCGCTCACGGTGGTCCCGGCGGACGGGTCGCTCAAGGTCACCGCCGGTCAGCGCCATACCGTGCTGAAGCCGAAGGACCTGGAACACTATCGCGGCGAACGCGGCCGGCGCGGTCTCAAGCTGCCGCAGGGCTTTCGCAAGGTCGACCGTCTGGATCCGGCCTAGCCGCCGGGGAGACGCGGGGCGGCCACTTGAAAATTCCCCGCGTCTCCACCATCTTTAAGGCTCGTAAGACCGTGGGTTTTCTTCACATCGAGGGGCGGAAATGAAGCGTATCTTGTTGTTTCTAGCTACAAACCTGGCGATCATCGCCGTGCTCAGCATCTCGCTGCGCCTGCTCGGCGTGGAAAGAATCCTCGATCAGGAAGGCGTCGATCTGAATCTGAACTCCCTGTTGATCTTCGCGGCGGTGTTCGGCATGGGCGGCTCGTTCCTGTCGCTTGCCATGTCCAAATGGACCGCCAAGCGCTTCACCGGCGCGCGCGTGATCGAGCGCCCGGCGAACGAGGCCGAGCAGTGGCTGGTGGCGACGGTGCAGCGCCAGGCCCAGCAGGCCGGCATCGGCATGCCCGAGGTGGCGGTCTACGATTCCCCCGACGTCAACGCCTTCGCGACCGGGGCCAGCCGCAACAAGGCGCTGGTGGCGGTCAGCACCGGCCTGCTGCGCTCGATGAGCCGCGACGAGGCGGAGGCCGTGCTCGGTCACGAGGTCAGCCACGTCGCCAACGGCGACATGATCACGCTGGCCCTGATCCAGGGCGTGGTCAACACCTTCGTGATCTTCCTGTCGCGCGTCGTCGGCCATCTCGTCGATCGCGTGGTGTTCAAGACCGAGCGCGGCCACGGGCCGGCGTTCTGGGTCACCGCGATCGTCGCCGAACTGGTGCTGGGCGTGCTCGCCTCCATCATCGTGATGTGGTTCAGCCGCCAGCGCGAGTTCCGTGCCGACCAGGGCGGCGCCGCGCTCGCCGGCCGGCAGAAGATGATCGCCGCGCTGGAGCGCCTCAAACAGCGCATGCCGCAGCCGCTGCCCGACCAGCTCGCCGCCTTCGGTATCTCCGGCGGTGTCGGCCAGGGCCTCAAGCGCCTGTTCATGAGCCACCCACCGCTGGACGAGCGTATCGCCGCGCTGAAGGCGATGGGGGTGACGGGGGTACAGCGGGAGGCGTAAGATCCGGACTCGGGGGGAGCGCCGATTCATTGAGGTGGACGTCGTCGTTTAAGCCGTGAAATCCGCTTTTGCCATCGGAAAGGGTCGTCGATGGCCCGGTTTCCGATACGTTGCACGGCAGCCGGAGGCACTGTTACCGGCCTGCCGGTATCGAATGTAAACCCATTTCGGAATATTAGGGCCATGCCGGGTTTGGTGGGTCATATCGCAATACCGCCGATGCCGGCGAGCATCGACCGCGCCCTGCAGAAGCTCGCGCACTTTTCCCGTTACGCCACCTCGGATTTTAGGTACGCGCCTACCGTGCACCTGGGCCGGATCGCACGCCGGCAGGGGGAGGCGGCATTCGATTCGGTTGTCACGCCATCCGGCCTGGTCGCCGTTCATCTCACCGGGCATGCCCGGCGCCGGACGCGGCCCTATGGCGACGTTTCTGCGGCCGACTTTCTGCGAGATTACCTGCAAGGCACGCTCGATCCCGGCAACGTAGATGGTGGCTTCGTCGGTTGCATCGTCGATCTGGGCAGGAACCGGCTTCAGCTCTTCAACGATCGGCTGGGTGCGTTGCCGCTGATGTACGCCAGGCACGATCGCGGATTCGCGTTCGGCCCTGAGGCGAAGGCAATCTTCCCGACGCTGGGCATGCAGCCCAGGTATGCCGATCCCGGGCTGGTCAGCTTTCTGAGCGCGGGATACTGCCTGGGTGATCAGACCTTGTTCGAAGGTGTCCGCTTCCTCGAGCCTGGCACGATACTCACCGTGGACCTCGGCACGCTCGCGTTCGCCAGCGAGCGATACTGGAAGATGGCCTATGAAGAGGACAAGGGCCTGGTCGATCGTAAGGCGGCGGGCGCAGCCCTGTTTGAGGCAATCAAGGAATCGCACGAGTCACTGTTGGGCGCGCGCGACGGCGTGTTCGACATCCTGTTGTCGGGCGGGCTCGATTCCCGCTGCATGCTGGCGTGCGTCGCGCGGGCCGGGCGGATGCCCAAGCGTACATTCGGCTGGGGGATGCAGGCTGATTTCCCCTATTCGGACTCGGACATCGCCTCGAAGATCGCGCGGCGCTTCGGCGTACGCTACGATTTTTTCGGGTATGGCACCGAGGTATTTCTCGACAATGCGAATTCCTGGAGTTATCTCTCGGAACTCGCCAACGACAATATCGGATGGTACGCGGAGGGCGCCAGCGTGTTGGCGCACAGTTACGACCCCTCCGTGGACTACACCCTGGTAGGGGATGAGGCCTGGGGCTGGGGAGGGGTGCCGGCCAATATCGAGCAGGCGATCTCCTCCGTGGTGCCGCATGCCGTGGCGCCGTTGTTCGCCAAATCGGTAAGGCCCGGGATGCGGGATGCCTGCAACGCGATGTACCGCGCGGGCATCGAGCGCGCGCTTCAGGGGGTGGACAACGCTGGCCTTGCAGAACAGAAGGATTATCTCTACCTCCACGGCAGGGTGGCCCGCTTCATCTTTTCGCTCGGTTACTACAAGGAACTGGCCACCGAGGTAAGGCGGCCATTCCTGACCGGGGCGGTCCTCGATGTCGTGAAGGGTCTGCCGCGGGGCTTCCGCTATCATAAGAACCTTTATCGTTCCGTACTGCATACGTACTTGCCGGAACTGCGCCGTTTTCCGCAAAACATGTGCAGCAGTCTTCCGGACTGGCGCTATGATGTCGCGCACCGCGCGCCGCTCAGGGACTTTTTTACCGAGCTGCTCAGCAGCAAGTCGCTGGAGGCAAGCGCGATATCCAAACTGCTGGATCCTTCCGCCATCGAACGCGCCTGGAGGGGCTATCTGCAGGCACCAGTACGACCCATCGATCGAAAGGTGGGAAAAATGCGGCTCTTCAAACATTGGCTGGTGCCGGAGCGCGCCAGGATCTGGCGCGCCGCGCGGGGCGACGTGCTAGGTGGAATAGGGTCGAGAACGGACTTCGATTTTTTCCGCGCGCTCGCGTTGCTGATACTTCTCGAGCGGCAGTTCCCGACGCTCGGACGCTAGACTACGGGCGTGATGACGTTCTCGGGCCCGACAGCCGGGCGCGGGGCGGGCTGGGCGAGGCCATATATCCCCTTTATACCGGCCGCTTGAACGGCTCTCCCTCCACTTCCCGCACGAGTTGCGGCACCAGATAGCCCGGCAGGCCTTCGCGCAGTTGCCGGTGGAGCGCGTGTGCCGTATCGATGTCCACCTCGAAGTGCGCGGCACCCTGGACGCGGTCGAGCAGGTGGAGGTAGTAGGGCGTCACGCCGGCCGTGAACAGGGCCTCGCTCAGAGCCGTCAGTACCGCCGCGTCGTCGTTGACGCCGCGCAGCAGCACGGACTGGTTGAACAGGGCGACGCCGGCGTCGGCGAGTCGCGCCAGCGCCGCGACGACCTCGCCGTCGATCTCGTTGGGATGATTGGCGTGCACGACCATCACCGGTTTCAGGCGGCCGCGCGCGAGCAGGTCGAGCAGGCCGTTTTCGATGCGCGACGGCAGGACGATGGGCAGGCGCGTGTGGAGGCGTAACCGGCTCAGATGCGGTACGGTTTCCAGCTTGTGCACCAGCCGCGCGAGCCGGGCCGTGGTCAGCGCGAGCGGGTCGCCGCCGCTGAGGATCACCTCGCGTAGCGAACCGTCGCCGGCGATGACAGCGACCGCGTCTTCCCATTCGTTGTCGGCGGTGTGTTCTTCCGCATAGGGGAAATGGCGGCGGAAGCAGTAGCGGCAATGAATGGCGCAGGCGCCGGTGGTGATCAGCAGGGCGCGGCCGCGGTATTTGTGCAGTACCCCGGCGCCACGGCGGGCGGCGTGATCGCCGACCGGGTCGGCGGAGAATCCCGGGGCGGCCCGCTGTTCCGCGGCGACGGGCAGTACCTGGCGCAACAGCGGGTCGGCCGGATCACCACGGCGCATGCGCCGGGCATAGGCGCGCGGCACGCGCATGGAAAAAGGGCTGTCGCAGTCGATACTGGTTTCGATCCGCTCGGGAGCGATCTCGAGTGCGGCCAGCAGTTCGTGCGGTCGGCGGAAACCGGCGGCCAGTTCCTGCTGCCAGCCGTCGGACTGCCATGAAAGGGAAGTTCGCGCTATCATAATGCCCTTGATTAAAGGCGCCTCCGGCCCAGTCTCTCACCCCCGTCTGCGCGGGGATGGCTGTGTCCGGAGGTCGCTGAGTTTGCTCACCGCTTGGGCGCCTGCCATTGTAGGTGATTCCGGCATGGGGTGGTAAGTGCCGGTCTGTGAGCGGATCCGCATTCAATCAACAACCAGGAAGACACCATGGCAGTCTACAGCACCAACGAATTCAAAAACGGCCTCAAGCTTATGATCGACGGCGACCCCTGCAGCATCGTCGACCTCGATTTCGTCAAGCCCGGCAAGGGTCAGGCCTTCACCCGTGTCAAATACCGCAACCTCAAGACCGGCCGCGTCAACGAGCGCACCTACAAGTCGGGCGAGACGCTCGAGGGCGCCGACGTCATGGACACCGAGATGCAGTATCTCTACAACGACGGCGAGTTCTGGCATTTCATGCTGCCGGAGACCTTCGAGCAGTACATGGTACCGGAGTCCGCCCTGGGCGACGCGACGCAGTGGCTCAAGGGTCAGGAGACCTGCATCGTGACCCTGTGGAACGACGCGCCGCTGTCGGTGACGCCGCCGAACTTCGTCGAGTTGGTCATCACCGAGACCGATCCCGGTGTGCGTGGCGATACCTCGGGCGGCGGCGGCAAGCCCGCGACGCTGGAGACCGGCGCAGTGGTGCGTGTCCCGCTGTTCGTCGACCAGGGCGAGACGATCAAGGTGGACACCCGCAGCGGCGAATATGTCTCCCGCGTGAAGACTTGAGTACAAGAGATACCGGCGACGATCAGTCTGAAGAATTGGGGACAGACTTCAAGTCTGTCCTCGAAAGGGCAGTCCCCGAAACGGCAGCGGACAGGGCGACGACCGGGAAGGGGACGGATTTGAAATCCGTCCCCGATGTATCTCTCGACTGGCGGCCCAGCGCGCCGCTGGAGAATCTGAGGGCCCGCGCGGCCCTGCTGGCGCGGATACGCGGGTTTTTCGCGGCGCGCGGCGTGCTGGAGGTGGAGACCCCGGCCCTGGCCGGCGCCGCCGTCACCGACCCCCATCTCGCCAGCCTGCGGTCCTGCTATACCGGTCCGGGGTTTCCCGGCGGACTTCTCCTGTATCTGCAGACTTCCCCCGAATTCGCCATGAAGCGCCTGCTGGCGGCCGGCAGTGGGCCGATCTACCAGTTGGGCAAGGCCTACCGTGACGGCGAGGCCGGGCGCCGGCACAATCCCGAGTTCACATTGCTCGAGTGGTACCGGCCCGGGTTCGATCTTTCCGCCTTGATGGACGAGGTCGAGGCGCTGACGGCGGAGGTGCTGGGGTTGACCCGGCGCTGCGAGCGCGTGAGTTACCGCGATCTGTTCCGGCGCAGCTTAGGGATCGATCCCTTCGAGACCTCCGTGGAGGCCCTGCGCGACTGCGCGCGCAGGCGCGGGCTCGCGCGCAGCGCCGAATTGCCCCTCTCCGGACCGGATGCCTGGCTCGATCTGCTGTTGACCCATTTCATCGAGCCGGGGCTGGGTGTCGGGACGCCGTGCTTCGTCCATGACTATCCGCCGAGCCAGGCCGCGCTGGCGCGCCTGCGCCCGGGCGCCGCGCCGCCGGTTGCCGAGCGTTTCGAGCTGTATATCGGCGGGATGGAGATCGCCAATGGATATTACGAACTCGGCGATCCGGTGGAACAGCGTGCCCGCTTCGTGCATGACCGTGAACGGCGCCGCCGCGACGGGTTGCCCGACGTGGCGCCGGACGAGCGCCTGCTCGACGCGCTCACGCACGGTCTGCCCGACTGCGCCGGCGTCGCGCTCGGCGTCGACCGTCTGGTGATGGCCGCGCTGGGCGCGAAATCGATCGGGGAGGTGGTGGCGTTTCCGCTGGATAAAGCTTAGGACTAAGGACTAAGAAAAAAACCGCTCATCACTTAGTCCTCAAGTATTTGTAGGTTGGGCTGAGCTATGCGAAGCCCAACATCGCCATCCGGTAACGTTGGGCTTCATTGCATTCAGCCCAACCTGCAGGTATATCCGGGCGTATGGCCTGTGCCGCGTTTTCTATTCTTTAACTTAGTCCTTAGTCCTCAGCACCTAGTCCTGTGTTTTTTATGGTTCCCATCAACTCCCCCATCCTCACCTTCGTGCCCGGCGCGAGGGTGTCCGCCCACTGTGCCCGTCCCGGTCCGAACAGTACGATGACGGTGGAACCCATGTTGAAGCGTCCCATCTCCTCCCCGCGCTCGAGTTCGATGTTCGCCGGGCGGCCGGGAAGGGGGCGTTGCCAGTGGCCGTGCGGCCGATTCCGGGAGACTTCGCCGGCCCAGACCGTCTCGATGCCGGCGACGAAAAATGCCCCGACCAGGATCACCGCCATCGGACCCGCCGCGGTCTCGAAGACGGTGATCAGCCGTTCGTTGCGGGCGAACAGATTGCGGACGTGGCGGGTGGAGTGGTCGTTCACACTGAACAGGCGCCCGGGGATATAGCGCATGTCCGCGAGGGTGCCCGCGAGCGGCATGTGGATACGGTGATAGTCGCGCGGCGACAGGTACAGGGTGGCGAAGCTCCCGCCCAGGAAGCGGTCTGCGAGTTCCGCGTCGCCGCCGAGCAGGGCATCCAGCGTGTATTCGATGCCCTTGGCCTGCAGCAGGCGCCCCCGTTCGATCCCGCCCGCCTGGCTGACGGCGCCGTCGACCGGGCAGGCGATCTCGCCGGCGCCGGAGACGACCGGCCGCGTGCCCGGGGCCAAGGCGCGGGTGAAGAAGCCGTTGAAATCCGGATAGGCGGCCGGGTCCGGTTGCAACGCCTCCGTCATGTCGACGCGGTAACGGGCGATGAAGCGCCGGATCAGGAAGTCCTTGATCGCGGTGGCGCGCACGCGGGTCAGGTTACGCATCAGGCGGGCGCAGACATGATGCGGCAACAGGTAGACCAGCAGTGTCGCGATGAATCCGGAGAGCTTATTCAACGATTCCAGGCCTTGAGGATTTTGTCGTGGATTCGACAGGCACGCTACTATACCGGATAACGCGGGGATAAAAAGCCCGGGACGGAGGAAGTCCACGATGGAGGAGGATATCGAGCGCCTGGCCCGGCGCGTCGGCATCGTGCTGAGCGGCCAGGGATATAGGCTCGCCACGGCGGAGTCGTGTACCGGGGGCGGCATCGCCGCCGCGGTGACCTCCGTGCCGGGCAGTTCCAACTGGTTCGAGCGCGGGTTCGTGACCTACAGCAACGCCGCCAAACGCGAACTGCTCGGGGTGCGCGAGGCGACCCTGGTCGCGCACGGCGCGGTGAGCGAGGCCACCGTGCGCGAGATGGCGGCGGGCGCGCTCGGGCACGGCGCGGCCCAGGTGGCCGTCGCGGTCAGCGGCATCGCCGGACCGGGGGGCGGCAGCGCGGAGAAACCGATCGGCACGGTTTGCCTCGCCTGGGACGGTGCGGGCCTATTGGCGCGCAGCGAGACCCGGTACTTCCACGGCGACCGCGCCGCCGTGCGGCGTCAGGCTGTGGCGGCGGCGCTCGCGGGGGTGATCGAGATTGTCGGACAACGGCACGGCAAACGCTGACGGCGGTTCCCCGGAGGGCACGCGCCGGCTCTTTCTCGCGCTGTGGCCCGACGAGGAGCTGCGCGGCCGTCTGCGAGAGCGCCTGGAGACGGATCTGCCTGTCCGCGGCGGGCGCCCGGAGCCGGTCGCCAACCTGCATGTCACGCTGGTTTTCATCGGTGATGTCGGGGCCGGACGCGCCGCCGCCATCGAGCACGCCGTGGCGGGTATCCCGGGCGTCCCCTTCCGGCTGTCCCTCGAGCGGGTGGGCTATTGGCCGCGCCCGCGTATCCTGTGGCTGGGGCCGCGCGAGGTACCTCCCGCTTTGTATGCCTTGGTCGGGCGTCTACGTGCAGCCGTGGCCGCTGGGGGAGGTCCACAGGAAACAAGATCTTATCTCCCACACATGACCCTGATTCGCAAGGTGCCGCGGCCGCCCGGGACGGACGCGATCGCGCCGGTGTCCTGGGCGGTGAACGCCTATTTCCTGCTGGAGTCCGTCGTCGTCGCGGGGCGGCGCGCCTACCTCGAATTGGGCTCCTGGCCGTTGCGGCAGGACGCTGCCGGATGAGGGGCGAGCACCGCCTCCCGCGCGGCGAGGCGGGCTCGGCCGCGGTGGTCTGGGGGCGGGCCGCGGGGTGTTCGCGCGCGGGCATTCTATGGGATAATCCGGCCGCTGGGTTTCACGCAATGACGATCGCGCAACGGACGGCCGATTCACACGGATCAGCAGGGGGATACGATGGAAGAGAACAAGCGTAAGGCATTGGGCGCGGCCCTGAGCCAGATCGAACGTCAGTTCGGCAAGGGCTCGGTGATGCGCATGGGTGATGTGGGGGTGGAGCGCGATATCGGGATCGTTTCCACCGGTTCGCTCGGGCTCGATCTCGCGCTCGGGATCGGCGGTCTGCCGCGCGGTCGCATCATAGAGATCTACGGGCCCGAATCCTCGGGCAAGACCACGGTGACCCTGCAGGTGATCGCCGAGGCGCAGAAGGCCGGCGGCACGACGGCCTTCGTCGACGCGGAGCATGCACTGGATCCCTCCTACGCGGCCAAGATCGGCGTGAACGTCGATGATCTGCTGGTATCGCAGCCGGATACCGGCGAGCAGGCGCTCGAGATCACCGACATGCTGGTGCGTTCCGGCGCGGTTGAGGTGATCGTCATCGACTCGGTCGCCGCGCTGACGCCGAAGGCCGAGATCGAGGGCGAGATGGGCGATTCGCACATGGGTCTGCAGGCGCGGCTGATGTCGCAGGCGCTGCGCAAGCTGACGGCCAACATCAAGCGCTCGAACACCATGGTGATCTTCATCAACCAGATCCGCATGAAGATCGGCGTCATGTTCGGCAATCCCGAGACGACGACCGGCGGCAACGCGCTCAAATTCTATGCCTCGGTGCGGCTGGATATCCGCCGTACCGGAGCGATCAAGAAAGGCGATGAGGTCATCGGCAGCGAGACCCGCGTCAAAGTGGTGAAGAACAAGGTGGCGCCGCCGTTCAAGCAGGCCGAGTTCGATATCCTCTACGGCGAGGGTGTGTCGCGCGAGGGCGAGATCATCAATCTCGGCGTGCAGGCCGGCGTGATCGAAAAATCCGGAGCCTGGTACAGTTACGCGGGTGAACGCATCGGTCAGGGCAAGGACAACGCACGCGAGTATCTCAAGCAGAACGCCGAGACCGCGCGCGAGATCGAGGGCAAGATCCGCGCCCAGTTGTTGACCGTTCCCACCAAGACCGGGGCGGACAGCGAGGCGGAAGCCGCCGAGGTCGAGGCCTGACGGCGAAGCGCCCGCGCGATCCGGGGACGGAGGTTCGGCGCCGCGCCATGGATCTGCTGGCGCGACGCGAGCACTCAAGCGGGGAGTTGCGCGCCAAGTTGCGCGCCAAAGGATTCGATGACGAAGAGTCCGTCGATCTCCAGCTCGGACGTCTGCGCGACGAAGGCCTGCTGAGCGACGAGCGCTTCGCGGAATCCTTCGTGCATGCGCGCCGCTTGCGCGGCCAGGGGCCATCGCGTATCGCGGCCGAGTTGCGCGAGCGCGCTGTGTCCGCGGCGTTGATCGAGGCCTATGTCGATCCGCGGGACGGGGTGTGGACGGAGGCGGCACGCGAGGCGAGGCGCAAGCGTTTCGGCCCCGAGGCCCCGGCGGAGTTCGCGGAACGCGCCCGGCAGGCGCGTTTTTTACGCTATCGCGGGTTTACCGAGGATCAGATCAAGGTCGCGTTGGGCGGCGATGATCCGTGAACCGGATAAAGAATAGCAACGTTTTTCGCAACGGTAGTTCCTCAGCATGACGAGCAGCGCAGAGCTTCGCAGCAGATTCCTCGATTTTTTCCGGCGTAACGGTCATGAAGTGGTGGCGGGCAGTCCGCTGGTGCCGGCCAACGATCCGACGCTGCTGTTCACCAACGCCGGCATGGTGCAGTTCAAGGACGTGTTCCTCGGCAACGAGCAACGCCTTTACAAGCGCGCGGCGAGCGCCCAGCGCTGCGTGCGCGCGGGCGGCAAGCACAACGATCTCGAGAACGTCGGCTATACCGCGCGCCATCACACCTTTTTCGAGATGCTGGGCAATTTCAGCTTCGGCGATTACTTCAAGCGCGACGCGATCCGCTACGGCTGGGAGTTCCTCACTCGCGAACTGGGTATCCCGGCGGACAAGCTCTGGGTGACCGTCTACCAGGACGACGACGAGGCCGCCGATATCTGGCTGAAGGAGATCGGCGTCTCGCCGGAGCGCTTCACCCGCATCGCCGGCGACGACAACTTCTGGTCGATGGGCGATACCGGTCCCTGTGGGCCTTGCACGGAGATCTTCTACGATCATGGTCCGTCGGTCGCCGGCGGCCCGCCCGGCACGCCCGAGGCAGATGGCGACCGCTACATCGAGATCTGGAATCTGGTCTTCATGCAGTACAACCGCGATGCCAAGGGCGTCATGACGCCGCTGCCCAAACCATCGGTGGATACCGGCATGGGCTTGGAGCGTCTCGCCGCGGTGATGCAGGGCGTGCACAGCAATTACGACATCGATCTGTTCCGCAATCTGATCCGGGCCACGGCCGAGCTGTGCCGGACGCGGGATCTCGAGCAGGCCTCGCTGCGCGTGATCGCCGACCATATCCGTTCGACCTCCTTTCTCATCGTCGATGGCGTGCTGCCGTCCAATGAAGGGCGAGGCTACGTGTTGCGCCGCATCATCCGGCGCGCGATCCGCCACGGCTATGAACTCGGTATGCGCGACCCGTTCTTCTATAGGTTGGTCGGTCCCCTGTGCGACGAGATGGGTGGGGCCTATCCGGAGCTTCCCAGGGCGCGTGCGCAGGTCGAGCGCGTGCTGCGCCAGGAGGAGGAACGCTTCGCTGAAACCCTGGACCAGGGCATGAAGATCCTGCGAGAAAGCATTGCCGCGTTGCCCGCGGGCGACAAGCGGCTTTCCGGCGCGGTGGTGTTCAAGCTCTATGACACCTACGGTTTTCCGGTGGACCTCACCGCCGATTACGCCCTCAAGTACGGCATCAGCCTCGACATGGAGGGTTACGAGCAGGAGATGGCGGCCCAGCGCGAGCGCGCCCGCGCCGCTGGCCACTTTCAGGTCGATTATGGCGATCAGGCCGTGGTCGCCTGCGCGAGCGAATTCACCGGCTATGATCACCTGCGCGGTAGCGGCCGGATCGCGGGGCTGCTGCGCGACAAGCAGAGCGTGGATACGCTGCAGGCGGGCGAGGAGGGCGCGGTGGTCCTCGAGGTCACGCCGTTCTATGCCGAGTCGGGTGGACAGGTCGGCGACCGTGGCGAGATCGTCGCCGGCGCGACCGTGTTCGCGGTCTCCGATACCCAGAAACTGCCGGGCGGCGCATACGCGCATATCGGCAAGGTCGTCAAGGGCGCGCTCCGGGTCGGAGAGACCACGGAGGCGCGGGTGGACGAGACGGCGCGCCAGGCCACAGCGCTCAATCATTCGGCCACGCATCTGTTGCATGCGGCCCTGCGTAGGGTGCTGGGCGATCATGTGACTCAGAAGGGCTCTCTCGTCGAACCCGATCGCCTGCGTTTCGATTTCTCCCATTTCGAGCCGCTGTCGCCAGGGCAGATCGAAGAGATCGAATCCCTAGTCAACGCCCAGATCCGCGTCAATGCCCCGGTGGAGACCGCCGTCATGGGCTTCGACGAGGCGCGCGCCTCGGGGGCCATGGCGCTGTTCGGGGAAAAATATGGCGATCGGGTGCGGGTGCTCGCCATCGGGGATTTTTCCAAGGAGTTGTGTGGCGGCACGCATGTGCGTCGCGCGGGCGACATCGGTTTCATGAAGATCGTTTCGGAGGGCGGCGTGGCCGCGGGTGTGCGCCGCATCGAGGCCGTGACCGGCGGGGGCGCCCTGGCGCGGGTGACGGAAAACGAGCGCCAGCTCGATCAACTGGCCGGGCTAGTCAAGGGCGGGCGCGGCGAGGTGGCCATGCGGGTGGAACAGATCCTTGAGCGCAATCGTCAGCTCGAGCGCGAACTGGAACGTCTGAAGGGCGTGCTGGCGAGCAGCGCGGGCGACGATCTGGCCGCCCAGGCGCAGGAATTGAGCGGCTGCAAGGTGCTGGCGGCGCGGCTGGATGACGCCGACCCGAAATCCCTGCGCGATACCGTCGACCAGCTCAAGAACAAGCTCGGTTCCGCCGTGGTCGTGCTGGCGACGGTAAAGGACGGCAAGGTGAGCCTGGTCGCGGGTGTCACCCAGGATCAGGTCGGCAGGGTGAAGGCCTCCGATCTCGCCAACCATGTCGCCCGGCAGATCGACGGCCGCGGCGGGGGGCGCCCCGACATGGCCCAGGCGGGAGGAAACGATCCGTCCATGCTGACCGCTGCGCTGGATTCCGTCCCCGCCTGGGTGAAAGAACGGCTGGCGTGAGTCGCCCGGACGGGGTGAGTGCACTTCATGCTAAGATGATTTCCCGGCATTCCTACTACCATTACCCCTCGGCGGAAACGCGCACATGGCTTTGATCGTACAAAAGTACGGCGGCACGTCTGTCGCCAGCCCCAAGCATATCGAGAACGTGGCGAAGAAGGTGATCGCCATGCGCAATCAGGGCCATCAGATGGTGGTGGTGGTTTCCGCCATGAGCGGAGAGACCAATCGCCTGCTCGCGCTGGCGAAGGAGATATCTCCACGACCGCGCCCGCGCGAGGTGGATGTCATACTCGCTACCGGTGAGCAGGTCACCATCGGGTTGCTCGCCATTGCGCTGGAGGCGCAGGGATGTCCCGCGCAATCCTACACGGGAGAGCAGGTCCGCATTCTGACCGACAGCGCGTACGGCAAGGCGCGCATCCTGGATATCGATGCCGTGCGCTTAAGGCGTGACCTTTCCGATGGCCGTGTGATCGTGGTGGCGGGATTCCAGGGCGTGGATGCCGATGGCAACATCACCACGCTCGGACGCGGCGGTTCCGATACGACAGGGGTTGCCCTGGCGGCCGCGCTTGGCGCCGATGAGTGTCAGATTTATACCGATGTCGACGGCGTCTACACCACCGATCCGCGTGTGGTGCCGCAGGCGCGCCGGTTGGATCGTGTGACCTACGAGGAAATGCTGGAAATGGCGAGTCTGGGGGCCAAGGTGCTGCAGATCCGCTCGGTGGAGTTCGCCAGCAAGTACAGCGTACCCCTGCGCGTCCTGTCCTCTTTCGAGGACGGTCCCGGGACTTTGATTACGAGCGAGGATGAGAACATGGAACAGGCCCTGATATCAGGCATCGCGTTCAATCGCGACGAGGCGAAGCTGACGGTACTCGGTGTTCCCGATCAGCCGGGGGTGGCCAGCCGTATCCTGGGGCCGGTCGCCGACGCCAACATCGAGGTGGACATGATCGTGCAGAATGTCGCGGAGGACGCCACCACGGATTTCACCTTTACCGTCCATCGAAACGACTATGAGAAGGCCTTTGAAATACTGCAACGTCTCGCCAAAGGACTTGGCGCGCGCGAGGTGGTGGGCGACAGGAAGATCGTCAAGGTCTCCCTGGTCGGCGTGGGTATGCGTTCCCATGCCGGCATTGCCAGCAAGATGTTCCGCTCCTTGGCGGACGAAGGGATCAACATCCGCATGATCTCGACCTCGGAGATCAAGATCTCGGTGGTCATCGACGAAAAATATCTCGAGCTCGGGGTGAGGGCGCTGCATTCGGCCTTTGGTCTGGATGCGGCGTAAACCGCCGTCGAGTATGGCGGCACCGCCCGATTTTCCGTTGGGTTCAAAACAATATAAAAATCATGTGGATGACATTATTGTTAAGTTTCCGGAGGAAAACGCCGATGCATAAGAAGAACGAGCAGGTACGGGAAATCAGGAACGTGACCACAGAGGGTTATTACCGTAAGGAGACAAAAGATGTTGATCTTGACTCGCCGTGTGGGCGAAACGCTGGTGATCGGAGATGATGTGACAGTGACGGTGCTGAGCGTCCGGGGCAATCAGGTGCGTATCGGCGTCAATGCCCCCAAGGACGTGACGGTCCACCGTGAAGAGATCTACCAGCGCATACAGATGGAAAAGGAAATCCCCCAAGGAAAGGCGCAGGGTTAGAGAGCGACAAGACCCGGTTCCGGGCGCGCTCCACCGCTATACGCTCCCATTTCAATCGTTATCCTTGCATTGGGCCTCTTCCTCTGGGCAGGCCGATTCCCTGAATTTAAAAGAACAATTTTTTACCCTGTGGGTCGCGAGATTCCGCAGGGTAGTGTATTATGGCCCTCTTTAATTGGCGGCGAATCAGCCGTTTGTAGAAGGGGCGAGGCGGCCCGGGAAGTGTTGTCCAGGAGAGATGGCCGAGTGGCCGAAGGCGCTCCCCTGCTAAGGGAGTATGGGGTCAAAAGCTCCATCGAGGGTTCGAATCCCTCTCTCTCCGCCATTTTTGCCTGGAAATAAACCCGCCAGACTCTTAACTCGTGGCGTCGATATTGTTAAAATACGCCGCCCTCTGCCGTGAGGGGGCAGTGACGTCAAATCAGTTTACCCAAATACGCGCCCGTAGCTCAGTTGGATAGAGTACCTGGCTACGAACCAGGCGGTCGGGAGTTCGAATCTCTCCGGGCGCGCCAGAATTAACATCCTGTTCCCAGTTTGAAGCGATCCGCTTATCCGGATACGCGAGCGGGATGTCTGCTCCGTACGCAGAATCTCAGCAAGAGGCCGGCCGAAAAAAACAGGGGCCACGGGTCTAGGATTAGACCCGTGGCCAAGGTATGCGGGCGGGATTAGAAAAGATTCTTGAAGATGGATTTCAACTTGCTGAAGAAGTTGAAGCTTCCGCCTTTCTTGTTGTGGCGTTGATAGCCATTACCGTGATGATCGCCGTCATGGGGTTTATGAGGCGAGCCGGTGCCTGCGAGGGAGGGGGCGGCTTTGAGAGTTAAGATCACCGGCACGACATACGCGGTTTTCTTAAGAAAGTCACGTCTTGATCTGTTTGTTGATTCGCTCACGACTACCTACCTCTGTTCCTCCATCACGGTGTGATATAGGAACAACGACTTGTTGCTATTTATCAATCTGCAAACCTTACAGATTGAATCCACGTGTCCGACTGTCAATCGGTATCGCTGATCTCACTCGGACATGCCAATTATATGACGCACATCACAGGTTGTCAATTTGCCGTCGCAATATTTCTTGATAAAGAACGGGCAGTTCCTTGCGGGCGAGTCTGTGCCGGTGCTGCTGATGGGGCGGCACCGGGAGGTGCCTCCGACAAGGCCAGCGGTTAAACCGCCCTGTCCTGGGCGCATTCCCGGAAAATACGATATAGAGCGGGCTCAAAAATGGCGGGATTCTAGGTCCGAGCGATTTTTTTGCACGTCGGGAAGCCTTGGGAAAGGAGGGGTCGAATCTCGAGCGTGGATTTTTGAGTGCCCGGGAGTGAGGCGTGATATCGCAGTATACGCGGGAGTTTCCAGTCTGGATTCGTTCCAGTCTCCAAGGGGCAGGGCCACCGCGCGATGCCGTCTGGTATGACGACCTGTCGATGGGGCGGTCGCCGCGGAGTAGGCGGGGTCACCGTCGAACGATAGACTTTATGACCGCGGCGGGGAGTTCTATCGGGTTTCGCTGGGGTCGGTCACGAAGCCGATACGCGTCAGTCCTGCCTTGCCCGCCATCGACATCACTTCAGCCACGTTTTCATAGTGCGTGAGGCGGTCTGCGTGGATATGGAGTTCGGGCTGGGGTTGCAGGGCGGACGCTGCCGCAAAGCGTGCCTCGAGCATATTCAGACCGATCTCCTCACCGTTCCAGAAAAGGTCTCCCGTCTCTTTGACGGCGAGTTCGATATGCTCGGCCTGGGTCGTGTTGGGTGTATTACTCGCCTTGGGCAGATCGATCTTGATCGAATGGGTGAGCAAGGGAGCGGTGATGATGAAGATCACCAGCAAGACCAGCATGACGTCGACCAGGGGAACGACATTGATCTCCGCCGTTGGGGCGGAGGAGGATTTGTTATGAAGGCTGCCCAGTGCCATGGCGGATCTCCCGGTCAATGCGCCGCGCTGGCGACCGCTCGCAGGAAGCGAGGGGCGGCCTCCTGATGGGTTTCGGCTTCATCCGATTCGACGGTCATCAGTGTGATGAGATCGTGGGCGAAGGCTTCCAGTTTGGCGAGGTGGAGGCGATTGCAGCGCGTGAAATAGTTGTAGGCGAGTACGGCGGGGATGGCGACAGCCAAGCCTACCGCCGTCATGATCAACGCCTCGCCGACGGGTCCTGCCACTTTGTCGAGCGTCCCTTGTCCGGACAGACCGATGGAGACCAGGGCATGATAAATACCCCATACGGTTCCGAACAGGCCGATATAAGGGGCGGCCGAACCCGCCGAGGCCAATAGCGTCAGGCCGTGTTCCGAGCGGGCGGTTTCCTGATCGATGGCGTTGCGCAGGACACGGGTGAGATACTCATTGATTCCCCCGGCGGCGGCCAGCTTCTGCTTGCCATGGCGATTCTTCTGTGCCGCGTTACATGCCTCTCGCGCCAGTCGCGCATAGGCATTGTTGGTGCCGATCTTCTTCTCTATGGCCGCGACTTCTTCGAGCGATTCCGCGTTCCAGAACTGGGAGAGGAATGCCCGGGCCCGGTTGCGGGCCATGAGGTTCTGTATGTACTTCGTGATCATCAGATACCAACTGGTCACGGAGAGCAGCAGCAGCATGACCAATACCGTTTTCCCGACGGTATCCGCCTGTGCAATGAAATGTGAGAATCCCAGAGAGTGTTCCATATCGGTGTCCTCAGTTGATGACAAAGTTGATGGATTGCAGGGCGACCGCGGCGACCGGGCGCCCATCTATGGTGGCGGGGCGGCAGCGCCAGCGTTTGACGGCCTCCACGGCCGCTTCATCGAGGCGCGGCGATCCCGATGTGCGATTGATTTCGCTCCGAACGACCCGTCCGGTATCGTCCAGGAATACCTGCAGCACGACTTCGCCTTCTTCGCGCATACGTTTCGACCACGCCGGATATACCGGCGGGACGCGTTTAGGACAGGCGACGGCGAGTTCGGGCAGCGTGACCTGTTCGACCACCGGAGTCGCTTCAGCGACGGGTGTAGGCTCGGGGTCGGGTTCCACCGGAACCGGGTCGGGCGGGGGCGCGGTGAATTCCGCAATATCCTGCACGGGTTGCTCCGAAACGATCGGTTGCGGCTTGGGCGGGGGAGGTTCCACCACGGGCTTGGGTTTGGGGGGCTGTGGTTTGGGCGGAGGGGGTTCCAGTACCGGTTCTTCCTTCGGGGGAGTCTTCACGACCATGGAGACGAATAATGGCGTGACTTCTTGTATGGTGTTGCGGATCTGGGTGTTCCAGAGTCCCCAGATGAGGGCGATATGGAGGCCGATTACAACGGCGAGAAACAACCACTTGGCCTTGGGTATTCCTTCCGGTGCTGAATCGAGCGTATGAAACATCTGACGAGGGAACCTGGATGTGAATCAAGTGATTGATTTAAAAATATAAGATGGAAATCCGGGTTGTAATGTCGCGTGAGGCGATGGAATGATGGGAGATAATACTAAATTATCTTAATTTATACAACCGGAGTTGTGTCGCCCAGTCCGGGAAACACGTTCAGGTGGAGTCTCTATGGAGTGCTCTAATGAAGTGAATTTCAACGATATTTCTTGCCAATTGCGCTTTCGACCCTCTTGGTTCGAGATGGGTTTGCCGGCGTGGAGAAGGGTGGCTCTCTCAAAGTTGGGAAACGTACCCGAGATGAGCATCCAGCCGTCATATCTCCGTGCGATCGGAATCTGCCTCGGCAAGGGCGGGGATTGGTCACTGTGCCGAGGGAGGATCGAGAAAGAAGATTCCGGGATCATGCGAACGATACATTCGTCGCATGATCACCGGGCGGCCATCTAGCCCGAGGTGCCTGGATTCATCAGTACAGTGATGCCCAACACCACGAAAATCAGTGCGGCGATCCCATGTATCAACGGCAGGGGGAGCTTCCTCGTGATACGTTCGCCGAGCAGCACGGCGGGAACATTGGCGATCATCATCCCGAGCGTGGTGCCGATTACTACGGTATAAAAGGCGGTATATTGCGCCGCCAGGGCGACGGTCGCCACCTGGGTCTTGTCGCCCATCTCGGCCAGAAAGAATGCGATTACGGTAGTGCCGAAGACACCGAATTTAAGGGCTTTCCCCTCGTCATCGTCGAGCTTGTCCGGTATCAGTATCCAGATGGCCATGGCGATGAACGAGATCCCGATGACCCAGCGCAGATTGTCATAACCCATATACGAGGTGACCCAGGAGCCCAACGCTGCTGCCGCCGCGTGATTGGCGAGCGTGGCGCAGAGTATGCCCAGGATGATGGTGGCAGGTTGACGATAACGCGCGGCGAGCAGGAGGGAAAGAAGCTGGGTTTTATCGCCCATTTCCGCCAGGGCAACGATGCCGGTGGAAACCAGGAATGCATCCATTTCGATTGTCTCCGGCCGGATCGAGATCGAATGACCGCATCGCCTCCCCGGCCACGCCGGAGACGGTGCAGTCAAAAGTCTCGCCAGATCCGGAAACCGTTCGCACCATGCCCGCAGGGCAAGTCTGTTGATGCGAACCCCTCTCATTCGGAGGGCGGCTACTCCCCAATGACGGGGGGATTCTAGCCTAATTCCTGGCCCGGGAGAAGATTGTCGCCATTGCGTTGGCGGAGTTTTCCGGGGGTATAATCGCTTTGACCGTCAACAAGCGTGGAGGGTACCACCATGTTTGAACCCATTGATGTTGTCATTGTGCTTGCGTTGATGTGTGCACCGGTCAGTTTTCTATGGTATGCGATCCTGATGGGTAGCTGATTACCGGCCGACCGGTATGACGGGCAGGAGGATTTCCATCCTGCCGAACAGGTTTCGATCGTGATCCTCTCCGTAGGCGGGGCAGCGTGTAGCGTTGTCGTGGCCGCCCGGCGTTTCCGTTGTCTCTCCAGCCGCAGAAAGTCGCTGCCCATTCGTTCCGTTCCACCCTCATGTGGCTATTGAGTGTATGGCACATGATTGGCCAATTGCCGGGGCAGGCGGATACGACCTGCCCGGTTGGTGAACCAGTCTGTGCTGTGCAACTCTTGCCGGGTGTGATCGGTCTCTTGTCCGGGTGTTGGGCTTGCGGGCGTGGGGGAGGTGGAGTACAGTAATCCATGGTTTAGACATCGTCTAATATGTTTGTAGTACGCCCGTTGTGGAGGGTCATGACATGCAACTGAAAGGCAGCAAAACGGAAGAGAATCTCAAGTACGCATTCGCAGGTGAATCGCAGGCCAATCGGCGTTACCTGTATTTCGCATCCAAGGCTGATGTGGAAGGGTACAACGATGTCTCGGCCGTATTCCGTTCCACGGCGGAAGGGGAGACCGGTCATGCCCACGGACATCTCGAATATCTGGAGGTCTGCGGCGATCCTGCCACCGGTCTACCGATCGGTGATACGGCGAAGAATCTCAAGGCGGCGATCGCCGGCGAGACCCATGAATACAGCGATATGTATCCGGGCATGGCCAAGACGGCGCGCGATGAAGGGTTCGACGAGATCGCGGACTGGTTCGAGACCCTGGCCAAGGCCGAGCGTTCCCATGCGAACCGGTTCCAGAAATCTCTGGATACCCTGGGCAAGTAAGCATCCTGGGCCGGACAGGGACCGGCTGTACCGGTCCCGCGGTTTTGTTTACCCTCGTAGGTACGCCGCAGCATGTCGACGGCCGTGACCGAAGGACGGAGCGAGGGCAGCCTCGACGCGCCGACCCGCCACCCCCTGCGCTGGGATACGCCTGAGTTCTACGACGAACCGGCCTTGCTCCGTGAGATGGAGCGTGTCTTCGATATCTGCCACGGTTGCCGCCGCTGCTTCAGCCTGTGTAATTCCTTTCCGACCCTGTTCGATGCCATCGATGCCTCCGAGACCATGGAACTCGACGGGGTCGACAAGAAAGTCTACTGGGACGTGGTCGACCACTGTTATCTGTGCGACATGTGCTACATGACCAAATGCCCCTATGTACCGCCGCATCCATGGAACATAGACTTTCCGCACCTGATGCTGCGCGCCAAGGCGGTGAAGTTCAAGCAGGGTGAATTCAAGACACGTGACAAGATGCTCGCCTCCACCGATACAGTGGGCCGTCTGGCCGGCATCCCAGTAATCGCGCAGGCCGTGAATGCCGCCAACAGGAACGGAGCGGTGCGCAAGCTGATGGACAGGATCATCGGTGTCCATCCGGATGCGCATGTGCCGGAATACCACAGCGACAGCCTGCGCAAGAGGGTCAAACGACGGCGGTCATCCGCGCTGCAAGCGGTCGCCACGGCGGAGACCAAGGGCAGAGTGGTGCTGTTCGCCACCTGTTACGGCAACCGCAACGAGCCGCGGATCGGCGAGGACCTGATCTCGATTTTCGAACACAACGGCATCCCCGTCGTCATGCTGGAAGAGGAGCGCTGCTGCGGCATGCCCAGACTTGAGCTGGGCGATCTGGAGGCGGTGCGGCGGGCCAAGGAATTCAATATCCCACGCCTGACGCGATGGATGAAGGCGGGCTGGGATATCGTCGCCCCGGTGCCGTCCTGCGTATTGATGCTGAAGCAGGAGTACCCGCTGCTGTTCCCGGACGATGAGCAGGTACTCGAGGTCAGCGGTTCCACCTACGACCCGTTCGAATACCTGATGCTGCGCCATAAGGAAGGCCGGCTCAGGACCGATTTCAAATATCCGCTCGGCAAGATCGCCTATCACGCGGCCTGCCATCTGAGGGTGCAGAATATCGGTTACAAGACGCGCGATGTGTTGCAATTGGTGCCCCGGACCAGTGTCGAGATCACCGAGCGTTGTTCGGGACACGACGGGACCTATGGGGTGAAGAGCGAGACCTTCGCCGTCGCGACGAAGATCTGCCGTCCCGTGGTGAACAGGATCAGGGGCGCCGGCGCGGACCACTATTCCAGTGACTGTCCGATCGCCGGTCATCATATCGCCAACGGCCTGGGAGACGGGTCGGATCCGACCCATCCGCTCACGCTGTTGAGAACCGCCTACGGCATCGAGTGATGTCCGGTCGCGGATGCGGGGCCCGGAGGTCGCCATGGAAAAGCTGATACGACGAGACCTGTATACCCTCGAGGCCTATGCCGGGATACGCGCCGAATACCGCGCGCGCGTGATGGCCCACAAGAGGGGGCGTCAGGTGACGGTCGGTCCCCATGTCAGGCTGTATTTCGAAGACCGCCTGACCATCCAGTACCAGGTGCAGGAGATGCTGCGCGTGGAGCGCATCTTCGAGGAGGCGGGTATTCTGGGGGAGCTTGAGGCCTATAACCCCCTGATCCCGGATGGCCACAATCTCAAGGCCACCCTCATGCTGGAATATACCGATGTCGAGGAACGCCAGCGGGCGCTGACGCGCATGGTCGGTATCGAGGATCGGGTATGGTTGCGGGTGGCGGGTTCAGAGCGGGTATGGGCCATCGCCGACGAGGACATGGATCGCGAGGTAGGGGAAAAGACATCCTCGGTGCATTTCCTGCGCTTCGAACTCACCCCCGCGATGATCGGGGCGGTGAAGCGGGGCGCCGCCATCGGCCTGGGGGTCGATCATGCTGCCTATCGTTATGCCGTCGACGCCGTGACCGACAACGTGCGCCGCTCTCTGGCGGCTGACCTGGGCTAGCCCCCGCCCTGCTCCCGGAGTCGCGCGCCTTTCCCGCGGGCGGCGCCCATGCCGACGACCGCGTGGTATGTTCGTCATATCCGTTCCAAGGTTTATAACAAAACCCGTTGTATGCTACAGTGCCCCCGGTTTGCCGGTATACGGTCGCGGACGGAGGGCCTCCATGCTGTTTGCCTTTGTGCTGGATAACGGGCGGCTGGTGCCGCTGGCCGGAGATGAACCGGAACGTCGTCTGGAGGACGCCTTGTGGATCGATCTCGTCGATCCGACCGACGACGAACGGGCCCGTGTCGAGGCCCTGTATCGTCAGGAACTGCCCGAGGCGGAGGAGGCCGAGGAGATCGAGGCCAGTGCCCGCTCCTACGAGGACGAAAGCGGCCTGCACATACATGGCCTGTTTCTGCATGAGGTGGACGGGCATCCGCGTAATACCTCGGTGGTGTTCACCGTCAGCGGCGATCGCCTGTTCAGCCTGCGCGAGCGGGAGATTCCGGCCTTCCGCCTGTTGCGCATGCGCGCCCGACGCGAGCCCGGCATCGCGGTGAGCGCGATATCCATCCTGCTGACCCTGCTCGAGATCAAGATCGAGGACCTGGCCGACACGCTGGAAGAGGTCTATACCGGACTCGAGCGCGTCAGCAGCATGGTGCTCGAGGAAAACGACGTCGAACTGGAGGAATCCATCGACGAACTCGCGCGCCATGAGGATATGAACGGCAAGGTCCGGCTGTGTTTGATGGACGCCCAGCGCGGCCTGACCTTTCTGTTGCGTCGCGGCCGCCTCGATGCCGCCAGTACCGAGCGGGTACGCGAACTGCTGCGCGACATCGATTCACTGCTCCCGCACAATAGTTTCCTGTTCGAAAAGGTGAACTTTCTGATGGATGCCGCCCAGGGCTTCATCAATATCGAGCAGAACCAGATCATCAAGATCTTCACCATCTCGGCGGTCATATTCCTGCCGCCGACCCTGGTGGCCAGTATCTACGGCATGAATTTCGACTATATGCCGGAACTGCACTGGCTGGCCGGCTATCCCTGGGCGCTCCTGCTCATGGTGGCCTCGGCCATCGCGCCGTACTGGTATTTCAAGCGCAAGGGCTGGTTGTAACGGGCGGGATCCGACGGGATAGCGCCGCCGGACGATCACGGGGAGGGAGGCGGGGCTTGTTCGATCCGGAACTGTGGGGATTCTTCTGCGCATGGCTGCGCGCTCCGGGACGGATCGCGGCGGTGGTGCCGAGCGGCGGGAACCTGTCGCGTCTGATGGCCTCCCAGGCGCTGTCGGGCGGGGACGGCATCGTGGTTGAGCTCGGCGCCGGCACTGGCGCGATTACCGCAGCCCTGCTGAATCAGGGGATCGCGCCTCAACGGCTCGTCGCGGTCGAGCGTTCGTACCAGTTTTCCGCCCTGCTGAGACGCAAGTTTCCCGCCGTGAAGGTCGTCTGCGCCGACGCGAGCGATCTGTGCACGAGCCTGCGCCGGGCATGCGTCGACGAGCCGGTGCGCACGATCATTTCGGGGCTGCCCCTGCTCGCCATGGAGGCGGAACTGCGCCAGCGCATCGTGGGTGAATGCTGCGCGTTGCTTGGCGCAGAAGGCAAGCTGGTGCAATTCACCTACGGGCCGCTGTCGCCCGTATCCGGGCACCTGCGGAGGCGGCTGGGATTGCGGGCACGACGTATAGGGCAGGTGTGGAGCAACCTGCCCCCGGCTACGGTGTGGTGCTATACACGGGCCTGCGTGCCGGCTGCCGCCTGAGGGCGGCGCGGCGCTCACTCGAGGAAGCGGTTCCGCGTGGCCACGCCGGGGACCAGGCAGCGCGACCGCCGGTCGAACCAGCGATAGCGACGGCGTGCGATGAAATCGCACAGTGCATCGCGCCGCGCCCTTGGTGTAGGGCGCGGTACGTAGTGCGCATATTCCATCGGATATGATCCCGCATTCGCGGGGCAGGTGACGATAGCGGGTCCAGGGTCATACCGGTCCACGCGCGGGATGTGGCGTGGCGTTTCAGTCCTTGCTGCGGAAGGACTCCGGGTCGAGCTCATAACGGTGCAGTAATTTATAGAGCTCGGTCCGGTTGCGCTGCGCCAGGCGTGCCGCCTGGGTGATATTGCCTTCGGTCATTTTCAGCAGCCGGGTGAGGTATTCGCGCTCGAACTTGCGCCGCGCGGCGGACAACGAGGGCAGTGCGCCGGTCTTCTGGCGTAGTGCGCGTTGTACCAGGCTCACCGGAATCACCGGTGTCGAGCATAAGGTTGCCGTGTGCTCGACCACGTTGAGCAACTGACGGACGTTACCGGGCCAGGGCGCAGTCAGCAGGCATTCCATCGCTTCGGCGGAAAACGAGCGCGCCGGGGTGGTGCTGTTGCGCGCGATCCGGCGCAGGAAGTGATTGACGAGAGGCTGGATGTCCTCCGGACGTTCACGCAGCGGGGGGATCTCCAGTCGCACCACGTTGAGCCGGTAGTACAGGTCCTCGCGGAAACGGCGGTTTTTGACCAGATCCTCCAGGTCCTGGTGGCTGGCCGAGATGATGCGCACGTCGACCGGGAAGCTGGCGGTGGAGCCGACGGGCCGGATCTCCTTTTCCTGCAGCACCCGCAGCAGCTTTGCCTGCAGCGCGAGCGGCATGTCGCCGATCTCGTCCAGGAACAGCGTGCCGCCGTCCGCGGCCTGGAACAGGCCTTTGTGGTCCTGCGTCGCGCCGGTGAACGCACCCTTGTTGTGGCCGAACAGCTCGGTTTCCAGCAGAAGCTCGGGGATGGCGCTGCAGTTCACCGCGAGAAAGGGTTTGGCGCGACGCGCGCCGGCGCGATGAATAGCCTGCGCGAGCAGTTCCTTGCCGGTTCCGCTTTCACCCTGGATCAGGATGCCGATGTTGCTTCCCGCCACGCGATAGGCCTGGCTCAAGACCTCTTCCATCGCCGCGCTGTGACTGATGATCTCCTCGCGCCATGCCCGCACGCCGTCGACCGCGCCTTCCTCGGCCGGGGCGGCGTTGATGCGGTAGGCCTTGTCCACGCAACTGAGCAGCTCCTTGCTGTCGAAGGGTTTGGTCAGGAAGGTGAACACGCCGCGCTTGGTCGCCTCTACGGCCTCCGGGATGGTGCCGTGGGCGGTGAGAATGATGACCGGCAGGGTGGGATGATGCTCGTGTATCGCGTCGAACAGGGCCATGCCGTCCATGCCGTCCATGCGCAGATCCGTGATTACGACATGAGGCTGGTGTTTGTCGAGCTGAAGCAGGCCCCGTTCGGCGTTGTCCGCTGTCGCCACGTCCCAGCCTGCGGCGTTGAGGCGGATGGAAAGCAGTTTCAACAGGTCGACATCGTCGTCGACGAGTAGAATCCTGGGGCGCGTGCTCATGGCGCGGGCGGAGGCATATCGGCCCCGTCACGGTCGCCCAGTTGCCGCTCGATCGCCTTCAACTGGTTCAGCTTGCGCATCAGCTCGGCATTCTGTGTCGACAGACGTTCGCGTTCGCTCAGGGAATGCGCGAGTATCCGCGCGAGTGAGACGAGGTCGGTGTCATCCGTCTGAGGAGACTGCGTGAACAGCTCGCGCAGCCGGGCGGAAATATCGGCATCCGTCTGGCGGTTCGGCTCGCTCAGCGACAACAACAGCGCGAAACGCACCAGCGCCTGCGGGGTCTGTTCGATATCGAGCCGGGTCCCGGCCTCATCGATGGCCGCGCGCCGCTCGTCGGGAGACAGCCCGTCGTAACGGACGGCGTCGCGTAGCAGGTCGGATGTCTGGAGCGATTCCGGCGCCGGCGATGCTTCGGATGGCGCCGGCTGGATCACGGCTTCGGGCTCGGGTCGCGTGACCGCTTCCACGGGAGGGGCAGCCATCGATGCCTGCGGCTGCGGTGTTTCGGCCGCGGAGGAGGGCGGCGCGTTTTCGTGCGGGCGCAGGGCGGTGCAGGCGGAGAGGGCCGCGGCGAGCAGGCCTATCCCCAGCAGGTGTTTAATGCGGATCATTGTGTGTGCCGTCTCCGCCGGTGTCGGGCAGGGTGACGCGGAAATGGGCCCCGCCGTCTGCGCCGATGATCTCGATCGTGCCATGGTGCAAGTGAATGAGTTCTCTCGCGATGGAAAGCCCCAGGCCGCTGCCCTTGACCGGTCCCGCCGAGCGGGCCCGTCCCTGATAGAAGGCAGCGAAGATTTTATCACGTTCGTCGGGATCGATACCGGGTCCGGTATCCGCGACGTCGATGACGGCGGCGCCGTCGCGGAGCGTCAGGGATATGTCCACGTATCCCTTATCCGGCGTGTACTTTACGGCATTCGAAAGCAGGTTGTCCACGATGGTGCGGAGCTTTTCCCGGTCGCCGGTCACCGCGACGGGTTCGAGTTTCAGGCGCAATTCGATCGAGCGCGATCGCGCCGCGAGCTTGTGGTTGGCGCTTACCTCGCGGATCATCTGGTCGAGCGCGACCGGCTCCGTCCCCATGCGCAGGCTGTCGATCTCCAGCGTGCTGAAACTGAGCAGATCCTCGATCAGCTTCTGCAGTTTCAGGCTTTGCTGCCTGAGCATGTTGACGATCTCGCTCTGCTCCTCGTTGAGCGAGCCGACCACCTGTTCCTTGAGCAGCTCGCTGCCTTCACGGATGGTCGTGAGCGGAGTCTTCAATTCGTGCGAGACGTGGCGCAGGAACGAGACCTTCTGGTTTTCCAGCGCGAGGAGGCGCTGACGCATCCATTCGAGCCTGCGGCCCAGTTCCTTCAGGTCGCTGGGGCCGCCGACGGTGATCTCCTGGCCGAAGTGGCCGTCGCCCAGACGGCGGATCGACTGATCGAGCTGCCGGAGCGGCCTGGTGATCAGGACGATGAACAGTACGGTGAGCAGCAGGGCGACGGGGATCAGGGTGAGGGCCTGCCACAGCAGCAGGCGGCGGGCGCGTTCCGCCAGCCCCTGTATCTCGCCGACGCTTTCACCGATGAGCTGGCTGCTTTCGGACAGGATCTCGCGGGCAGAGGCATTGAGGGCGGAGAAGGATTCGATGGCGGCCGCGATGTCCGCCGCGCTCGTCGTGGAATCGTCGAGCCGCCGGTAGACTGCTTCCTCCCGCCCGATCAGGGTATCGATGGTTTCCCGCTGGAGCGGCTTGAGGTCGAGCCGGCGCAGTTCGCCGACGGTCTGGTACAACTGCTTGCGCCGGGCCCTGTAGGCGTCGAGCAGGGAACGATCGCCCAGCACCTGGAACTGCCGCGCACTGCGTTCCATGGCCGTCAGGTGTTCCACCAGCAGGCGGCTCGACTGGGTCGCGGCGACGGCCTCGAGTACGCTGCGTTCGCTATGCGTGGTGAGGCGGTCGACGTAGACCGCCGCGGTGATCAGGGCGATGACCAGCGGCAGGGCCACCACGACAAAGCCGAGCAATATGAGTTGCAGTATGGATCGTGTCGGAAACAGGGCCACGGGTCGCTGGATACGTATTCTTCACTGCCGGAACGGGTTTCTGAAACCGGAATACAGGGATCTGCCGGCGGCGGATGGAACCGCCCGCGATAACGGAAAGGATAACACAGGCCACCTGCGAGCGAGGTGGCCCTCGCCCGCCTGTGGTTGCCGGGCGGGACACGCCCCGCCCGGATGGAGGACTCTACGGTAAAATTCCGGCTGCCGGCCGATGGTGGTTCAATTCGTTCAGTCCGTTTCGCCCGCGATGGAGTGAGCGGCATCGCGGGCGGCGTCCGCCGCCTTGGAGGCGGCCTGTTCCACGGTATCCGCGGCGTCGGAAGCGGCCTGCTCCACGGCGTCCATGGCGTTTTCACCGGCTTCCTGCGCCTGTCCGGCCAGTTCTTGCGTCTTGTCGCCGATGGCGTTGGCGGCATCGCTGACCTCGGACGAGATCCTGGACTGGGTCTCTTCGAGGGAGGCGGTCTGTTCGGACTTGTTGCAGCCGGCCAGCGCGAGCGAGCCCGCCGTCAGAACCAGGGCCAGGGTGGAAAGAGTGGTCGATCGTTTCATGATGTTGTCTCCTTGCTGAAGATTATATTGGGTGGAACTGTGCCTTCCCCGTAATAAAACCTGACCGGGGGGCGCTCGATCGCGCCCCCCGGTCAGCATGCTCTCAAATGGGGGAAGGAAGGATTACGAGAGCAAAATCATCCGCCTCGCCGGTCGTGCGCCTTCGTCGCGGCGTCGTACTCGGCCTTGTTCAATTTGCCGTCTTTGTTCTGATCGGCGGCGGCGAAACCGGTCCCCTGGAATATCCTGGCCGCGTCGGCCTCCTCCTGGGTGATCGAGCCGTCCTTGTTGCTGTCCACCTGATCAAAGGCGGGGGGCTGCATCGCGGCATGGTTCGTCGTTCCCTGCGGCGTATCCGCCCATCCGGCGCCTGCGGCCGCCATCAACGTCAGCGCTGCCAATGAAGCCTGGATCGTCATCGATTTCATGGCTCACCTCCTGTGTCCCTGCTGGTCTGATCCATCTCGGTTGCTTGCGAGCGTTCCAAACAGGGTCAATGCGATATCCATGCCATGTCTATTTATATGATTAAAATCATGAGCTTATTGTATTTTTGCGAGTTCGCTCATGCCCGCGGACCGGCGATTCTGTCGGGGGATGACGACAGTCCTGAGGGGCCAGCTTTCAAGTATCGGATAAGTCTCGAATTTATACTGTCGCCATATGGCGACGGGGCGATTATGCCCCGTCTCGGGGTTCAACGCCGGTGTCTTCCCGGGCGCCGCTCGGTATCCTCGAACCGCACGCGCAGAGGCTTGCCCCCGAAGCTTTTACCGTCCAGTCCCGCGACGGCGGCGCGGGCCTCGTGACCTTCCATCTCGATGAATCCGAAGCCGCGGCATTTATGGGTAAAGACGTCGGTGACGAGATAGATGGAACGTACCTTGCCGTACTCGGAAAAGAGTTCGCTGACGGCCACTTCGGTGGCCTCCGTGGGCAGGTTCCCAACGTACATTTTTTTCATTCCATCAATCTCCGGAGTGGACCGTCGCCCAAGGGCGCGCGGTGTGAATGAGGAGGGCCGAACACACGCTTCTGCATCTGTTTCATGCCCTGGTCGGGAAAACGAATGCCGAGGGGCTGCCTCGCAGCCCGCATGGAGCGGTGTGCGATGGGTGGGTACAGGAAGCCAGACGTACAATCGACGCGGGAAGCCTGGCTCTGGTCTGTCAGGCCGTCCCGCAGCAGATGGCGCCACTATAAAGGGCGCGGAGAGGTATTACAAGGCGCGTGTGAACGCGGTCGGATCACTCCGCATCATTCCGGGGCCTCGTCGTTTGCGACCGAGAAGGCGTGCGGATAGATCACCAGATGGCGTCGCGGTTCGCTGCCTACGCTCTCCGCCACCATATGATGGCGGCTTGCCACGCGATGCTGCAGGCGGCGCAGCGACGCCGGACGCGGCATGAGCGAGACGACCACGCCCTCGCGCAGGGCGCGGCGGATACCGTCCTCGGTTTCGCGCACGGCGGTCTCGGTTTCCTGTTCGTCGAGGCCGGGCGCCACGTTGAACAGATTGCGCAGCAGGTGGCGGATCTGCGCGGTGGAATTTTTTTTCACCGTGTGCACGGGCAGATGGGTGAGCTGGACCAGGCGCTGCAGGCGGGAATCGCCGGCGCGGGCGCGCAGGGTCACGATCAGGTGGGCGTGCTCCGCGCGATTCACCACCTGGGCGTCCAGCCGCAGGTCGCGGATCACGCGCTCGAGCTGATCGCGGCTGAACGCGTAGGGGTAGATGCGCACGGTCTGCCTCAGGTCGCCGGCCGAGAACGGCGTCCGCGGGCGCGCCGGGGATTCCGGTTCGGCGGTCTCTGCCGTCGGCTCCAGCGCCTGTTCCTGCCCCGGCGTGCGGCGCAGTCCGCCCGGTGGCTGGCCGCGCAACAGGCGGTCCACGGCCTGGGCGGTTTCGGGATGCACGATGACCTGTTCGTGATCGACGATCTCCACCACGGCATCGAAGGTCGGCGGCGCCTTGCGTTCGCTCACGGTCTTCTGCGATCCGCGCAGGCGCGCCTCCTCGTCGCCGAGGGTGACGGTCTGTACGCCTCCGACCAGGTCGGACAGCGTCGGGTTGCGAATCAGGTTGTCGAGGGTGTTGCCGTGGGCCGTGCCGATGAGCTGGACGCCGCGTTCGGCGATCGTGCGCGCCGCCAGCGTCTCGGGCACGGTGCCGATTTCGTCGATGATGATTACCTCGGGCATATGGTTCTCGACCGCCTCGATCATGACGTCGTGCTGGGCGGCGGGCGAGGCGACCTGCATGCGGCGCGCGGCGCCGATCGCGCGGTGCGGGATGTCTCCGTCGCCGGCGATCTCGTTCGAGGTGTCGATGACGATGACGCGCTTGTCGAAGTCGTCCGCCAGCACGCGGGCGATCTCGCGCAGCTTGGTGGTCTTGCCCACGCCGGGGCGTCCCAGCAGCAGCACGCTGCGGCCGCCCTCGATCAGGTCGCGGATGAGATCGATGGTGCCGAACACCGCGCGGCCGGCGCGCAGCGTCAATCCGACGATGTCGCCGCGGCGGTTGCGGATAGCGGAAATACGATGCAGCGTTCCTTCGATACCGGCGCGATTGTCCGCGCCGAAGGCGCCCACGGCGCGGACGACGTGATCGAGATCGGCGCGCGTGACCGCGTCGTCCGTCAGCGTGATCGCGCGACCGGGCAGGCGGGCCTGAGGCCTGCGGCCGAGATCGAGTACGATTTCGAGGAGTTCACCGCCCGGCAATTCATCGACGGCGTGCTGGAGCGACGGCGGCAGCGTCTGGATCAGCAGCCGGAGATCGTCGGTGTGAGGGTGTGCGGTCATGTGTTGCCGGCGCCCCGGAATGCGGAAAGCCCCGTTGACTGATTATATCGACAGAAGGCGCCGCCCGGTCAACCTCGGCCGCGCGCGGGATTCAGGGGAACTGGATCCTACCGCTTCCCGCCCCCGGGAAGTTTCCACCCGAGCCCGAATCCGGGAGCACCAGCGACGAGGCCGCTTCGCGGCGCATCTGGCGCAGTTCCTCGATGGCGCGCTCCGCGGCCTCCTGCGCCGCGGGGCCGAAGCCGCGCACCGCCTCCTCCAGCGAGGCCGCCTCGATCTCGAAGTTGAGCGGAAGGGCGCCGACGGGGGTCAGGATCTGGGTTTGTCCCAGGTAACTCACCGGGCGCGAATCGTCGGGCGAGCCGTCGACCTTGACCGGAGAGAGTCGCCGGATGGTGCCGACCTGGCGATCGGTGAACATGTCTTCGCGATAGAGGTCGGCCGCCTCCATGTGCAGGTCCATGGTCGGGCTGTGGGTATCGTTCACGTCGGTTCCCTCGCGTCGTGGTGGTGTCGGTTCCGCTTGATAGACTAACAGATCTTGCCGTGGCGTGTCCCACGGCCCGTGCGGGCCGCGCGCGCCGCCGCAAGGGCCCGGCGGGTCTCCCCCCGCGGGAGCTAAACCCGGTCCGGCCGGCGTGTTATCATCCGGGGCAACGGATTTCCGCGCAGCCGTGGCAAGGCGGTATCGCGCTGCGGCGATGGCGGACCGATCTCGAGGCGCTCAACGATGATAGAAAAAATCCTTTCGGGCGGGCAGACCGGCGTCGACAGGGCGGCGCTCGACGCGGCCCTGGATCTGGGGATCGCATGCGGCGGCTGGTGTCCGGCGGGCCGGCATGCCGATGACGGACCCATTCCCGCGCGTTACCCCCTGCAGGAGGCGGCGGATATGGATCATACCGTGCGCACCGAACACAATGTGCGCGACTCCGACGGTACGCTGATGTTCTACCGGGGCAAGCTGCAGGGCGGTACCGCCTATGCCGTGCTGATGGCGGAGCGGTTCGGGCGCCCGGTGCTGGCGGTGAACCTGGAGCAGCCGCCGGCGCCCGTCGAGGTGGCGGCATGGCTGGAGAGGCACGGAGTCCGTCAGGTCCATATCGGGGGGCAGCGCGAGAAGACGAGCCCCGGTATCTACGCCGAGGCGGGCCGGTTGATCCGCGATATTCTGCGTCTGTCACAGCGGCAGGGGAGTTGAACCATTGAACGGGGCGATGATGAAGATGATCGTGGCGGGCATCCTTCTGATAGTAGGTGCCGCGGTCGTGGCGGCGGAACCGGGCGAAGTGACGGGCGCGTTCGGCTTCGAGTTCGGTCAGGTGATCGATCCGACCGGGCTGAAGGCGCTGGATGACGACGAGGAGGGCGGTCCGAGTTACGCGGTGGTCCCCGAGAATCCGTATGGACCCCTTACCGAGTATGCTGTCGCGATCACGCCGTCGACTCATCGCGTATATCGCGTGACGGCGCGCGGTGGTTTCAGCTCGATGCAGCGCTGTCGCGACGAGCTGGTCCTGCTGGAGCGGGCGCTGGAGCGCAAATACGTCAAGACGGGCGGCAGCAAGGCCTTCGGATTCAACAGCCACCCGGTGATCACCTTCGGTCAGTCGCCGCGCAAGATACGCGGCAAGTGCACCGGCAAGATCCTGGACAAGACGCTGACGCTGAATTATTTCGATGAGGACCTGGCGCGGGCGGCGCGTGCCGAGGCCAATCCGACGGGCGGCGGGGCCGCCGCGCCGAACGAAGGCGAGGCGCGCGACGAAGCCGGTTTGTGATCCGTATGGGTGGGCTATTTGCGTTCCCCGGGGCGTTTTCCCGGCCGCGGTGGCAGCGTGAACCAGTCCGCGCTCGTGATCTCGTGAAAATAATCGGCCTCCTCCTTCAATACCGCGGAGGTCGCCGCCGGCACCGCCGCGATCTCCACCCGTACCCCCTCCGTTTTAAGATGGCGCACCAGTTCGACGAAGTCGGAGTCGCCGGACAGGATGATGATGGTATCCACCTTGCTCGCCAGTTGCATCGCCTTGATCGTGAGCGGGATGTCCGCGCTCTTGTGGCAGGGCTGCACCGAGCCGTGGTAGTGGTAATGCAGGCGCTCCTGCAGTTTGGACGAGATCTGACGCCCCTCGCGGAAGTAGAACAGGCGGTTGAGGCCGCGGTTGTCGAGCAGCTTCGGGATCAGGGTGTCGAAGTTGAGCATGGTGTGCGGATCCCCCGTCGCGTCGTGGATCGAGCGTTCCATGTTGTTGCCGTCCACCAGGATCGCGACGGACTGGTTTATCGTAACGCTGTTTGGTCTGGGTTCGAGCATGGCGCCTGTTTTCCTGTATGGGGATGATGTGCAAGAATGATTTTAGCCGCGAAACCGCCGGATGCGGAATCCTCCGCCGGACGGAACCCGCGGTGATCGATCCATCGGGCGGACCCGCGTAACACCATTATGACCTTGCTCCAGCAGGCAGCCATCTACCTGGGGGCGGCGATCGTCGCCGTGCCGCTGTTCAATCGACTCGGCTTCGGTTCGATCCTCGGATACCTGGTCGCGGGCGTCGCGATCGGCCCCGGGGTGCTCGGGCTGGTGGCGGACGTCGACAATATCTTTCATTTCGCGGAGCTGGGCGTCGTTCTCCTGCTGTTTCTCATCGGGCTCGAGCTGCAGCCGAGCCGGCTGTGGGTATTGCGCCGCTCCATCTTCGGTCTGGGCGCCGCCCAGGTGCTGGTAACCAGCGTCGCGCTGGCGGCGGCGGGTGGGTGGCTGCTGGATCTCACCGTTCCGGTGGCGCTCGTCGCCGGACTGGGGCTGTCGCTGTCCTCGACCGCCTTCGTGGTGCAACTGCTGGCCGAGAAGAGGCAGTTGACGACGTTATCCGGGCGCTCGGCCTTCGCGATCCTGCTGTTCCAGGACCTGGCCGTGGTGCCGATGCTCGCGCTGATCCCTCTGCTCGCGCCGGATGTCGGCCACGAAAACCCGATTACGCTGAGCGGCGTGCTGGCCGCGCTGCTGGCCTTCATCGTGCTGGTCGCCGTGGGACATTACCTGTTACGGCCCGTGTTCCGCCTGGTGGCGTCGGCGGGCGGTCCGGAAATCTTCACCGCTACGGCGCTGCTGGTGGTGATCGGCGCCGCGATGCTGACGGATGCGGCGGGATTCTCCATGGCGCTCGGCGCCTTTCTCGCCGGCGTGCTGCTCGCGGATTCCGAGTACCGCCATGAGTTGGAGGCCAACATCCAGCCGTTCAAGGGATTGCTGCTCGGTCTGTTCTTCATCGCGGTGGGGATGTCGGTCAACATTCCACTGGTGGGGAAGCATCCATTCGCGATCGCGGCGCTGGTGGGCGGGCTGCTGCTGATCAAGGCCGTGGTGCTCTATGTCCTGGCGCGCCTGTTCCGCATCGACGGCCCCGGCGCGCGTAATCTCGCCATGGCCCTGCCGCAGGGCGGTGAATTCGCCTTCGTGCTGTTCAGCGCGGCGCTGGAGCACCAGGTGCTGGGACGCGAGCTGGTCGATCTGCTGATCGTCGCGGTGACCCTGTCCATGGCACTCACGCCGCTGCTGTATATGCTGAACGAGCGGTTCCTGCGGCGCTGGCTGGAGGGGGAGGCGCCGCCGTCGTTCGACACCATCAACGAAGGTGAGGCCCATCCGGTGATCATCGCCGGATTCGGCCGCGTCGGCCAGGTGGTCGGCCGCATCCTGCGCATGAGCCAGATCCCCTTCACCGCGCTGGAGATCAGCCAGACCCAGGTGGATTTCGTGCGTAAATTCGGCGGCAATCTCTATTACGGCGATGCCTCGCGCGTCGAACTGCTGCGCGCGGCACACGCCGACAAGGCCAGACTCCTGGTCCTCGCGATCGACGATATCGAGGCCTCGGTAAAGACCGCGCGCACGGTGCGCCAGCACTTTCCCAACCTGGAGATCCTGGCGCGGGTGCGTAACCGCCACCATGCGCATCTGCTGATGGAGCTCGGCATCCGGGTACTGGTCCGCGAGGCCTATTTCTCCAGCCTGGAGTTGACGCGGAGCGTGCTGTCCCGGCTCGGCTTCTCCGAGGCGCAGACCAGGCTGACCATCGATGCCTTCCGTCAGTACGACGAGGAGGCCCTGGTCAGGCAGCACGCGATCCACCAGGACGAGAAGATGATGATTCAGAGTGTGAAGGACGCGGCGCGCGAACTCGAGGCGCTGTTCGAATCCGATATCAAATCGCAGGGGCGGTCGGAATCGAAGAAGGCCGGGGTATGACGCGACTGCGGCGGCGGGACACAAAGGGGGATTTCATCGGCATGGCGCGGCGGGCGGGGCACGCCGTCGCCATTGCCCTGTGCATCACCCTGATGCCGAAGTCCTGGGCGGATGGGTCCTATCCCCCCGCGGGCTCGCCACCGCCCGCCGCGCCATGCGCGCGCGCGAATCCCTCCGCCGAGACGGATTTCCTCTGCCGTTTCCTCACCCAGGAGCTCTGGGAACGGGCGGGGCGTCCGGAGTTCGTCGATGCCGGCGGCAGGCGCTGGCAGGCATGGTTCTACGGTAAGGACGGCATTACCAATCAACTGCTCGTCGAGGGGCGGGACTATCTGCCGGAACACGAGGGCTGGTTCGAGGCCTTGCTCGATGTCGGCAACTTCGAGGCGCAGACCTACGAGTATTTCTGGGATCTGTTGCGCTACGCGCCGTGGAGCGTGCAGTTCCTCACCGCGGCCGAATGCCGGCGGGGCGAGCGGCTGAATCCGTCCGCGCTCGCCTCGTCCCGGTTCCGCCGCGTTCATATCCTGGGCCTCGGTTGGCCCGGTCTCGGCGCCGATCCGGGCGATCCTTCCCGCGCCTTCGGTCCGGCGGCATTGCCGCTGCTGTCGGGGGTGGCGGATCTGCCTTCCTCGCTCGAGTCCCCGCTGGCGGAACGGTTCTCGGAGGCGGGTGTGTCGCGCGCCGAGGTCAACGCGTTCGCCGCCGGTCGTGGCGCGCTGTGGCCGGATTTCGCCCGCGACGGGGGCGTATGGGAAATCGGCCGCGACGGCGCGGCGACGTCCATCGACGATCTGGACGAGGCCGCCCGGCGCCTGGCGGTGCACGGACTGCTGGTGAGCAACGACGCGATGCGCTCCTGGGACAGTGGACTGGCGGTGGCGGCGGACATCGCGCGCGCGCGCGGCCCGCTGTTGTTCATCTATTTCGCCCAGGATCCCTTGCTGCCGGTCGATGCCGCCGGAGTCTACGGCCGGCGGCTGGCGTATCTGCTGGAGGCGGCCGTGCGCGCCCGCGCCGGCCAGACGTCCGCCATCCAGGTGATCAGTCATGGCCGCAGCGCGGGCGTCGTCGCTCGGATCAGCGCGGGCCGCGGCGTCGTTCATCGCTCTTATGCCCCGGCAACCTCGCCGCTCGATGGCGCCGAGTTTACGCAGGCCCTGCGACGGGCGATCGCCGAAGGTCGTATCGAGATCCTGACGCCGCCTTCGCCCCTGACGGCGGAAGGGAGTGGGGCGGCACCGGTATGTTTCTAGGCGTGAGGCGTGAGGCGTGAGGGGTAAGGGGAAGATCGAAGGGGACCGGAACCTCGCAGGAAACGCTTGACGGACGGTCCCAAGCCAAAGAGCCATTTCTGCCTCACGCCTCACGCCTCACGCCTCACGCCACACGCCTCACGCCACACCCCACAC
>JADLCS010000015.1 GCA_020847075.1 Gammaproteobacteria bacterium
CTGGTGGATCATCATGCGCGAATGCGGCCGACAGTAGCGCTTTCCCGCCGCGCCGCCGGCCAGCAGCAGGGCCCCCATGCTGGCGGCCTGCCCGATGCACATCGTGCTGACATCCGGCTTGACGAATTGCATGGTGTCGTAGATCGAGAGGCCGGCGCTCACCGAGCCACCGGGCGAATTGATATAGAAGTGGATATCCTTGTCGGGGTTCTCGGACTCCAGAAACAGGATCTGCGCCACCACCAGATTGGCGATATGGTCGTCGACCGGACCGACCAGGAAAATGACCCTCTCCTTCAGCAGCCTGGAATAGATGTCGTAGGCCCGCTCGCCGCGCGCCGACTGCTCAACCACCATCGGAACCAGATTCATACTCGTCATTATGCCTTCCTAATGTTCTTTCACCATATCGGTCATGCGGTATAGGCGCTTTAACGCCTACATTTTACCCTCAAAACGCCCCGCGAGGCAGGCTTGACACGCAAATTCGCCGCCCGCTGGACCGCGCTCAGAGCGTGCGCCGCTCCCGGAGCAGGGCCGCGAAGCCGGTCTTCTCCTCGGTGACCCGGGCCTGGCCCATGATCCAGTCGACGACCTGGTCCTCCAGCACGAGCTGCTCGACGCTGGAAATACGGTTGCGATCGGCGTAATACCACTGGATGGCCTCGGCCGGATTCTCGTAGCTCGAGGCGAGGGACTCCACCCGGGCGCGCACCTGCTCCGGGCCGACCCGGAACCGCTGCTCCCTGACGATCTCGCTGACCAACAGGCCGATCTGCACCCGGCGCTTCGCCTCGGTCTCGAAGGAGGGCTGATTGAGCTTGATCTCGGACGCCGGCACCCCCTGACCGAGCAGGGTCTGGCGCGCCTGCTCCATCATGAGCTCGGCCTGCTGCTCCACCTGGCTGCGCGGCGCCTCGATGGGATTCTGGCTCAGCAGGGCCTCCAAGGCGCGCGCCTTGATCTTGGAACTGATGGCCTCCGCCATCTCATCCTGCATGGTGCGGCGCAGCTCCTGCCTGAACGATTCCAGCGTACCGTCCTGGATGTCGAAAGACCGAATGAACTCCTCGTTGACCTCGGGCAGCCTGAATTCGGCCACGGTCTCGACCTTGAGCTCGAAATGAGCCGTCCTGCCCGCCATCAGTCTGACCGGATAGTCCTCGGGGAAACGCAGATCCAGCACGCGCGCGTCGCCGCGGGCCGTCCCGACCATCGCCTGCTCCAGATCCGGGAAAACCCCGGCGCCGATCACGATCTCCTTCTCCCGCTCGCCCAGGAAGGGCTGGCCGTCGATGGTGCCGCTCACCGTCACCCGGTCGCCCTCCCGCGCCGCGCGCTCGACCGGCACGGCCTCGGCGCGCTGACGGCGCAGGTTCCCCACCATGGTGTCCACGTCCTGCTCGGTGATCTCGGCGACCGGCCGCGCGATGTCGACCCCGCTCAGGGGGGCCAGCATGACCTTCTCCAGCACCTCGAAGACCGCCTCGTATTCCAGGTCGCGGCCGGGCTCGGCCACGCGCTGCTGGAAACGCGGGAAGCCGGCCAGCTTCAGGTTCTGGCTGCTGATGGCCTCATAGAACGTGGTACGGGTGATATCGTTGAGCACATCGCTGCGCACACTCGGACCATAGCGGTTTTCCATGACCTTGAACGGCACCTTGCCGGGCCGGAAGCCTTTCAGCTTTACCGTGCGCGACAGGTTCATCAGCCGGTTCTGGATCTCGCTCTCGATGCGCTCCGCGGGCACCGATACGGTCATCCGCCGCTCCGGACCCTGCGTCGTCTCTACTGAAACCTGCATGACTCGACCTCGTCGATTATGAGAATTATGGGAACCCTTCACATCCGATGCGGGGTCGCACGGACACCCGCCCCGCCACCGCAGGGTTCATCCCAGGCACCCCGGATATATTTCGGTGTAATGCGGCAAATTTTCCCACAGTCGACCCGCATGTGGAAAGAACTGTCTGCGTCCCCGGGCGCGGACCGAGGGAAATCCATACTAGAACCAGTGGAGGAAACCGGGATGGACCCGGCCGGTCACGATACGACGGCGGAAAACACCCGGGCGATCCGGCAGGCGCGGCGCCGCCGGGGCGGCGAAGGAAAGGTCACAACGTGGGCGAACACGATACCGCGCGCAGGCGCGGTCAGGAGAGAAAAAACCAACCACCGAATTTGGTGGGCCGTGTTGGGATCGAACCAACGACCCGCTGATTAAGAGTCAGCTGCTCTACCAACTGAGCTAACGGCCCTGATAAAACCCGAACTACACACCTGGACGGGAGACCGCCGGCCTCCCGCGCGATGCCTGCCACTCGCCTAAAGTGGGGTGAACGATGGGGATCGAACCCACGACAACCGGAATCACAATCCGGGGCTCTACCGACTGAGCTACGTTCACCATCATTCGTTCCGGCGGCGCCGTCCCGCAACCCGAAAATGGCGCGCCCGGCAGGACTCGAACCTGCTACCCTCGGCTTAGAAGGCCGATGCTCTGTCCAGATGAGCTACGGGCGCAGGCTGAGACATACCACCCCGAATCCTTCCGCGCGGCCGGAGTCCGGAGCCGTCGCCGCTGTTTGGTCGGGGTAGAGGGATTCGAACCCCCGACATCCAGCTCCCAAAGCTGGCGCGCTACCAGACTGCGCTATACCCCGTTACCGGGGTGTGAGCATAACGGGGTCGCCCGGCCGCCGCAAGGATGGGGATGATACGCCGTGGCGGCCGGGCGCGTCAAACCTCCATCGGTCTCCCGGCCGGGCCGCCGCGTCACTCGACCGCGGCCAGCGTGCGCCGGGCGATCAGCAGGGCCGTGGCGGCGAGCGCGGCAGCGGTCACGAAGGCCGCGCCCGCGCCGCCCCCCGCGGCGCCCCACAGATACCCCGCGTACAGGCTCCCCACCGCTCCGCCCGCTCCGAAGCCCAGGCTGCTGTAGAGCGCCTGGCCGCGGCCCTGGTGGCGGCCGGTGAAGAACCGGTGGATCAGCGTGATGGCGACGGCGTGAAAGACACCGAAACTGGCGGCGTGCAATATCTGCGCGCCGGCCAGGACCGCGAGACTGTCGACGAAATACGCGATCAGCAGCCAGCGCAACGCGGTCAGCGCGAGGCTCGCCAGCAACAGCCGGCGCGCGCCGAAGCGCGGCAGCCAGCGGTGCATCCACATGAACACCGCCACTTCGGCGATCACGCCAAGCGCCCACAACTGCCCGATCAGCCAGCGCGCGTAGCCGTGTTCCTCCAGATAGATGGAATAGAAGCCGTAATACGGCCCGTGACTCGCCTGCATCAGAAAACACACCAGCAGCAACGCGGCCACGTGCGGGCGCCGCAACACCTCCCACAGGCGCGCGCGCTCGTGATGCGCCGGCGCGGCGCCCGGGTCCGGCACCAGCAGCGTGGAGATCCAGATCGCCGCGTACAGCGCGACGAGCACCCACGGCAGCAGACCCGCATCGTAATGCCCGAGCAACGGTCCGAGGGCGGCCACGGTCACGATGAACCCGACCGAGCCCCAGAGCCGGATACTGCTATAGCGATGGGCGTCCGCGCCGAGCCGGCTCAGGGTCACCGCCTCGAACTGCGGCAGCGCCGCGTTCCAGAAGAAGCTGAACAGGATCATCACGCCGGCCATCCACCAATAGCCCTGGCCGAAGAACACGCCGCAGAAGGCGATCACCGCCAGCAGCGAGGCGACGCGCACCACCGCCATGCGCCGCCCGGTGTGATCGGCGATCCAGCCCCAGAGGTTGGGCGCGACGATCTTGGTCGCCATCAGCAGCGCGATCAGCTCGCCGATGGCGCCGGCGGAAAACCCGAGCGACTTGAGGTAAAGCCCCCAGTAGGGCAGCAGCGCGCCCAGGGCGGCGAAATAGAACAGATAGAAGCCGGAGAGACGGAAGTACATGGAGGTGAGGCGTCAGGCGTGAGGGGTGAGGCGAAAAACCGTCTTGATGTCGCTACACCTCACTCCTCACGCCTCACCCCTCACTGACCGGCGGGAATCACCGGGGTCTCCGACCGTACGTCGAGGTTCTGCGCCCGGTGGCGCAGCACGTGGTCCATCAGCACGATGGCGAGCATAGCCTCCGCGATCGGCGTCGCGCGGATGCCGACGCAGGGGTCGTGGCGGCCCTTGGTCTCGATCTCGACCGGCGCCCCGCGCAGATCGACGGTGCGCCCGGGCAGGCGGATGCTCGAGGTCGGCTTGAGCGCGATGCTCGCCACGATGTCCTGTCCGCTCGAGATGCCGCCGAGGATGCCGCCGGCGTTGTTGCCGAGAAAGCCCGCCGGGGTGATCTCGTCGCGGTGTTCGGTGCCGCGCTGCTCGACGGCGGCGAAGCCGGCGCCGATCTCGACGCCCTTCACCGCGTTGATGCTCATCAGGGCGTGCGCGATGTCGGCGTCCAGGCGGTCGAACACGGGCTCGCCGAGCCCCGGCATCACCCCGCTCGCCACCACGTTGACGCGGGCGCCGACCGAATCACCCGACTTGCGCAGGGCATCCATGAACGCCTCCATCTCGGCGACCCTGTCCGCGTCGGGGCAGAAGAAGGGATTGCGCTCCACCTCCTCCCAGTCGAACCGCTGCGGCCGGATCGGCCCGAGCTGCGCGAGGTAACCGCGGATCCCGATGCCGTAACGCGTCCGCAGATATTTCTTCGCGATGGCGCCCGCCGCGACCCGCATCGCGGTCTCGCGCGCCGAGGAGCGCCCGCCGCCACGATAGTCGCGGAAGCCGTACTTCTGCTGATAGGTATAATCGGCATGGCCCGGACGGAAGCGGTCCATGATCTCGGAATAGTCCTTCGAGCGCTGGTCCTGGTTCCGGATCAGCAGCCCGATCGGCGTGCCGGTGGTGCGGCCCTCGAACACGCCGGACAGGATCTCCACCGCGTCGTCCTCGCGGCGCTGGGTCACGTGACGCGACTGGCCCGGCTTGCGCCGGTCGAGGTCGTGCTGCAGGTCCTGTGCGGACAGCGCAAGCCCGGGCGGGCAGCCGTCGACGACACAGCCGAGCGCGGGCCCATGGCTCTCGCCGAAGGTCGTCACCGTGAACAGCTTACCGATGGAGTTGCCCGACATGCGCGTTATTGTAGCGGGTAAACGCCGCGCCGTCTTGCCCGCGCGTGCCGGGGTGGCGGCCCTCAGATGACCCGCGAGTAGCGCCGTTCGTCGCCGCCGCGCAGATAGCGGTCGAACACCATGCAGATGTTGCGGATCAGCAGGCGGCCGACCGGGCGGACGCCGATCGTATCGGCGCCGAGCTCGAGCAGACCGTCCGCCGCCATCGCCTCCAGGTCACGCAGCTCGGCGGCGAAGTACGCGGCGAAGTCGATCCCGAACGCCGCCCCGAGCGCACGCGTATCGAGCTCGAAGTGGCAGATCAGGCGCGTGATCACCTCGCGCCGGAGCCGGTCGTCCGCGTCGAGGCGGAGGCCGCGATAGACCGGCAGCCGGCCCTCCGCCAACCGCCGCCGGTATTCGTCCAGGTCCTTGACGTTCTGGGCGTAGCCGTCGCCGACCATACCGATGGAGGTGACGCCGAGCCCGATCAGGTCGCAATCGGCGTGGGTGGAATAGCCCTGGAAGTTGCGGTACAGCGTGCGCGCGCGCTGCGCCTCCGCGAGTTCGTCGCCCGGTCGCGCGAAGTGGTCCATGCCGATGTAGACATAGCCCGCCGCGGTGAGCCGGTCGATGGTCGCGTGCAGGATGGCGAGCTTCTCGGCCGGCGGCGGCAGGTCCGCGGCGTCGATGCGGCGCTGCGGCGTGAAACGCTCGGGCAGGTGGGCGTAATTGAACACCGACAGCCGGTCCGGCCCGGCGGCGATCACCGTGTCCAGGGTGTGCAGGAAACTCCGCCGGCTCTGGAACGGCAGGCCGTAGATCAGATCGAGGCTGACCGAATGGAAGCCGGCGGCGCGCGCCCGGTCGAGCACGGCGAAGGTCTCGGCCTCGCCCTGCACGCGGTTGACCGCGCGCTGCACGCGTTCGTCGAAGTCCTGCACGCCCAGGCTCATGCGATTGAAGCCGAGGTCGCGCAGCAGGCGGACGGTGTCCGGCTTTACCTCGCGCGGGTCGATCTCGATGGAATACTCGCCGCGATCGTCGTCGCGCAGCGTGAAGTGCGCGCGCGTCGCCCGCATCAGCGCCTCCATCTGCGCGTGGCTGATGAAGGTCGGCGTGCCGCCGCCCCAGTGCAACTGGTTCACCGTGCGCGCGCGATCGAACAGCTCGCCCTGCAGGGCGAGCTCGCGGTACAGGGCCTCCAGGTAGGGTGCGGCATGCGCGCGGTTTTTGGTCGCGATCTTGTTGCAGGCGCAGTAAAAGCACAGCGTGTCGCAGAACGGGATATGGAAATACAGCGACAGCGGCCGCGCGACCGCCTCGGCGCGGGTGGCCGCGGCGCAGGCGCGATAGTCGTCCACGCCGAAACCGCCATGGAAACGGTCCGCCGTCGGATAGGAGGTATAGCGCGGCCCGCTACGGTCGTAGCGCCGTATCAGCCCCTCGTCGATGGACAGCGATTGATCCATGCCATTCCCCCATTGGATGAATGGCCATTATACGCGAGGGGCGGCGCCGGAGAAATCCGCTCACAGCCCCGCGCGCAGTCCGCGCCCCTTCTCGATATCGACGAAATACAGCAGCAGCGCGCCCAGGCCGAACAGCACCAGCAGGGCCAGCACCGAAAAGCGCGCGCTGCCGGTCATCCAGGCGACCCAGCCCATGGCGACCGGGCCGATCACGGTCGCGAACTTGCCCAGCATGTTGTAGAAACCGAAGAACTCGGCGGTCTTGTCCGGCGGGATCAGGCGCGCGTACAGCGCCCGGCTGAGCGACTGGATGCCGCCCTGCACCAGCCCGATCACCACCGCGATCTGGTAGAAACCGGCCACCGACTCGAGGAACGCCGCCCACACGGTCACCCCCATGTAGACCGCGATCGCGATGAAGATGCCGCTCTTGGCGCCGAAGCGCTCGCCGATGCGGCCGAAGACGATCGCGGCCGGGAAGCCGACGAACTGGGTGATCAGCAACGCGGTGATCAGATCGTTGGAATCGAAACCGAGCGAGAGTCCGTAATCGACCGCCATGCGGATGATGGTGTCGACGCCGTCGATGTAGAGCCAGTAGGCGGCGAGGAACAGCATGACCACGCGCAACTGGCGCAGATGATGGAGGGTATCCGCGAGCTGGCGCAGGCCCGCGCGTATTGCCGCCCCCGTCGAGCCGGCCGCCGCCGGCGCGGTCTCGCGCACGAACAACAGCACCGGCAGCGAGAACACCATCCACCACACCGCCACGACGATGAAGGAGAGCCGCACCACCTGGGTGGCGTCGTCGAAGCCGAAGCGCTGCGGAAACACCGCCATCGCGACCAGCACCGCGAACAGCAGGCCGCCGCCGAGATAGCCGAGGGCGTACCCCCAAGCCGACACGCGGTCGAATCGGTCCTCCGGCGCGACCTCGACGATGAGCGCGTCGTAGAACAGATTGCCGCCCATGAAACCGAGCGTCGCCACGGCGTAGAACGCGGCGGCGGCGACGTACGCCCCCTGCGCCACCAGATAGAGCGCGGCCGTCGCGCTGACGCCCAGCACGGTGAAGAACAGCAGCAGGCGCTTGCGCGCCCCGGCGCGGTCCGCGATGGCGCCCAGCAGCGGGGCGCACAGCGCGATCACGATGCTCGAGACCGAGTTCCCGATGCCGAGCGCGAAGGTGCTCTCCCCCGCGGTCAGGCCGGCGGCCCAGTATTGCTTGAAGAACACCGGGAAGAACCCCGCCATCACCACCGTGGCATAGGCCGAATTGGCCCAGTCGTACAGCGCCCAGGAAAAGATGCGTCGGTCCATAGCGATCAGTTCTCCGGAAAAGGGGTCAGACCCTTTTTCCTCTTTAAAAGGGTCTGACCCCTTTTCCTACGTAAATGCCGGATGATGCTCCCGCGCCTGCTCCGCGGTGAGCAGGAACACCCCGCCCCCTCCGCGCTCGAACTCCAGCCACAGGAACGGCACGTCCGGGAAACGCCGGGCCAGCGCCTCCTCGCTGTTGCCGACCTCGACCACCAGGAGGCCACCGGGCTCCAGATGATCGGGGGCCTCGCGCAGCAGGCGGACGACGATGTCGAGCCCGTCCGCCCCTCCGGCCAGGCCGAGTTCGGGCTCGTGACGATATTCGCGCGGCAGCGCCACCATATCATCGGCGTCGACGTAGGGGGGATTGCTCACGATGATATCGTAGCGGCGGCCCGCGAGCCCCGCGAACAGATCGGATTCCCGTGCCTCCACGCGGCCCGCGAGCCCATGCGCGTCGATATTGCGACGCGCCACCGCGAGCGCGTCCGCAGAGACGTCCACCGCGTCGACCTCGGCCTCCGGGAAGGCATAGGCGCAGGCGATCGCGATGCAGCCGCTGCCGGTGCCGATGTCGAGCACGCGCCGCACCGGATGCCTCGCCGCCAGCCACGGTTCGAAGCCCTGTTCAATCGACTCGGCGATGGGCGAACGCGGCACCAGCACCCGCTCGTCCACGTAGAACTTCAGGCCACAGAACCAGGCGGCGTGGACCAGATACGCCGTCGGGACACGCTCCTCCACGCGCCGGCGCACCAGCCCGTCCAGCCTGCCCTCCTCCTCCGGCGTCAGCACGGTCGCCAGCACCGTGTCCGGCACCTCGGGCGGCAGGCCGAGCGCGGCCAGCACCAGCCAGGCGGCCTCGTCCAGCGCGTTGTCGGTGCCGTGGCCGAAACTCAGGCCCGCGCGCTCGAAGCGTCCGGCCGCGGCGCGTATCGCCTGTTCCAGGGTCATCGTCCCGTCCCGTATCATCCGTCCGTCCCGCCGCCGCGCGTTTGCCGCCGGGGGCGCCTTGCCACTACACTGGTCGTCACAACCGCATCCACCCACCTCGGACGACGACGGCGCGCCGCCATATGGGACAGGCAGTTATACCACAGGACACGCGCATCCTGGTCGGCTGGCGCGAATGGGTCTCCCTGCCCGAACTCGGCATCCGCGCCGTCAAGGCCAAGGTGGACACCGGCGCGCGCAGCTCCGCGCTACCCACCTGCGAACTGCTCGCCTATCGCGAGCAGGGCCGCGACATGGTGCGCTTCAGCATCCACCCGCTGCAGAAACACACCGACACGGTGATCGTCTGCCGCGCCCCGGTGATCGACCGGCGCTGGGTCAGCGACTCCGGCGGCCACCGTGAGCTGCGTTACGTCATCTCGACGCCGCTGCACCTCGGCCCCCACGTCTGGCCCATCGAGATCACGCTGACGCCGCGCGACCCCATGCGCTTCCGCATGCTGCTCGGCCGCACCGCCATGGAAAACCGGCTTCAGGTCCTCCCCAATGCCTCCTATCTCGTCGGCAGGCCGCCGGCGGCGGCGCATTGAACCGCTTCGAGCGGAATAGGGACAGATTTATAAATCCGTCCCCTTTACACCACCCCCTGCCACGGGGACAGATTTTAAATCTGTCCCCGTTCCACCCGGCATTGATTCAAACCTCCCGCGCCAGCGGAATCCATGTAGGCTGGGCTGAGCAACGCGAAGCCCAACAGATCGTTGGGCTTCATTGCATTCAGCCCAACCTACGCCTCCTGGACCGCTTCGGGCGGAATGGGGACAGATTTGTAAATCTGTCCCCTTGATAAACGGATTCAGCCCGCCGGCTCCCCTGCCACCAGTTCGGGATCGAGTTCCTGCTGGCGGCTGCGGAACTCGGCCACCCGCGCGGCCGCCTCGCGCAGACGGCCGAAGCGCGCGATGTGGAAGACCGCGTCCCCCTCGTTGACCAGCGGCAGGTTGAGGCCGCCGATGACGATGCCGTGCGCCGGCGCCAGCAGCGCGACCTCGCGCTCGCCGAAGGGATCGGAGATCACGCCCAGCGCCTCGCCCTTGCGCACGTGACTGCCGAGCGGAAGCAGGGTGCGTAGGATGCCGCCGGTGGGCGCGCGCAGCCAGGCGGTGGAGCGCGCGATCACCGGTTCGCCCATCGGCCGCGGCCGGCGCACGGGCCTGGCCGGCAGCATCTCCAGCGCGCGCATCACCCCGACCACCCCGCGCAGACCGGCGCGGATCGAATCCTCGTCGAAGCGCAGGGCCTCGCCGCCCTCGTACACCAGCAGCGGAATCCCGCGCCGGGTGGCGACCTCGCGCACCGAACCCGCGCGCACCTCGGCGTTGATCAGGATCGGGGCGCGAAAGGCCTCGGCCAGCCGCAGCGTCTCCGCGTCCTCCAGCCGCGCGCGCACCTGCGGCAGATTGCTGCGGTGCAGCGCGCCGGTGTGCAGGTCGATGCCGTGGGTGGCGCGGCCGACGATCTCCTCCGTGAACAGATGCGCGAGCCGCGCCGCGAGCGAACCCTGGCGGCTGCCGGGAAAGCTGCGGTTGAGGTCGCGCCGGCCCGGCAGGTAGCGCGACTGCGCGATGAAGCCGTGCACGTTGACGATCGGCACGGCGATCAGCACCCCGCGCAGGCGGTCCAGCAGTGGCAACCGGATCAGGCGGCGGATGATCTCGACGCCGTTGATCTCGTCGCCGTGCATCGCGGCCGAGATGAACAGCCGCGGCCCCGGCCGGCGCCCGCGCACCACGTGCACCGGCATGGTCATCTCGCCGTGGGTATAGAAACGCGCGATGCTGAGATCGACGGTGCGGCGCTCGCCGGGCGCGATCCGGACGCCCGCGATCTCGAACGGCGGCGGGGCCGTCTCAGCCCTTGCCGCGCGTGCGCGTGTGGTTCGCCCTGGCATGTTTCTCCGCGAACTCCACCATGAGACCGGCGATGTCCAGGCCAGTCACCCCCTCGATACCCTCCAGACCCGGCGTGGAATTCACCTCCAACACCATCGGCCCGTGATTCGAGCGCAGGATGTCGACGCCGGCCACGTTGAGGCCGATGGCGCGCGCGGCGCGCACCGCGGTCGAGCGCTCCTCCGGCGTCAGCTTCACCTTCGAGCCCGCGCCGCCGCGATGCAGATTGGAGCGGAACTCGCCCTCCTTCGCCTGCCGTTTCATCGCCGCCACCACCTTGTCGCCGATGACGAAGCAGCGGATGTCCGCCCCGCCCGCCTCACGGATATACTCCTGCACCAGGATGTTGGCCTTGAGGCCATAGAAGGCCTCGATCACGCTCTCCGCCGCCTTCGGCGTCTCCGCCAGCACCACGCCGAGGCCCTGTGTGCCCTCCAGCAGCTTGATCACCAGCGGCGCGCCGCCCACCATCGAGATCACGTGCTCCGCGTCGTCCGGCGAATGGGCGAAGGCCGTCACCGGCAGGCCGATACCCTTGCGCGACAGCAGTTGCATGGAGCGCAGCTTGTCGCGCGCGCGGGAGATCGCCACCGACTCGTTGAGCGGATACACGTCCATCATCTCGAACTGGCGCAGCACCGCGGTGCCGTAGAAGGTGATGGACGCCCCGATGCGGGGCACGACGACGTCGAAGCGGTCGAGCGCCTTGCCCTTGTAGAAGATGCCCGGACGGTGGGTGGCGATGTTCATGTAGCAGCGCAGCGGGTCGATGACCTGCGCCTCGTGGCCGCGCGCCTTCACCGCCTCGGTCAGGCGGCGGGTGGAATACAGACTGGGCTTGCGCGACAGGATGGCGAATCTCATCGGACACCGGGCCCCGGAGTTGCACCCACGATACCCAAGGCCCGCCGCCGCTCCCATGCCGCCGGCGGTGGGCCCGTTTCCGCGGGGTTTGTGCTAAGATTCCGCCCAATCCGCGACCTCATCAACATTATCCGGGAAGCTTCCATGGCGCAATACATCTTCACCATGAACCGCGTGGGCAAGGTCGTCCCGCCCAAGCGCGAAATCCTCAAGGACATCTCGCTGTCGTTCTTCCCCGGCGCCAAGATCGGCGTGCTGGGCCTGAACGGCTCGGGAAAATCGAGCCTGCTGCGCATCATGGCCGGCGTGGACAAGGACCACCTGGGCGAGGCGCGTCCGCAGCCCGGCATCCGCATCGGCTACCTGCCGCAGGAGCCGCAGCTCAACGCGACCAAGGACGTGCGCGGCAACGTCGAGGAGGCCGTCGGCCCGGTCAAGGCCCTGCTCGACCGCTTCAACGAGATCAGCATGAAGTTCGGCGAGCCGATGGGCGACGACGAGATGAACGCCCTGCTGGAAGAACAGGCCAAGCTGCAGGACGCCATCGACATCGCCGGCGGCTGGGAGCTGGACCGCACGCTGGAGATCGCCGCCGACGCGCTGCGCCTGCCGCCCTGGGACGCCGACGTCAGCAAGCTCTCGGGTGGCGAGCGCAGCCGCGTCGCGCTGTGCACGCTGCTGCTGTCCAAACCCGACATTATGCTGCTCGACGAACC
>JADLCS010000016.1 GCA_020847075.1 Gammaproteobacteria bacterium
CAGCGCCTCCGCGCGCCGGCCCAGGGCGTCGAGGACGATGCCGCGGTTGAGCCAGGCCTCGGCGTAATCCGACCGCAGCGCCAGCACGCGTTCGTAATCGGACAGCGCCTCTTCGGGCCGGTTCAGCTCGCGCAGGATATTTCCCCGGTTGTTCCAGGCCTCGGCATAGCCGGGGTGGGCGGCGAGGGCCTGGGTGTAAGCCGTCAGGGCCTCCTCCCTGCGACCGAGCGTGCGCAGCAGGTTCCCGCGGTTGAAATGCGCCGGGGCGAGCCCGGGCGTGAGCGCCGCGGCGTGTTCGTAGGAGGACAGTGCCTCCTCCGGGCGCGCCAGGGTATCGAGCGCGTTGCCGCGATTGAGCCAGGCCTCGGCATAACCGGGATTCAGCGCGATCGCCCGTTCGTAGGCGGCCAGCGCCTCCCGCGGCCGCGTCAGCGCCTGCAGGATCACGCCGCGGTTGAAGTGGATCTCGGCGGCGTCCGGTTTCAGGGCCAGCGCGCGCTCCATGCCGGCCAGCGCCTCCTCGTGCCGGTGCAGGGCCATCAGTACGTTGCCGCGATTGCAGATCGCGTTGACGGCGGCCGGATCGACCGCGAGCGCCCGGTCGAGCAGGCGCAGGGATTCCTCGCCGCGCCCGCTCTGATACTCCAGCAGGGCGAGCATGCACAGCGTATCGAAGTGATCCGGCTCGGCCGCGAGGATGTCGTGATACAGCGCGGCCGCCTGCGGCAGTTGTCCCGCGCGATGCAGCGTCTGCGCCTGCCTGAAGGCGTCCAGGGTATTCATGGGCGGGCGGCGTCCGGAGTCGAACGCCGCCCGGTCCGGAGGCGGCGCGGGGCGGCGGGTTCGTCGGCTGCGGTCAGCGTGGCATTCATCATGATCCCGTAGGTCGGGCGATGCCGTCGCTCGTGGCGCCGCGCTGCCCGTGTCCGCCCATATATTAAGGTTTGCTGTGCTAGTATAGCCACCGGGTTTACGAAGCGATCCGCCCCGCCGGGCGGTATCCGGCCGCCCCGGAGGCGCCGGATCGCAGGCGATTTCCAGACGAAGGGGGTTTCCGTGAGTGGTGGAGGAGAATCCGCCGCGCCGCGCGCGCCGTGGCTGTTGCTGACGCTGGCGTTTACCGAGGGCGCGGCCGTGATGGTCGCGGAGCTCGTCGGCGCCAAGATGCTCGCGCCGCTCTATGGGAACTCGCTCTACGTCTGGGGCGCGACCATCGGTGTCACGCTCGTCAGCCTGACCCTCGGCTATTATCTGGGCGGCCTGCTGTCGTACCGCCGCCGGCGCGCCGAGATCGTATTCTGGTTCATGCTGGTCGCGGCGTTTCTGGTCGCGCTCATGCCGACGCTCGCGCACCGGCTGATGACCGTGCTCGACGGGATGGGCGCGGTGAGCGCGATCCTGCTGGTGACGTCCCTGTATCTGCTGCCGCCCCTGTTGCTGCTCGGGGCGACGACGCCCCTGATCATCTCGATCCTGTCGCGCGACGTGGCCGATGCCGGCGGGGTGGCGGGCAGGGTGTACGCCGTCTCCACCGTGGGCGGTATCCTCGGCACCTTTGCCGCGGGATTTTATCTGATCCCGGGTTTCGGGTTGACGCGGACGGCGATCGCGGGCGGCGTCGTGCTGGCGATCCTGCCCTTCATTCTGTTGCTGCGTCTGCGGCACTGGCCGGCGTTGCTGTATCCGCCGGCCCTGGCGCTGCTGCTGTTCCTGCCCGGCGCGGCGGAGAAGCCTCATCCGGGCGTCAGGGTGCTGTATCAATCCGAGGGCTTGCTGGGCCAGCTCAAGGTGGTGGATATCTCGTATACGACTCCCGACGGCCGTTCCCACAGGAATGACCGGATCCTGTTCGTCAATCGCGCCGGGCAGACCTGGGTCAATCTCGATACGGGAGAGGCGGAGTGGGACTATGTGCATTATCTGAAGAGCATCGGGAGCGTGTTGCCGCCGGGCGCCCGCGTGCTGCTGCTGGGTCTCGGCGGCGGCATGACCGCGCGCAATATGCAGGCGATCGGGCACCGTGTCGACAGCGTGGAACTCGACCCGCGCGTCCCCGACATCGCCCGCCGCTATTTCGGCCTGTCGCCGGACAGTGCCGTGATCGTCGATGATGGGCGCCACTACCTCCGCAGTACCCGTCAGCGCTATGACCTGATCATCTTCGACGTTTACCAGGCCGAGATCCCTCCGGCCCATATGCTGACGGTGGAGACCTTCCGCGAACTGCAGCAGCGGCTGAATCCCGGCGGGCTGGTCGTCATCAGCTACACCGGTTTCCTGACCGGTTCGACCGGTTACGGGGCGAGATCCATCTACAGAACCCTGCTCGAGGCCGGCTACACGGTACACCTGATTCCGACCGGGACCCGGGAGGAGGCGCGCAACAATATCTACATCGCCACGCTCGGCGCGATCGATTTCAGCCGGCCGCGCGCGCCGCTCGTCGTCGAGGGCCGCGTACGCCCGCTGCCGGAACTGTTCGTCGATCCCGCCCGGCTCGATCTGGAGCAGGCCATGGTGCTGCGCGACGATCAACCCATTCTCGAGAAGCTCAACCTGGAGGCCGCCGCCATCTGGCGCGCGGGCTATTACCAGGCCTTCACCCGGCCCTTCCTCGACATGGGGATTCCCCTGTTCGAATAGGGTTCGCGGCTCCGGCTATTGCCCGGTGATCCGTCGTTCGAGGCCGGAAAAATACAGGAAGGGAAACAGCGCCAGCGCCGCCGCGGTGAACAGCAGGCTCTCCCGCATGCCGGCCTCCGGGATGGCGTAGAAGGCGACCACGTAGGTGGCGAGGATCCCGCCCACCGTCGATACCGCGTAGACCGTGCCGGTGGCGTGTCCCACCTTGTCGTCCTGCCCGGAGACCAGCCGGATGATCAGCGGCGAGACCATGCCGAAGCAGATCAGCGGGGGGACCAGGAATGCCAGGCATGAAAGGGTGATGCCCCAGCGCAGGTCGAGTCCCAGCGTGGCCGTCATGACCAGGCGGGCGCTCCAGGGCATGAGCATCACCAGGACGGCGGAAGCCAGCATGATGAGATAGAGGGCGCGCTTGCAGGGAAAGCGCCGCGAAACCCGTCCACCGAGGAAATAGCCCACGGTGAGTCCGCCCAGGGTCAGCGCCAGCACCGCCGCCCAGACGTAGAGCGAGTTTCCATAGAAGGGGGCGACGAGCTTGGCGCCGGTGATCTCGACGGCCATCACCGCACCGCCCTCGACGAACGACACGATGAACAGAAACCAGAAGGTCAGCAGGGAGTGACGCGTCTGTTCCATGAGGTCCGGGGTTCTGTGGCTGCGGGTTCGGGCGGCCGATCGCGCCGCCGTGGATAGGCTGGCGCCATTTAAACAAATTTTGCGCCGCCTCGCCAGCGCGCCCATGCTACCCTTATAGCCGGACATCGGATTCATGGCTTCGAACGCGCATGCAGAAACGCCTCATTATGCTGGCGTCTTACCCCCGTAGCGGGAACACCTATCTCCGCACGATACTCTGGCACTGTTTCAAGCTCCCTTCCGCAAGCGTCTACCAGCAGGATCTGCTGGGTGCCAAGTCACTGGAACGCTACGTGGGCCATGTCGAGATCGCCCCGGGAGAGTTGCAAAACTGGCCGGGAAAAAAGGGGATCCAGGCGGTCAAGACTCACAAATATCCTGTGGATGACACGCCCGCGATCTATGTGGTACGGGACGGCCGGGCGGCGAGCGTGAGCCTGTGGGAATTCATCAACAGGAAGATCTCTCTGGATGAGGTGATCGCGGGTGACCATCTGTATGGCACCTGGGCGAATCACCTGTCGGCCTGGCGGCCCTGGGAACGGCCGGACACGCTTCTGCTGCGCTATGAGGATATGGTCGCGCGGTTGCCGTTCGTCCTGGATGAGATCAGTCGCTATTTGGGGCTCAAGATCCTCGCCCATAAGGTGCCCGAGCGGGACAGAATCGCCGACATCGCCTTGATCTGGGTGAGACGGCAAACCGATTGGCGTGAATGCATCGATGATCGTCAACTCGAACTGTTTGAAAGGATCAACGGGGCCATGATGCGCAGGATGGGCTACGGATCGCCTGCCCCTCCCTCTATCTGAAAGTGCGCTGCCGCCGGCTTGGCCCCTCTGTCCAGGCTATATAGGTTCCCCCGTCCATGCCTGTTAAAATGGCATCGGCCGATTGAACGGCAAGGCGGCGTTCATCGCTTCAACGGGGATTGAAGGGAAGGGCGATCAATGAAACAGGTTTCCGGGGTTAAGGCCGGCGTTCTGGCCATCGTCGTCGCGCTGATGGCGGGCTGTGCCTCTACGCTGACGGGGGATTCCTACTCCCGCGACGAGGCGCGCCGTCCGCAGCAGGTACAGATCGGCGTGATCGAGTTCGTGCGGCCCGTCGTCATCGAGGGCACCAAGACGCCGATCGGGGCCGGGGCGGGCGCCATCATCGGCGGCATCGCCGGGGGCGCGGTGGGCGAGGGGCGCGGCAGCGCCATCAGTTCCGTGCTGGGATCGGTGGCGGGCGGTCTCGCGGGCGCCGCGGCGGAGGAGCAGGTGACGAAGCGTCAGGGCGTCGAAGTCACGGTGCGCCTGGAGAGCGGCAAGGTGATCGCCGTGGTGCAGGAAGAGACGTCCAGCGAGACCTTCACCGTCGGCGAACGCGTGCGCGTACTGACGGTCGGCGGCACGATGCGCGTCAGTCACTGATCGATGGATCCCCCGGGGGATTTCCCCGGGCACGGTTTCCGCCGCATCCCCTGATCTCGAGAGGGGGCGCCCGCGTCGACTGGCGCGGGCAAAGACCGGTGTGCAATGTTTCCCCCGCGGTGGCGGAGAGGGCCGGGGCTAGGCGGTGCGTCTCTGCGTGTGTTCGCCGCCGGCCTCTTCCAGTCTGGCCTGGGCATCCCGCAGGGCCGTGCGCAGGCCTTCCTCGATCACCGGGTGATAGAACGGCATTTCCAGCGTCTGCTGCACGGTGAGACCGGCCTGGATGGCCCAGGCGAGCAGGTGGGCGAGATGCTCCGCATCCGGGGCCATCATCTCGGCGCCGAGCAGGCGCCCGTTCCGGGTATCGGCATAGACGTGCAGCACTCCCTTGTTGCGCAGCATCACGCGGCTTCTGCCCTGGTCCTCGAAGGAGACGCGTCCGGTGACGAAGCTCCCCGGAGTAAGGTCGGCGTGGCGTGTCCCCGTGACCGCGAGCTGCGGGTCCGAAAAGACGATGGACAGCGGCACGCGGCGCAGGCCGGGATGGACGGCGGGGTAGCCGGCGGCGTTCACGCCCGCGATGCGGCCTTCATCCGCGGCCTCGTGCAACAGCGGGAGGTCGTTATCGGCGTCTCCCGCGATGAAGACAGAGCTGGCGCCGCACTGCATGGTGCGGCGGTCGAACAGCGGTACGCCGCGCGCGTCGAGCGCGAGCGAGGTGTTCTCCAGGCCGAGGTTGCGTACATTCGGTGTACGCCCCGTGGCCACGACCACGTAATCGACGATGTCGCGGCGGGCCTTGCCTGTACGATCCTCATAGCGCACGGCGACGCCGCCTTCCACCGGTTCCAGGGAATGAACCGCGGCGTCCGCGTCGAGATAGAATTCTTCCTGGAAGGCGCGCGTCGCATAAGCGCGCACCTCGGGGTCGGTGAAGGGACCCACCAGATGTCCTTTGCCGAACATGAGTACCTTTACGCCCAGCCGGTGCAGCGCCTGTCCGAGTTCGAGGCCGATGACGCCGGGCCCGAAGACCGCCACTGATTCCGGCAGATCGTCCCAGGCGAAGATGTCGTCATTGACGAGCGCGCGTTCACCCAGCCCGTGGAACATCGGCGGGACACCGGGAGACGAGCCGGTGGCGATGACGGCGCGCGCGAAGCGGATACGCGTGTGTTCATCCACCTGTAGGGTGTGGTCATCTGTGAAACGGGCGTAGCCCCGGATCTTGTCCTCCTCGGGGAGGGTGGCGACGCCATTCAGAACAAAGCCGACGAAGCGGTCGCGTTCGCGCTTCACCCGCGCCATCACCGCGGGTCCGTCGACGCTGACGGAGCCCTCCAGCCGCAGACCGAACTCCGGCCATCGGGCCGGGACGTGGGCCGCCTCGGCGGCGGCGATCAGCAGTTTGCTCGGCATACAGCCGACACGCGCGCAGGTGGTACCGTAGGGGCCGCCCTCGATGATCACGGTGCGTTTCCCCGCGGCGACGGCCGCCCGATAGGCGGCGAGGCCGGCGGTCCCGGCGCCGATGACGGCGACATCGACTTCAAGGTCCTTCATGAGTCTCCCTCTCGTTGTGGAATGGGACAGGGTTGCGGCGGCCGCTGTCGCGGCCGCCCCGATCCATCGCCGTCAGGCCGCCCGTTTCGCCCACCGCTCGAGCTCCTCGAGACCGCCGATGAGCTCTCCGTTGACGAATACCTGCGGCACCGTCTTCTTGCCCGCGACCGCGCCGACCACCTTGCTGCGCGTGGTATGGGCCAGCGGTATCTCGGCGTAATCATAACCGAGCTCTGTCAGCAGGGACTTGGCCTTGGCGCAGAACTGGCAGCCCTCGCGCGTGAAGATGGCCACCTGGTCGGGCTTCTTCGCCTTCGGGTTTATATAGCTCAGCATGGTATCCGCATCGGAGACCTCGAAGGGGTCGCCGGGCTTTTCCGGCTCGATGAACATCTTCGCCACGACGCCATCCTTCACCAGCATGGAATAGCGCCAGGAGCGTTTGCCGAAGCCCAGGTCGGATTTATCCACCAGCATGCCCATGCCCGCGGTGAATTCGCCGTTGCCGTCGGGGAGCAGCATCACGTTGTCCGACTCCTGGTCCTTGGCCCATTCGTTCATCACGAAGGTGTCGTTGACCGAGACGCAGACGATCGCATCGACGCCGTTGTCGAAGAAGGCCGGCGCCAGCTCGTTGAAGCGCGGCAGATGGGTGGACGAACAGGTGGGGGTGAAGGCCCCAGGCAGGGAGAACACGGCCACCGTCTTGCCCTTGAAGACATCGTCCGTGGTCACGGTTTTCCATTCATTGTTCTCGCGTACGCGGAAGTTGACCTGCGGGACGCGCTGACCTTCGTGGTTCTGTAACATCGATAATCTCCTTTCCGGTAGAGTGGGTTGATGGTACGGTCCGAAAACTCGGTTCACGCGGTCCACTATAGGGAGCCATCGTAAGCGGGGCCAATACTATGTTAAGATCATCGCGATAGAGATTTCCTATTGACGGCCCCACGCCGCTGGACGATCCGGTCATGACGCTGACGGAGCTGAGATACATCATCGCGGTCGCCGCGGAACGCCATTTCGGGCGCGCCGCCCAGCGCTGCTTCGTGAGTCAGCCGAGCCTGAGCGCCGCGGTCAAGAAGCTTGAGGACGAGCTGGGCGTGCTGATCTTCGAGCGGGGAAAGAACGAAGTCCTGGTGACCCGGATCGGCGCGCAGGTCGTCGCCCAGGCGCGCCGTGCCGTGGAAGAGGCGGAACGCGTCAAGGCGGTGGCGAAGCAGGGCGAAAACCCGCTGGTCGGCAGCCTTCGTCTCGGTATCATCCATACCATCGCGCCCTATCTGCTGCCCGATCTCGTGGTCGGTCTGCGCGCGCTCGCGCCGGAGATGCCGCTCGATATCGAGGAGAATCTGACCGCCAATCTGGACCAGATGCTGAAGAACGGGCTGGTCGATGCAGCCATCCTCGCGCTGCCGTATGAGGCCGCAGGCGTGGAGACCGTCCCGCTCTACGACGAGGAATTCCGCGTCATCGTGCCGTCCCGCCACCCCTGGGCCCGCCGTCGCACGGTCGATGCCGACGAGCTGGCGGAGCAGAACCTGCTGCTGCTCAGCATCGGTCACTGCTTCCGCGATCAGGTGCTGGGCGCATGCCATGAATTCGCGCGCGCGCCCGCCTCCGGCAAGCAGGGCAATTCGCTGGAGACGATCCGCAACATGGTGGCCTCGGGCATGGGGGTCTCGGTCCTCCCGGCGACGGCGCTCACCCCGAAGTATTCGAATCCCCTGATCAGGGCGCTCGACTTCACCCCGCCGCGACCCACGCGGCGCGTCGTGCTGGCGTACCGCCAGGGGTTTCCCCGTGGGGAGGCGATACAGACGATCGCGCGCGCCTGTTCCCGGCTCGATCTCCCGATCGTCTCGCTCGCGTCCGCCTCCTGAGCCGGCGGGGCGCCGGCGGTCCGCGCCGCTCCGCTAGGCCAGGTGGAGGCCGTTCGCCTGCATGGACAAATCCCCGCAGGTGGGATCCGCCCGGTGGATGGCGAGGATATTGATGCCCGCCGGATAGACCAGGTAACCCTTCTGTTCGAGCAGCGGCAGCAGTTTTTCCTTGTCGGACTTTATGGTCTCTATCAGCATCTGTGGCCTGCACCGGTCGATCGTCTCCGCGGCGCCGGACAGCGCCTCCAGCTCCATGCCCTCGATATCGAGTTTGATGAAATCGACGCGGGGAAGCGCGAGGGAGTCGAGGGTGATCTGCTGGACCGTTACCGTGTCGGCGCCGGAATAATCGAGGGGCTGACCGATGAATTCGTTATGGGCCCCTGCCCTGAGCTCCAGGCTGCCGAAACTGGACGGTATCAGGTAATTCGGCGCGGGGATCCTGATCCTGTCGTTTGCGGCCCCGATCGCGGCGAGCGTGGCGGTCGCGTTCAGGCAGTTATTGATGGCGATATTGCCCGCCAGCGCGTAAAAAATTCTTTCCTGCGGTTCGAATGCCAGCACGGAACCCCAGCCGTGGAGCAGACGCGCCCACTCGATGGTATGCACGCCGATGTTGGCGCCGCAATCCAGCGCCATGACCCCGTCGCCGAAGTATCTCCTGCGTTTCTGCAGCAGGGCGAGGACGAAGCTCACTTCCTCGGGGTCGAAGCTCGACGAGTTCAGGATCTGGAATCCGACGCCGAAGCCCTGCTTCGGGTTGACCATCCTGTAATCGTGGCGATTGACGATCAGCGTTCCGTGATTGGAAGAGGCCAGGACGAAGGCGATCGGGCGTTTTGTCGGTGTCATGGCCGCGCATTCTCCGTTCCCTCCGGCGCGCGGGGTGCGCGCCTACCCGTTTTCCGTGCGGAGGAACCTGTACGGCAGCATATCACGGGCGATGACGGTGGACGACCCGCGATGACAAGGGAGGAGCGGCTCAGCGCGGTTCGCGCAGTTCCGCGGCGACCCGGGCGATCACGCTGTCCCAGTCTCCCGGCCGGGGTTGCCGGAACAGTCTGACGCCGGAATACCATGGACTGTCCTCCCGGTCCAGCAGCCAGCGCCAGTCCGGGTGATAGGGCAGCAGGATCCAGGTTGGTTTGCCCAGCGCCCCGGCGAGATGGGCGACAGAGGTGTCGACGGAGATCACCAGGTCGAGGCATTCGACCAGTGCGGCGGTATCGCCGAAGTCGTTCAGCTCCGCGCCGACATACCGGATCCAGGGGTGTCGCGCGAGCAGTTCCCGGTCGTGATCCCGCAGTTCCTTCTGCAGGCAGACGAACGTCGCGGCGTCGGTGAGCAGCGGGAGGAAGCCCTCCAGGCGTATGGACCGGTTGTGATCGTTGCGGAACGCGGGCCGGCCGGACCAGGCGATACCGATCCGCGGTCCGGCCGCCGGACTCAATCTGATCCGCCACGCCTCGATGCGGGCCGGATCGGCGCCCAGATATGGCGTCTCCGCGGGTATCGTCCGGAGGTCGGTATGAAAGGCGAGGGGGAGGCTCATGAGCGGGCACCGGTAATCAAAGGCGGGCAGGGGGTCGCCCGTGGCGAAGACCCGCGCGGGACCGGTCATCCGCGCCAGCAGTGGTTGCAACGGTGGCTGGACTTCCAGTATCACGCGCGCGCCGAGCGCGGCCACGCGTGGGGCATATCGACAGAACTGGAGGGTGTCTCCATAGCCCTGTTCGGAATACAGCAGAATGGTTTTGCCGGAGAGGTCTTCATGGCCCAGCCAGAGCGGCGCTTCGAACGCGCGCGCCACGCCCGCCTCCTTGACCTGCCAGCGCCATTCGTACTCTTCCCAGCCGCGAGCGAATTCCGCAGTGACCAGGCGGTAGACGGCCTCGCAGAAATGGGCCTCCGGATACGCCGGGTCCAGCGTCAGGGCGCGCCCGATATCCGCGTACGCCTGATCGAACCGCCTCATGTACATCATGAGCATGCTGCGTTCGACGCAGGCCTCGATATAGTCCGGCCTGAGTTCCAGGGCGCGATCGAGCGCGACCAGGGACTCCGGCAGCTGGTTCAGGGATCTCAGGGTGATGCCGAGATTGCACAGGGCCTCGGGGTGATCGGGGGTGAGCGCCAGGGCGCGCTCCAGGCTTGCCAGGGCCTCCGCGTGCCGGTTCAGCGAGTTCAGGACGATCGCGCGATTCAGCAGCGCGTCGCCGTAAACGGGGTTCAGTTTCAACGCGACGTCGTAATCGGACAGGGCTTCGTCGAGGTGTCCCAACTCGCGCAGCACGTTGCCGCGATTGATGCGGGCATCGACGTAATCAGGGTTGCAGCCGAGCGCGCGGCTGTAACTGTCCGCGGCCTCTTCGTAGCGCTCCAGGGTGCGCAGGGCGTTGCCCCGGTTGTAATGGGCCTGGGCGAAGCCGGGATTGCGGCCCAGCGCCCGTTCATAGGCGGCTATCGCCTCCAGGGGGCGTGACAGGAGTTCGAGCACGATACCGCGGTTGTTGTGCGCCTCGGCGTACTCCGGCCTGAGCGCCAGCGCACGGTCGTAACTGGCCAGTGCCTCCCGGTCGCGCGCCAGTTCCCGTAGCACCACCCCGCGATTGAAATGGATCTCCGCGTAATTCGCCTTGAGCGCGAGCGCGCGGTCGTAGCTGGTCAGGGCGTCTTCATACCGTTTCATGGCCAGCAGCACGTTGCCGCGATTGGTGACCGCGACCGCTGAATTCGGATCCACCTTCACCGCGTGGTTCAGCAACAGGAGGGATTCCTCGCCGCGGCCACTCTGGAATTCCAGCAGTGCCAGCATGCAGAGGGTGTCGAAATGGGCGGGATCGGATCCCAGTATCTCGCGGTACAGCGCCCCGGCCTGTTCCAACTGCCCGTCCTGATGGAGCATTTGCGCATGGCGAAAGCTTTCCGCGATGGCTGCCTGCTGTTTCCGACTCACCGAACCGCCCTTGTGTGGAAATGATCGCCGCCAGGGCGATGCATGAAACCGCATATATATCACAACCGGGGCCGGGGTTCCCTCCGCTACGGCGGACCCGGGCCGGGGAGGGTGGGATGTCAGCGATGACGCGCGGGGCGGATGGCGCGGATATTGGCCTGCAGGTGTTCCTGCGGTTCCGGGGCGGGGCAATCGCGTCTGGCCGCGAGGCCGTCGGCACAGGCGAGCAGGAACAGGTGGTTGAGCAATCCATGCAGCGCGGAACAGCCCGCGCAGGACGCGCCGTCCGCGCATTCCGGGTGAGAATCCGGTTCGCGATGGTAGATCCATTGCAGGCGGACCGTGCCGGAATCGGCATCGGTGATCCTGAGGTGGGGATCTCCCTGGTCCAGCCAGGCGTCGATCTGATAACGCATAATCCTAGTCTCGATACGATGATCCGGGGTTTCGTGCCGATCTGTTCTGTTGATCAAATGATAATGATTATCATTTTAATGTCAAGGTCTCGCGCAGGGATGTAGAGCGGACGGGTCCGCCGGCCCTGGGGATGGCGGCCGGTCTTCCCCGGGCAAGACTTGTCCTGTCTCCGGATTCGGCTTATGTTGGGCGCAGGTTCCATGCCCGCGAGGGCAGCGACGGACGGATAGGGCAGGAATAGTTGAAGGAGGATATATGAGCAAAAAATCCATATCGATCAATATCGGTATCGATGACGGCGATCGCCAGGCCATTGCCGGTGGATTGGCCAAACTGTTGGCGGATACCTACACCGTGTACCTGAAGACGCACAATTTCCATTGGAACGTCACCGGTCCCATGTTCAATACGCTGCACCTGATGTTCGAGCAGCAGTACAACGAGCTCGCGCTCGCGGTCGACGCCATCGCGGAGCGTATCCGCGCGTTGGGCGTTCCGGCACCCGGCAGCTACAGGCAGTTCGCCGAGCTGACCCGGATCCGGGAGGAGACCGGAACGCCGGAAGCGACGGAGATGATCCGCCAACTGGTGGCCGATCAGGAGACTGTGGTGCGCACCGCCCGGGAGATCTTCCCGCTGGTCGACAAGGCCGGCGATGAGCCGACCGCCGATCTGTTGACGCAGCGTATGCAGACCCATGAGAAGACGGCGTGGATGCTGCGCAGTCTGCTGCAATAGTTTTCCGACCTATCCTGTGCCGTCTCCGGTCGTATCCGCGGCCGGGGACGGCGCTTTCCCTTCCGTAGCGTTCCTGCAGGCAGATCGGGGCGGACGTCCCCGCGGCGGCACGAACCGCGCCATCCCGTCGTGGATATCGGTCCGCGCGCATGGCGGTGGGTCGTCACAAAGAATCCTTTGTTTTTGATAATAGTTCGTATTATTATTTCGCTGCTTGGCCGACGTGTGCGGGCTTCCCGATAGGGGGGTAGCCGCGGTGCGGGCTTTGTCGGGTTCCCGCCGCGCCCGGCGGATCGGTGCGCGGATCTCCCCAAACAATCGCTTGTTGAAATCAGGAGGAATATACATGAAGAGAGCCATAGTATTGCTCGCCGGCTTGTGCCTGGGCGGACAAGTATCGGCTGCGCCCACGCAGCAGGCGGTACTGGAACATTACGCCGATCTGGCGCAGACGATGTATCAGGATTCGCTCACGACCGCGAAGGCGCTGCAGAAGGCGGTGGGCACATTGATCGAACAACCCACCGACAAGAATCTGGCGGCCGCGCGCGCGGCGTGGAAGGCGGCCCGGGTGCCCTATATGCAGACGGAGGCCTATCGTTTCGGCAACGCGATCGTGGACGACTGGGAAGGCAAGGTCAACGCCTGGCCGCTGGACGAAGGTCTGATCGATTATGTGGATGCGAGCTATGGCTCGGAGTCGGATGAGAATCCGTTCTACACGGCCAACGTCATCGCCAACAAGATGGTGACGGTGGGCGGCGAGCACATCGACGCCAGCAAGATCACGAAGGATGTCATCGCCAGTCTGCAGGAGGCGGGTGGAGTCGAGGCCAATGTGGCGACCGGCTATCACGCCGTCGAGTTCCTGCTGTGGGGCCAGGATCTGCATGGTACCGGTCCCGGCGCCGGGGAGCGTCCCGTCACGGATTTCGACACCAAGAAATGCACCCATGGCAATTGCGACCGTCGCGCCGCCTATCTCAAGGCCGCGACCGATCTGCTGGTGGATGACCTGGACTGGATGGTGAAGCAGTGGGCCAAGGGCGGCGAGGCCCGTAAGACGGTGATCGATGGCGGCGACGAGGGCCTGGCCACCATCCTCACCGGTATGGGCAGCCTGTCCTACGGCGAACTGGCGGGCGAGCGCATGAAGCTCGGTCTGATGCTGCATGATCCGGAAGAGGAGCATGACTGCTTCAGCGACAACACGCATTTTTCCCATTACTACGACGCGCTGGGCATCCGCAACGTCTATACCGGTACGTATGTCCGCGTCGACGGCTCCAAGCTGACCGGTCCGAGCATCTCCGACCTGGTGGCGGCGAAGAGCCCGGAGGCGGACAAGGCGCTGCGCAAGGGCCTGGATGATACCCTGGTGAAGATGCAGGCGATCGTGGACAGCGCCGAGAAGAAGGGCGTGCACTACGATCAACTGATCGCGGAGGGCAACAAAGAGGGCAACGCGATCGTCATGGCCGCGATCAATTCGCTGGTGGACCAGACCCAGCTGATCGGGAAGGCGGTCGCCGCTCTCGGCATCTCGCCGATCGAGTTCGAGGGGTCCGACAGTCTGGATAATCCGGAGTCGATCGGTAAGTAGTATTCTCCACCCGGACATGGGCCGGCCCGCGGGCCGGCCCATTCCATCTGGGCGTGGAGATGTTCGATGAATACCCTCAAGTCTCTTTTGTCCGCCGGCATTCTGATGTTCAATGCGGTCGTCGTGGCCGCTGCGGGTCTGGACGTCCCGCCGACGGATTTCACACGGCCCGAACCGGGGGAGGAAAGCCCCGCCGGAGAGGCCACCTACCGCAAGACGATCAACCGGGAGGCGTTTTCCCACGCCTCGGCCAATATGAGCTTCGAGCGCGAGCTCGATTTCAGGGTCGGTAACGGATTCTTCCGGCGTTTCTGGGCCACGGCGCCTGCGTCCACCCAGGCGGCGGACGGGCTCGGCCCTCTGTACAACGCGCGCGCCTGCCAGAACTGCCATCTGAGGGATGGCCGCGGACACCCGCCCGCCGGCCCGGACGAACCCACCGTTTCGATGTTTCTGCGTCTCAGTATTCCGCCGCAGACGGAGGAAGACCGGCGTCTGCTGGCGGAACGCAGGGTCAACGTGATCCCGGAGCCGGTCTATGGCGCCCAGTTGCAGAACTTCGCCGTGCGGGGCATAAGGCCCGAAGGGCAGATGCGCGTGGACTACGAAGAAGTTCCGGTGACGTTGCAGGATGGCACCGTGGTGTCGCTGCGCAGGCCGACGTACAGCATGGTCGATCTGGCCTACGGCGATCTCCACCCCGCGACGATGTCGTCGCCGCGGGTGGCCCCGCCGATGATCGGGCTCGGGCTGCTGGAGATGCTCGACGAGGAGGATATCCTCGCCGCCGCGGATCCCGCGGACGAGGACGGCAATGGCGTTTCGGGGCGACCGAACCGCGTCTGGAGCGTGGAGCACGGGAAGGTGATGCTCGGTCGCTTCGGCTGGAAGGCCGGCGTCGCGAGCGTCGACGAGCAGGGGCAGGCGGCATTCAGCGGCGATATCGGGATATCGGTCCCCTTGTTCCCGGCGGGTTCGGGCGAGTGTACCCGGCGGCAGGTCGAGTGTCTGGCGGCGCCGAACGGCAACAGCCCGCAGTACGACGACCTGGAGGCGGGTCACCAGGTGGCGGGCCTGGTGGCGTTTTATTCGCGCAATCTGGCGGTTCCGGCGCGCCGCGATTATGATCACCCCGATGTGCTGGAGGGAAAACGGATCTTTTACCAGAGCGGCTGCGCCGACTGCCATCGCCCGAGATACCGTACGCGGACCGATGCCGCGTTCCCCGAGCAGTCGAATCAACTGATCTGGCCCTACACCGACATGCTGCTGCACGACATGGGAGAAGGGCTGGCGGATCACCGCCCGGAAGGCGACGCCGACGGCCGGGAATGGCGCACGGCACCGCTGTGGGGCATCGGGCTGACACCCGTGGTCAGCGAATACCCCAGCTATCTCCACGACGGTCGCGCGCGGACCCTGCTGGAGGCGATATTGTGGCATGGCGGCGAGGCCCGGCGTTCGCGCGATGCCGTGGCCGGGCTGCCCCGCGAACAGCGCGAGCGTCTTCTACGTTTCGTCGAATCCCTGTGAGTACATCCATGACAATCCGTGACACACTGTCGATCCTCCTGCTAGGACTGGCCTTCCTGTCGCCCGCCGGCGCGCTGGCGGCTTCGCCCTGGCCGGCGGCCAGCCGCGCCATCGTGGATGATCACATCCTCCCGCGCTATCGGCATCTCGACGAAGCGGCGATGGACCTGGATCGACACAGCCGGAAGTTCTGCGCGGCGCCGGACGAGTCCGGCCTGGCCGATATCCGGGCCGCATTCCAGCGCATGATGGATGCCTGGATGGAGATCCAGCATGTCCGTTTCGGGCCGGTGGAACTCTATCTGCGCTATAACCGCTTTCAACTCTGGCCGGACAAACACAATACCGCCGAGCGGCAGTTGGGCAAGGCGCTGGCGGAGCAGGATGCCGCCCAACTGGCGGATGACAAGTTTCCCTATGCCAGCGTCGCCCTGCAGGGGCTGGGCGCCTACGAACGCCTATTGTACGACAGCGATACCGATGTCGCCGGTTTCCGCGCCGGGGAGGAGGGCGGCGGTTACCCCTGCCTGCTGCTCGAGGCCATCGCGCACAACCTGGCCCAGATGTCGGGGGATATCTACCGGGAGTGGACAACCGGGGCCCCGTCCTACCGCGATATCGTGCTCGAGGCCGAACACGGAAACAGCTATTTCGAGTCCAGCGATGAATTCAGCGCCCGCATGCTGAACAATCTGTACACTGCATTGCAGTTCATCGTCGACCAGAAGCTGATGCTGCCGCTGGGGGCGACGCCGGCCGAGGCGAATCCGCGCCGCGCCGAATCCTGGCGCAGCCGTCGTTCCCTGCGCAATATCCTCCTCAATCTGGAATCGGCGGAAGCGTTGTATCTGACCGCCTACTCCTCGCCGCTCAAGGCGGACCAGCGGAACGCGGCGCTGGATCGGGATATCCGCAAGGCGTTCACCCGCGCCCTCGAGGCGGCGCGCGCCGTCGAGCCGCCGCTCTACGATGCCCTGCAATCCGAGGCCCGGCGCCGGCCGGTGGAGGGTTTGCTGACCGCGGCGAGCGAATTGAAGCGCCTGCTGGGAGGCCCGCTGCCGACGGCCCTGGGATTGCCGCTGGGTTTCAACAGCCTGGATGGAGACTGAGTATGATGAAGCGACGCCTGTTCCTGAGGACCCTGGCGGGGGCGCTGCTGCTCCCCGCGGCCGGGCGCACGCTGGCCGCGGTTGCCCCCGCGCTTTCATCTCCGCCGGAGCTGTACCTCAGCGCCCGCTCCGGCGGTCCGGAGCAGTATTTTCTGAGCGCATTCGATGCCGCCGGCAAGCTGGCCTACGATCTGCCGCTGCCCGGGCGCGGTCACGGCATCGCGCTGCACCCGGATGCCGTGCAGGCGGTGCTGGTCGCGCGCCGCCCCGGCCGTTTCGTCGTCGTGTTCGATGCCGTCACGGGTGAGGTCGTCCAGACGCTGAACAGCCGGCCGGATCGCCATTTTTCCGGTCATGGCCTCTTCTCGTCGGATGGCCGCTGGCTGTATACCAGCGAGATCGATTACGACGGCGAGCGCGGCGTCATCGGCGTGCGCGACGTGGCGGATGACTATCGCCAGATCGACGAGTTCGGTGCCTGTGGGCTCGAGCCGCACGATCTGCACCTGTGCCGCGGCGGCCGGGTGCTGGTGGTCGCCAACGGCGGTATCCTCACCCATCCCGATCTCGGTCGCGCCAAGCTCAATCTGGATACGATGACGTCATCGCTGATCTATCTCGACGCCGGCACGGGCCGGAGGCTGTCGGAGCACCGGCTGCCGCCCGCCATGCACCAGCTCAGCCTGCGCCATCTGGCGGTGCCGGCGCCGGACCTCGTGTATGTCGCCATGCAGTACCAGGGCTCGCCCGAGGACCGCCCCCCGCTGGTGGCGATGCACCGCGCGGGAGAAGAGGAGATCCGCCTGCTGGCGCCGCCGCCCGCGGTGCTCGATCAGATGCGCAACTACTGCGGCAGCGTCTGCGCCGATGTTTCCGGGCGCTGGATCGCGGTGTCCTCGCCGAAGGGCAATGTGGTGACCTTCTGGGCGTCGAAGAGCGGGGAATACGCCGGCGAAGCGCGCGTCATGGACGGATGCGGCATCGCGGCGGGGGCGCGGGCGGGAGAGTTCCTGCTGAGCAGTGGCCGCGGCGGGTTGTACCGCTACGATGTGCCGGGCGCCGGCATGACGGACCTGGGCCGGGCGGGGCTGTCGGACGCCCATTGGGACAACCACATGCTGCGCGACGCGGGTCCGGTCCGCGAGCGGGCGGACCGCCCCACCTAGAGCTGGGACTGCAGATAGTTTTCCAGGCCGATCTTCTCGATCAGGCCGAGCTGCCGCTCCAGCCAGTAGGCGTGATCTTCCTCGGTGTCGGCCAGCATGCCCTTGAGGATGTCCCGCGTCTGATAGTCCTGCTCCGCCTCGCATATGGACATGGCCTTGCGCAGCGCCTTGATCACGTCGTATTCCAGTTGCAGGTCGTTCTTCAGGATCTGCGGCACGTCGTGCCCCACGTTCAGCGAATCCTGCTTCGACATGTCCGGGACGGTCTCGAGGAACAGCAGGCGTCTGATCAGCGCGTCGGCGTGCTGGGTCTCTTCCTCCATCTCGTGATGGATGTGCTCGTAGAGCTTTTCGAATCCCCAGTCGTGGCACATGGCGGCATGGATGAAATACTGGTCGCGGGAGGCCAGTTCGCCCCGCAGCAGTTTCTGGAGTTGTGCGATTACCTTGCTGTTCCCCTTCATGACTCGGTGTCCTCTCGGTTGGCGCGGTCGTCAGATCATCGATTGCAGATAGTTTTCCTGGCCGACGCTGTCGATCAGCCGGAGCTGGGTCTCGAGCCAGTCGATGTGTTCCTCGGTCTCTTCCAGCAGTTCTTCCAGCAGGTGTCGGCTGATATAATCCTGGATCGATTCACAATAGGCGATGGCGTCCTGCAGACGGGCGCGGAATTCGGTCTGCAGCGTGAGATCGTTGGCCAGCGTCTCGGGGACGTTTTCTCCGATCAGCAGCTTGCCCAGATCCTGCAGATTGGGCAGGCCCTCCAGGAACAGCACGCGTTCGATCAGGCCGTCGGCGAGTTTCATCGCCTTGATGGACTGCTTGTATTCGCGCTCGTTGAGGTCGCCCAGGCCCCAGTTGCGCAGCATCCTCGCGTGGAGGAAGAACTGGTTGATGGCCGTAAGCTGGTCTTTCAGGACCGTATTCAGGTGCTGGATGACCTTGGTGTCGCCTTGCATGCCTCGTCTCCCGGAAGTGTTGGGGATGATCCGGGCGCCCCGCAATTCTCGCGCCCCGGATCCGTGGGCAATTATAGCGCCGATCGGGGCCGGCGTCGATCCGGGATGTCTTGTAACATATTGATAATAATTTGTATTTGTTCTTCGGTTGCGGCGGAAAACAAAATCATTGAAAACCATTCTCATTTATATTATCGTGATCCGGTCAGCCAGCCGCATCGATGTGGAGCGCGGGGGGGATTCCGAATGTACATATGCGTTTGCAATGCCGTGACCGATCGCGACATCAGGGAAGCCGCCGGCAGGGGTATCTGCTCGATGGAGGCCCTTGGCGATCAATTGAAGGTGGCCACCTGCTGCGGGCGGTGCCTGGATCACGCCAGCCAGGTGCTCTCGCAGGCGATTTCCGATGGAAACGGGAATCCGCGCCTGGGCTCCTGACTCGGCTTCGTTCTCTTCACCTTAGATCGTGTGTGTCCCCCACGTCGCGGTCCTGCGCCGCGGCCCGGGGTATCGGTGATTTTCGACTACTGGAATCGCTGCGGCCCGACCTCACGGGCCGCGCGATACAAGTAAAGCAAGTAACAAGTGATAGGGGGATACATGTCTCGTGAACTGGCCGGATCGCTGGACGCGTGCGCCGGAAGACATCAGGCTCGACCGCGCGGCCCATTCTTCGGTACGGGCCGGGGAGTGGCCAGCGTGCTGGCTTTGATGCTGGTCCTGCCGGCGGTATCCGCCCGGGCCGACGAACTGATCGTTTACTCGGAGCGCAATGAAAGCCTGATCAAGCCGCTGTTCGACGCCTATACCAAAGAGACCGGGGTCGATATCCGCTTCATCACCGATCAGGCCGGCCCGCTGCTCGAGCGTCTCAAGGCGGAAGGCGAGAGCACGCCGGCCGACCTGCTGATCACCGTCGACGCGGGTAATCTGTGGCTGGCCGCGCAGGAAGGCGTGCTGGCCCCGGTCGAATCGGAGACGCTGACCGCGAACATCCCCGCGCATCTGCGCGATCCCGGCAATCGCTGGTTCGGCCTCTCCGTGCGCGCGCGGACCATCGTATACAGCACCGAACGGGTGTCTCCCGGCGATCTGACGACCTACGAGGATCTCGCCGCCCCCAAATGGAAACATCGTCTGTGTCTGCGCACTTCCAAGAAGGTATACAACCAGTCCCTCGTCGCCATGATGCTGGAACGGCTCGGACCCGAGGAGACCGCGCGGGTGGTGCGTGGCTGGGTGAACAACCTGGCGACGGAGCCGTTCGCGAACGATACCAAGCTGATGGAGGCCATCGCGGCCGGCCAGTGCGACGTCGGTATCGTCAATACCTATTATTTCGGGCGCCTGCAGCGCGAGAAGCCGAACGTCAAGCTGGCCTTGTTCTGGCCGAACCAAGACAGCAACGGCGTGCATGTGAACATCTCCGGGGCCGGCGTCACCCGGTATGCGAAACATCGCGCCGAGGCGGTCAAGCTGCTGGAATGGCTGTCGGCCGGCGAGGCCCAGGGCGCGTTCGCCGACATGAACCTGGAATATCCCGCCAACCCGCAGGTGCAGCCCGACCCCGCGGTGGCCGCCTGGGGCAGCTTCAAGCCGGATACCATCAATGTCACCGTCGCCGGCAGCCGGCAGGCGGAGGCCGTCATGTTGATGGATCGCGCGGGCTATCGTTGATCCACCCATGACCGGCGGCGATCTGGCGCACGCCCAGACCGCATACGTGCGCCCTGCTCCGGAGCGCGGCGGGGGACGGCGTCTGATCTATCCGGGCGCGCTCGTACTGGCCGCGCTGGTGATCGCGCCATTGCTGTTGATCATCGCCTCCTGGCTCGATCCCCAGACGGAGGTGTGGCGCCACCTGACGGAAACGGTGCTGGGCCGGCTGGTCCTGAACACCCTGACCCTCGCCGTCGGGGTGTCCTCCGGCGTACTGGTGATCGGCGTCGGTCTGGCCTGGCTGGTCTCGATGTGCGAATTCCCGGGGCGCCGTTTCTTCGAATGGGCCTTGATGCTGCCGCTCGCCATCCCGGCCTATGTATCCGCCTTCGTCATGCTGGGGCTGTTCGATTTTTCGGGACCGGTGCAGACCCTGTTGCGGGAATTCTTCGGACCGCATGGCTACTGGTTTCCCGAGGTGCGGTCGGGCGGCGGGGTGATCGCCGTCATGGTGCTGGCGCTCTATCCCTATGTCTACATGCTGGCGCGCGCGGCCTTTCTCACCCAGGGCCGGACGACGATGGAGGCGGCGCGGGTGCTCGGCCTGGGGCCGTGGGGGGGATTCCTGCGCGCGGTACTGCCGATGGCGCGCCCGGCGATCGTCGTCGGGGTTTCGCTGGCGCTGATGGAGGCGCTGGCCGATTTCGGCGCCGTGGCGGTATTCAATTACGACACCTTCACCACGGCGATCTACAAGTCCTGGTTCGGTCTGTTCAGTCTGCAGGCGGCGTCGCAACTGTCGACCCTGCTGCTCCTGTTCGTGGCGCTGGTCCTGCTGGGCGAGCGGCGCCTGCGCGGCCGGGCCCACTATCACGCGGCGCTGCCCAACACCCGGGCCCAGCGCTATGTCCTGACCGGCGGGCGCCGCTGGCTCGCGGCGGGTTTTTCCGGCGTGATATTCGCCATTGCCTTCGTGATTCCGATGATGCAATTGTTGACCTGGACCTGGGGCGTCATCGGCACGGAGCTTTCCGCGCGCTATCTGGGGCTCTTGCTGCATACCCTGGCGCTCGGCGGCGTCGCCGCCGTCATCACGGTGGCGGGCGCCCTGCTGCTGGCCTATATCAGCCGTTTCCATCGCGACCGGCTGTCGCGCCCGCTGGTTTCCATGGCGACGCTGGGTTATGCCTTGCCGGGCACGGTGCTCGCCGTCGGCATCATGCTGACCTTCACCGGCGTGGACCGCCTGCTGAGTACGCTGTGGCAGGCCATGGGCGGGGCGACTCCGTTGCGCGTCTTCTCGGGGACCGTCGTCGTTCTGCTGCTGGCCTATCTGGTGCGCTTTCTCGCGGTGGCGTTCGGCCCGATCGAGAGCGGATTCGCCCGCATCCGGCCCAGCCTGTCCGAGGCGGCGCGGGGCCTCGGTGCCACGCCTCCGGAGCTGATGCGGCGCGTCTATCTCCCCCTGTTGCGTCCGGGGTTGTTGACCGCCGCATTGCTGGTGGTGGTCGAGGTGATGAAAGAGATGCCGGCGACCCTGCTGCTGCGCCCCTTCGGCTGGGATACCCTGGCCGTGCGTATTTTCGAGATGACGTCGGAAGGGGAATGGGAAAGGGCGGCACTGCCCGCCATCACCCTGGTGCTCGCCGGCCTGCTCCCGGTGATCTTCCTGGTCCGGCGTTCGGCCGGCGCGGTCTTCAGTTCGGCCACCGGCGAATCCGACTGACGGCCGGCGGCCTTTCCGGGCCGATGGTGCGCGCCCGGAAGAGCTGCTATGTTGGCGCCATGCGCGTACGGTGGCCGCGGTCGCCGGCGTAACCGTCCCTGCGATTTTCTCCTGGCTGGTGTGTGAAGCATGTTTTCACTGCGTGACTGGCGCCGGCGCCGCGTACTCCGGCGGTATCCGCTCGACGACGGCCTCTGGTCCGGGGTGATCGGAGGGCTGCCCGTCGCCGAGGGCCTCGACGCCGCCGAGCTGGAAAATCTGCGCGAGCTGAGCACGCTCTTCCTGCGCGAGAAATCATTCGAAGCCGTGCATGACCTGGACGTCACGCCGCGGATGCGGATCTGCATCGCCGCGCAGGCCTGTCTGCCGATACTCCAACTGGGGCTGGACTGGTACGCCGGCTGGTCGACCATCATCGTCTATCCGGGTGAGTTCGTGCATCGGCGCGAGGACATCGACGAGGCGGGCGTCGTCCACGAATGGGACGAGGCGCGCAGCGGCGAATCCTGGGAGCATGGGCCCGTGGTCCTGTCGTGGGCGGATGTCGAGGCTTCGGGGCGACGCGACGGCTACAATGTGGTGATCCACGAACTCGCGCACAAGCTCGACATGCTGAACGGCGAACCCAACGGCTTCCCGCCCCTGCCGCGCGGTATGCGGCCCGGTGAATGGAAGCGGGCGTTCAGCGCGGCCTTCGAGGACATGAACCGGCGCCTGGATGCCGGCCGGGACACCGCGATCGATCCCTACGCCGCGGAACATCCCGCCGAATTCTTCGCCGTGTTGAGTGAATATTTCTTCGAAACGCCCTGTCTGGTGCGGGACGAATATCCCGAGGTGTTCGCGCAGCTCAAGGCCTTTTATCGCCAGGATCCGCTGCGCCGTCTCGGGCAGGGGCCATGATGAAGTCGTTCCCATCCCGCCCGTGGAGGGCGGCCAGCGGGAGGTGCGGTATGCCCGGTCCTGCCGTGAAGAGGGTTCGTCTCGCCGGGCCGGTCCTCGCCGCCGTGCTGGCGTTGCTGGCCTCGCCCGCCGCGCTGGCGTTCCGGTGCGGCAAGGTGCTGGTCAGCGAAGGCGACTCGAAGGCCGAGGTGCTGATCAAGTGCGGCGCGCCGGACTGGAAGACGCAATGGTCCGAGGACTTCGTCGGCGGCCCGTATCCGTTTCTGTCCAGCGAGAAGGAGCGCTGGCTGTACAATCTCGGGCCGCAGCGTTTCATGCGGATCCTGCTGTTCGAGGACGGGAGGCTGTCGGCGGTGAACACGGGCGAGCGCGGGTTCTCCGAGGGCGGCGACGCGGGCGCCTGCGATCTGGATCATTTCGACCCCGGGATCAGCGACTTTCTCGTTCAGAGGCGATGCGGCGCCCCCGCGTTCATCGATACCCGCTACAAGGAATTCCTGCTCCCGTTCCGGGGCGGCCCGGCGCGCCTGGTGCGCAAGCGCATCGAAGAGTGGACCTACAATCTCGGACCGACGCAGTTCCTGCGCATACTGGTGTTTGAAAACGGAGAACTGGTGGAGCGGAGGAGCGGCGATCGGGGATTCGTCGAAGAGGCCCGCTGAGGATCCGGTCCGGCGTGTCCGGCCGCTCGCCACCTGATGACGGGCATTTCCCTGTTTCAGCTCGGAAATTTCTCCTCGGCCGCCGCAGGGCCGCGTCCGGCCGTCTTTCCCCGCCGATCGGGATCGAAGCGCGGGCTATAAAAACTGTATATTAGGGGTACAATAATGGGGCAGACACTCAATACTTGACTAAATCAGTCAAGTATTATATCGTTGCGCACGAGTATTGGCGAAATATCTTTCTGATTTGAATTCGTTTTCTTGATAGCCCCGGCTGTCCTGGAGTACACGCGAAAATCATGGCCGAGACGAGCCGAAATCTCGAACATCTGATCGACCGGGAATACACGGCCGGCTTCGTGACCGATGTGGAGCAGGAAATCTTTCCGCCCGGTCTGAGCGAGGACATCGTCCGCCGGATCTCCGCCAAGAAAGAAGAACCGGCCTTCATGCTGGAGTGGCGTCTCGAGGCCTATCGTCATTGGCTGACGATGCGCGAGCCGCGCTGGGCCCATGTGAATTATTCGCCGGTGGATTACCAGTCCATCAGCTATTTCTCCCAGCCCAAGCAGGACAAGGACCGACCCAAGAGTCTGGACGAGGTCGATCCCAAGCTGCTCGAGACCTATGAGAAGCTCGGTATTCCGCTGCGCGAGCAGGAAATGCTGGCGGGGGTCGCCGTCGACGCGGTATTCGACAGCGTCTCGATCGCGACGACCTACCGGGAGAAGCTCGCCGAACTGGGCATCATCTTCTGCTCCTTTTCCGAGGCGGTGCGCGAGCACCCCGAACTGGTGCGGAAGTACCTCGGCACGGTGGTGCCGCCGGGCGACAACTTCTTCGCCAGCCTCAATTCCGCCGTATTCAGCGATGGTTCCTTCGTCTACGTGCCGCCGGGCGTGCGCTGCCCGATGGAGCTGTCCACCTATTTCCGCATCAATGCGGCCAACACCGGGCAGTTCGAGCGCACGCTGATCATCGCCGACGAAGGCGCCTACGTCAGCTATCTCGAGGGCTGCACCGCGCCGATGCGGGACGAGAACCAGCTGCACGCGGCCGTGGTGGAGCTGGTCGCGCTGGACAATGCCCAGATCAAGTATTCCACCGTCCAGAACTGGTATCCGGGCGACGAGAACGGCCGCGGCGGGATCTACAACTTCGTCACCAAGCGCGGGCTGTGCCGCGGCGTGAATTCCCATATCTCCTGGACCCAGGTGGAGACGGGTTCGGCGATCACCTGGAAGTATCCCAGCGTGGTGCTGCAGGGGGATAATTCGGTGGGCGAGTTCTATTCGGTCGCGCTGACCAACAACTACCAGCAGGCCGATACGGGCACCAAGATGATCCACGTCGGCCGCAACACCCGCAGCACGATCATCTCCAAGGGCATCTCCGCCGGCCATGGCCAGAATGCCTACCGCGGACTGGTCAAGGTCCTGGCGGGCGCCGAGGGCGCGCGCAACTACACCGAATGCGATTCGCTGCTGTTCGGCGACCGCTGCGGCGCGCACACCTTCCCGTACATCGAGGTCAAGAACCGCACCGCCCAGGTCGAGCACGAGGCGACCACGTCCAGGATCAGCGACGACCAGTTGTTTTACTGCATGCAGCGCGGGTTGTCGCGCGAGGACGCCATTTCGATGATAGTCAACGGGTTCTGCAAACAGGTATTCAAGAAGCTGCCGATGGAATTCGCCGTCGAGGCGCAAAAACTGCTGGACATCAGCCTCGAAGGAGCGGTGGGATGAGCGTACCGGGACAGGCGGCGGGGGCGAAGACGCTCCGGATCCGGAATCTGCGCGCGGCCGTCGGCGACAAGCGCATCCTGAACGGGATCGATCTCGAGATCCGCCCCGGCGAGGTGCACGCCATCATGGGGCCGAACGGGTCCGGCAAGAGCACGCTCGCCCAGGTGCTCGCCGGGCGCGATCTGTACGGCATCACGGCCGATGAATTCAGCTACGGCGGCAGGGACCTGCTGGCGATGGCGCCGGAAGAGCGCGCGCGCGAAGGGATCTTTCTCGCCTTCCAGTATCCGGTGGAGATCCCGGGCGTCAGCACCGTCACACTGCTGAAGGAATCCCTGAACGCCGTCCGGCGTCATCGCGGCGAGGCCGAGCTGGACGCGATGGACTTTCTTACGCTGGTCAAGCGGAAACTCGCGCTGGTGGACATGCGCGAGGAATTTCTCTACCGCTCGGTCAACGAATCGTTCTCCGGCGGAGAAAAGAAGCGCAACGAGATCCTGCAGATGGCCGTGCTGGAGCCGCGCCTCGCGATCCTGGACGAGACCGATTCGGGGCTCGACATCGACGCGCTGAAGCTGCTGGCCGACGGGGTCGCCAAGCTGCGCGGGCCGGAGCGCTCCTTCATCGTCATCACCCATTACCAGCGCCTGCTCGAGTACATCGTGCCGGATTACGTGCATATCCTGGCCGCGGGCCAGATCGTGAAGTCCGGCGGCCGCGAACTGGCGCTGGAGATCGAGCACCAGGGCTATGCCTGGCTGGAGCGTGAACCGGGCGCCGCCGGCCGGCCGCTGGCCGCGGGCTGAGGTCCGGTCGCCGTCATGGCCGCCAGCGCCGCCACACCCCTCGAAGAATACCGCAGCCTGCGCGGCGCGCTCCCCGGGCAGGGCTTGGCATGGCTGCGCGATCTGCGCGACGGGGCGTTGCAGCGGTTCTCGGAGCGCGGTTACCCCACGCCGCGCGACGAGGCGTGGAAATACACCAATATCGCGCCGCTGCTCAAGCAGTCCTTCGTCCCTGCGCTGTCCCTCGAGCGGTCGAGGGAGGTCGCGCCGGCGGATATCGCCGCCCGTTTGTTCGCCGGGGCTGGGATGCCGCTCGCCGTGTTCGTCGATGGCCGTTTCGATGCCGCGCTGTCCGATCTGTCCGGCCTGCCGCGCGGCATCGAGGTGCGCAGCCTGCGCGAGATGCTGGAGCGTGACGGGGCGGCGCTGGAGACCCTGCTGACGAGCCAGGCCCCGCGGGAGCCGCACGGTTTCATCGAGCTCAATACCGCCTTTATGTCCGACGGTGCCTATGTGCGCATCGGTTCGGAGGCCGTGGCGGAGCGCCCCCTGCACCTGCTGTTCGTTTCGAGCGGGGCGGAGCAGCCGCTGGCGAGTTATCTGCGCAATCTGATCAGTGTGGGGCAGGGCGGCCGGGCCGCCGTGATCGAACACTACGTGAGCCTGGGCGATGCGCCGTCCCTGTGCAATGTCGCCACCCACTGCGTGATCGAGCGCGGCGCCGCGCTCGATCATTACAAGCTGAACGAAGAGGGCGCCGGCGCGCATCATTTCGCCGGCCTGTACGTCGAACAGGCGCGCGACAGCCGCTACGTCTCGCACAATGTCGCCGCGGGCGGCCGCATGATCCGCAACGATCTGCGCTGCGTGCTCGCCGGCGAGGGCGCCGAATGCGACCTGAACGGGCTCTATCTGGCGGGCGGCCGCCAGCACATCGACAACCAGACCTCCGTCGAGCACAGGGTGCCGCACTGCACCAGCCGCGAGTGGTACAAGGGCGTGCTGGACGGCCGCGCGCGCGGTGTGTTCAGCGGCCATGTGGTGGTCCGGCAGGACGCCCAGAAGACGGACGCCCAGCAGATGAACAATAACCTGCTGCTGTCGGACGAGGCCGAGATCGACACCCGGCCGCAGCTCGAGATCTACGCCGACGACGTCAAATGCAGCCACGGTTCGACGGTGGGACAGTTGAATCCCGATATCCTGTTTTACCTGCGCGCGCGCGGCATCGACGAGGCGCGCGCCCGTCGCCTGCTGGTCACGGCCTTCGCCCAGGACGTGGTCGCCCGCATGACGGCGGCCCCGGTGCGCGCATGGGCGGAGCACCTGATCATGGCGCGCCTGGCCCGCTAGGCGCGCGCGATGTACCGATGGTGACCGAAATGAGCAGCAGCCGGCCTAAGATCGACCCGCCCCGCCCCGCCTTCGATGTGGAAAGGATCCGCGCCGATTTCCCCGCGCTGCGGCAGACCGTGCACGGGCGCCCGCTGGTCTATCTGGACAACGCCGCCTCGGCGCAGAAGCCTTCCCGCGTGATCGAGACCGTCCGGCGCTATTACACCGACGATTACGCGAACGTGCATCGCGGGCTGCATTATCTGAGCGAGCGCGCCAGCGACGCCTTCGAGGCCGCACGCGGCAAGGTGCGTGCGTTTCTCAATGCGCGCGAAGACCGCGAGATCGTGTTCGTGCGCGGCACCACGGAGGCGATCAATCTGGTCGCGTCCTCCTTCGGTCAGGCGCATCTCAAGGCGGGCGACGAGATCCTCATTACGGAGATGGAGCACCATTCCAATATCGTGCCCTGGCAACTGCTCGGCGAGCGGCTGGGTACGGTGTTGAAGGTCGCGCCGGTGAACGACGCCGGCGAGTTGCTGATGGACGAGTTCGAGCGCCTGCTCGGCCCGCGTACCCGTCTGGTCGCGGTGACCCATGTCTCGAACGCGCTGGGCACGATCAATCCGGTCGAGCGCATCATCGAACTGGCCCATGCCCGCGGCGCCCGCGTCCTGATCGACGGCGCGCAGTCCGCCCCGCACGCGGCGGTGGACGTGCAGGCGCTGGATTGCGACTTCTACGCCTTCTCCGGCCACAAGCTCTACGGACCCACCGGCATCGGGGCGCTGTACGGCAAGCGGGAACTGCTGGAGTCGATGCCGCCCTACCAGGGCGGAGGCGAGATGATCCGCGAGGTGAGCTTCACGCGCACCACCTACGCCGAGCTGCCGTTCAAGTTCGAGGCCGGCACCCCGCACATCGTGGGCGCGATCGGGCTGGGCGCGGCCATCGATTATCTGCGCGAGATCGGCCTGGACGCCGTCGCGCGCCACGAGAGTGAATTGCTGGACTACGCGACGCCCCGGCTGCGGGAGATCCCCGGCCTGCGTCTGGTGGGTACCGCCGCCCGCAAGGCCGGCATCGCCTCCTTTCTTCTGGACGGCGTGCATACCCATGACGTGGGCACGATCCTGGACCGCCACGGCGTGGCGGTGCGGGCCGGTCATCACTGCACGATGCCGCTGATGACGCGTTTCGGCGTGAGCGGGACGACGCGTGCCTCTTTCGCACTCTATAATACGCGTGCCGAGATCGACGTCCTCGTCGAGGCGATCCGCCAGGCACAGGAGTTGTTCCGCCGATGAACGAGCTGAAGGAACTTTATCAAGAGGTCATCTTCGACCATAACCGCAATCCGCGCCATTTCGGCAAGCTGGCCCACGCGAGCTGCCATGCGGAGGGTTTCAATCCCCTGTGCGGCGACAAGGTGTCCGTCTATCTCAGGCTGGACGATCGGGGCGTCATCGAGGATGTCGGCTTCGACGGTTCCGGGTGCGCCATCTCGGTCGCGACCGCCTCGCTGATGAGCGAGACCCTGGTCGGCAAGACGCGCGCGGAGGCCGAGGCGCTGTTCGAGCGGTTTCATTCCATGATGATGGGTGAGGAGGCCGGGGGCGACGCGGCCGCGCTCGGCAAGCTGGAAGTATTGTCCGGCGTCAAGGAGTTTCCCTCGCGCATCAAATGCGCCACGCTGGCCTGGCACACGCTGCTGGCCGCGCTGAAGGAAGAGCAGGACAGGGGCTCCGTCTCCACCGAGTGAACCATGGGCGATCATCTCAAGGACATCAAGGTCAAGTCCGTCAATCCGCTCCATCCGGAGCCGCGCCGGGAGGCCCCCGTCGCGCCGGAGTCCGCGGCAGACGCCGCGGAAGGCGATCTGCGCGCGCGCGCGATCGCGGCCCTGCGCACCATCTACGATCCCGAGATACCGGTCAATATCCATGAACTGGGCCTGATCTACACGCTGGATGTCGATGAGGCGGGCGGCGCCCTGTATGTCGAGATGACGCTGACCGCCCCGGCCTGTCCGGTGGCGCAGACCTTTCCGGGCATGGTCGAGGCGCGCCTGCGCGAGGTGGAGGGCGTCGAGGAGGTCACCGTCAAGCTGGTGTGGGAGCCTCCCTGGACCCAGGAACGCATGACCGAGGCGGCCCGCCTGCAGCTCGGCCTGTTGTGACGGGACTGACGTGAGCGGCATGGACGAGTGGCGCGAAGTCGCCAGCACGACGGAAATCTCCGCGGGTCAATGCAAAGCGGTGACGCTCGACGGCCGCATGCTCGCCATCGTCAATCTCGCCGGGGAGTTCTACGCCATCGACAATATCTGTACGCACGGCTACGCCGAGCTGTCCGACGGCATGATCCTCGGCGACCGGATCCAGTGCCCGCTCCATGGCGCGCAGTTCAACATCCGGACCGGGGCGGTGGAATCCCCGCCCGCCTATGAACCCCTGGCGACGTACCCGGTGCGCGTGGAGGGTGACGTTGTGCTGGTCAGAATGCAGGACTGAGTGAAGGCCAAAGGCGTTAGGGTGAGGCGTGAGGTATGAGAGGTAAAAGATTATAAAAAAGGGGACAGATTTCAAATCTGTCCCCATTCTCGCACCCTGCGACGGAGGTACGTGTGGTTTTCGGTAGGGGTAAAGGGTGATGGGTAATGGGTGATTGAAATACCTTGATTCTCCGATCCCGATGCGCTTCACTCTTTGCCCATCACCCATCACCCATCACCCATCACCCATCACCCATCACCCATCTCACCCCGCTGATCTCCCGCTCCGCCCTTAGTCCTCAGTCACAGATCGATCGTCTCGCCCAGCCGTGGTATCCGCGCCTGGTAACCCAGGTCGTCGAGGATCCTGCCGGCGAGGACCTCCGCCTTCTCCGGTTCGCCGTGCACCAGATAGACCTTCGAGTGCCGCGAGTCGAAGCCTCGCAGCCACTCCAGCAACTGGCGCTGGCCCGCATGGGCGGAGAATCCGCCGAGGGTATGGATGCGGGCCTTGACCGCGACCTCGCCGCCCAGCAGGTGTATCCGCCGGGCGCCGTCGACCAGCGCGCGCCCCGGCGTGCCCCGTCCCTGAAATCCGACGAAGATCACATGCGCCTCGGAGCGCCACAGATTGTATTTGAGATGGTGGCGGATACGGCCGCCGTTGCACATGCCGCTGCCGGCGATGATGATGGCGCCCCCCGTGATCTGGTTGATCGCCATGGATTCCTCGGGCGTGCGCGAGGTGCGCAGCACCGGCAGCCAGGCGAGCAGATTGGCGGCGTCCGCGCGGTGCAGTTCTGCGAGTTCCTGCCGGTTGAACAGCGTCATGTGGTCGTGGTAGATCGCGGTTGCCGCGATGGCCATCGGACTGTCGAGGAAGACCGCACGCTGCGGCAGTTCACCCGCCTGGTAGAAGCGGCCGAGCAGGTAGAGGATCTCCTGCGTGCGCCCCACGGCGAACGCGGGTATCAGCACGTTACCGCCGCTCCGCGCGGCGGCCTGCAGGGCCTGTTTGAACTCCTCGACGGTTTCCCCGGGCGCCCGGTGGTCGCGATCCCCGTAGGTCGATTCCATCAGCACGACATCGGCCTCCTCGACGCGCGTCGGATCGCGCAGCAGAAAGGAGTCCTTGTTGCCGAGATCCCCGGAGAACACCAGCTTGGCCGTGGAGCCGTTCCGCCTGATCCATGCCTCGACGATCGCCGAGCCGAGGATATGGCCGGCGTCGCGGAAACGGAACTCGATGTCCTCGGACAGGCGGTAGCGGACGTCATAGGCCACCGGCTGACGCAGGCCGAGCAGGGTCTCCACGTCCTCGAAGGTGTAGAGGGGCTCGATCGCCGGCCTGCCGGCGCGGCGGCGGATCTTGTTCTCCCACTCGGTATCCTTTTCCTCCAGATGGGCCGCGTCCTTCAGCATCAGCGCGATCAGGTCGTGCGTCGCGGGCGTCGCGAAGACGGGGCCGCGGAAGCCTTCCCGCGCCAGCCGCGGCAACAGGCCGGAATGATCCAGATGCGCATGCGACAGGACCACCGCATCGATCCCGCGCGGATCGAAGGCGAAGGGGCGGCGGTTGGTCTCCTCCGTCTGCGCGTCGCCCTGGAACATCCCGCATTCGAGCAGGACGCGCGAATGCGCGGTCTCGATCAGATAACAGGAGCCGGTCACCTGCCCGGTCGCGCCCAGATACTTCAGTGTCGCCATCGTCTCTCCTCTCGTATTCGCCGCGTGACGCCCGTCGCGCGTACCGCCGCGCGGGTCGGGACGGCGGGCAGCGAATTTCCCTGCATCGCCAGGGTTCAATCTCGCGTCCCCATCGCGTAATATGACTCGCGGACGCGTATCTCCGCAAGGTCGCATCGCATGGCGCGCGCCTGTTCCGCGCGGGAGAAAGGGATGGAAAAGCTGCTGGGCCTGATCAGCGAGGTGCGCTGGGAGGCGATGATCTTCTCGTCGATCCGGATCGTCCTGATCCTGATCATCGGCTGGGCGGCGCTCACCGCCGTCAAGGCCGCCTTGCGTCGCATGGGGACGCTGCTGGTCGAGCGCGCCCGCGACGAGGGCGAGAGCGCGGGAGAGGCGTTCAAGCGCGCCGAGACGCTGGTCAAGCTGATACGCCAGGCCGCGGTCGTCGTGATCTGGGCCCTGATGATCCTGATGATCCTGCGCGAGATCGGCGTGGAGATCGCGCCCATCCTGGCGAGCGCCGGCATCGTCGGTCTGGCGGTCGGTTTCGGCGCGCAGAATCTGGTGCGCGACGTGATCACCGGTTTTTTCATGATCCTCGAGAACCAGGTGCGCGTCGGGGATTCCGCCATCGTCAACGGCGTCAGCGGGACGGTGGAGGCGATCAATCTGCGCACTATCGTGTTGCGCGACAGCTCCGGCGTCGTGCATGTGTTCCCCAATGGCGCCATCGCCACCCTGGCCAATGTGACGCGCGAATGGTCCGCCTATGTGTTCACCGTCGGCGTCGCCTACAGGGAGGATACCGACCGAGTGGTGCAGGTGATGCGTCGCGTCGGCGCGGAGCTGAGGAGGGACACGGCCTTCGGCCCGCTCCTGATCGACGAGATCGAGGTCTTCGGCGTGGACGAACTCGCCGATTCCGCCGTCAACATCAAGGGCCGGATCAGGACGTGGCCGGGCAAACAGGCGGAGGCCGGGCGGGAATACCTCCGGCGTGTGAAGAAGGCGTTCGATCAGGAGGGCATCGAGATACCCTTCCCGCAGCGTTCGATCCATCTCGACGAGGCGGGTAAACCGATCATGGTGCGATTGATCGACTCCGCTGCGCCGCCTCCGGCCCGGGGCGACGACTGATCGATTCCGGCGGCCTGCTTCCCGCCGCCGGGGCCGGGCGATGATCCGCGTAACGCCGGCGGAGCGGATCATCGTGCGCCATGTATTTCTCGCCGTGCGTTCACCCAGCCCCGTTCCGGGGATTCCGTAGACCGAAACAAACAGGAGTATGTAATGAAGTGCAAGGCGATTATGACGATGACCACGATGGCGATGCTGACGGCGGGCGCGGCGCCCGCGTATGCGCAGGAGGAGACCCCGCAGGGTTGGAGCGGAGACACCGGCCTGGGTTTCGTCGTCACGACGGGAAACACCGAAACCGAAACGATCAACGCCAAGGCGACCCTGATCTACGGGGCCGCGCCGTGGAAACATACGGGCAAGCTGGACCTGCTGAAGGGCAGCGACAACGACGAGACCAATGCGGACCGGCTGTCCCTCTCCGGGAAGTCGGAACGCGACCTGAGCGCGGCGAGCTATGTCTTCGGCCTGGTCAATTATGAAGACGACGAGTTCAGCGGATACGATTACCGCGCCAGCGAATCGCTTGGCTACGGCCGCCGCCTGGTGCAGAACGAAAGCGTCACGCTGAACGCCGAGGCCGGTCTGGGTGCCCGCCAGGACAAGGTGAGCGGCACGGGGGAGAGCGAGAGCGACGGAATCGTCCGTCTCGCCGGTCTGCTGGAGTGGCGTATCAGCCCCTCGGCCAAGTTCACGCAGGAGCTGGAGACCGAGAGCGGCGGCGGGCTGACCGTGACCCGTTCGCTGTCCGCCCTCTCGGCGCAGATCGTCGGCAATCTCGCGGCCAAATTCGGCGTCAGGGTGACCTACACCTCTGACGTCCCGCCCGGCATCGACGAGACCGACACCGAGACCTCCACCACCCTGGTGTACGAATTCTGATCCCGGCCCCGCGCCGGGGTCTTGAAATCCCGCCGACCGCACCCATATCCCTGACGCACGGGTCCCGTGCGTCGGGAGTTTTCTTTAACCCGCTGAATTCGATATGTAAACGAGGGAGGTTGTTGTTATGAAGATTCGTCCTTTGCACGATCGTGTCCTGGTCAAGCGCGCCAGCGAGGAGAACGTCTCCAGGGGTGGGATCGTCATCCCCGACAGCGCGGCGGAGAAGCCCGTTCGCGGTGAGGTGATCGCCGTCGGCAAGGGCAAGCTGGCCGACGACGGCTCGGTCCGCACGCTGGAGGTGAAGGCCGGTGACAGCATCCTGTTCGGAAAGTATTCCGGCACCGAGGTGAAGGTCGACGGCGAGGAATATCTGGTGATGCGGGAAGACGACATCATCGCCGTGCTGCAAGGCTGATTCCGAGTACGGAAGACCCACGATCATTCATCCGGAGGTAAAGTAGAACATGGCTGCCAAGGTCATCAATTTTTCCAACGACGCCCGCCAGCGCATGCTGCGGGGCGTGAACATCCTCGCGGACGCCGTCAAGGTGACACTGGGACCGCGCGGTCGCAACGTGGTCCTGGAGAAGAGCTTCGGTGCCCCCGTCATCACCAAGGACGGCGTCTCGGTCGCGAAGGAGATCGAGCTCAAGGACAAGTTCGAGAACATGGGCGCCCAGATGGTGAAGGAGGTCGCGTCCAAGACCGCCGACATCGCCGGCGACGGCACCACCACCGCGACCGTGCTGGCCCAGGCCATCCTGCGCGAGGGACAGAAGGCCGTCACCGCCGGGATGAACCCGATGGATCTGAAGCGCGGCCTCGACAAGGCGGTCGCCGGCGCGGTGGAGGAACTGAAGAAGATCTCCAAGCCATGTTCCGACGGCAAGGCGATCGCCCAGGTCGGCACCATCTCGGCCAACTCCGATGAGGCCATCGGCAAGATCATCGCCGACGCCATGGACAAGGTGGGCAAGGAAGGCGTGATCACGGTCGAGGAAGGTTCGGGGCTGGAGAACGAGCTCGACGTGGTCGAGGGCATGCAGTTCGACCGCGGCTATCTGTCGCCGTATTTCGTCAACGACCAGCAGAGCATGAGCGCCGAACTGGACAACCCCTGTCTCCTGATCTACGACAAGAAGATCTCCAACATCCGCGACCTGATTCCCGTGCTCGAGGCGGTGGCCAAGTCCGGCAAGCCGCTGCTGATCATCGCCGAGGACGTCGAAGGCGAGGCGCTGGCGACCCTGGTGGTCAACCGTCTGCGCGGCACGCTGTCTGTCGCCGCCGTCAAAGCCCCCGGCTTCGGGGATCGCCGCAAGGCGATGCTTGAGGATCTGGCGATCCTCACTGGCGGCAAGGTCATCAGCGAGGAGACCGGCCTCAAGCTGGACAACACGCGCCTTGAGGACCTGGGCCAGGCCGGCCGCGTGACGATCGAGAAGGAAAACACCACGATCGTCGAAGG
>JADLCS010000017.1 GCA_020847075.1 Gammaproteobacteria bacterium
ACGCCCTCTGGGACGAGCTCGGCATCCGGCTGCCGGATTAACCCGCGAGGGGACGGATTTCACACTCCGTCCCCGGTTTCGCACAGTGACGCAAACGTAGGTCGGGCTGAGCAACACGAAGCCCGCAACAATAGCCTCTATCAGCGTTGGGCTTCATTTCATTCAGCCCAACCTACGGGACTCGGTATCTCTTGACCACGGCAAGAGGGGACAGATTTCAAAATCTGTCCCCGGTTTCAAGTAGCCCGGTACCGGGGCATCCACCGCCACCGTCTCGGCGTCGAGCTGCAAAAGATCTATAGTAACGGGAACCGCCCGCCATCAGACTGCGAGGACCCCGCCGGATGCCGAAGCCCCATCACCACCCGCAGGGCACTACCTACGAACGGATCTACGCGGTGGTCAGACGCATCCCCTCCGGCGCCGTCGCGACCTACGGGCAGGTCGCCCGGCTCGCCGGCCTCCCCCGCCACGCGCGGCAGGTCGGCTACGCGCTCAACGCCCTGCCGGACGGGAGCGACCTCCCGTGGCACCGCGTCGTCAACGCCGGCGGGAAGATCAGCCAGCGCGCGGAACCGCATTTCGAGGGCATCCAGCGCGATCTGCTCGAGCGGGAAGGAATCGTTTTCAGTCCGTCCGGAGCCATACCCTTGTCCCGCTATCAGTGGGACCCGCCCCACGACCCGATGGGTCTCGGCCCGCCGGGGTTCGGTCCGTGGGAACCGTAGCTCAGACCGAGGAACCACAGGTCGGGCTGAGCAAGGCGAGACCCAACGTTCCCCTCCCCACCCCTGTTGGGCTTCATTCTATTCCGCCCAACCTACGATGCTCCTCGTTCCGACATCAGATACCGAGCCACTCCGCCATTCCAGCTATCGTAGGTTGGGCTGAGCCATGCGAAGCCCAACAATACCCTCGAGCCAATGTTGGGCTTCATTTCATTCAGCCCAACCTACGGTGACCTCGCCGCGCGGCTGCCCGTGCGGCGGGACGCTGCTATACTCGCGCCAAATCCCGTAAGGACAGCCCTACGACCGTGTCAACCGTCAACACGACTCTCCCGTTCAGCAAGATGCACGGACTGGGCAACGACTTCGTCATCATCGACGCCGTCAGCCGCCCGTTCGCCCTCACGCCCGAGCAGATCCGTTTGCTCGCCGACCGCCATACCGGCGTCGGCTGCGACCAGTTGCTGGTGGTCGAACCCGCCGGCGACGCGCGCGCCGATTTCCGCTACCGCATCTTCAACGCCGACGGCAGCGAGGCCGAGCAGTGCGGCAACGGCGCGCGCTGCTTCGCCCGTTTCGTGCGCGACCGCGGCCTCACCGACAAAGACCGGCTCGTGCTGGAGACGCGCAGCGGCCTGCTGCACGCGCAGCTTCTGGACGGCCACCTGGTCACGGTGGACATGGGCGCGCCGCGCCTCGATCCCGCCGCCATCCCGTTCATCACACAGCAGCCGGGCCCGGTCTATCCCCTGGAGGCCGGCGGCGAGCGGATCGAGATCAGCGTCGTCTCAATGGGCAATCCGCACGCCGTGCTGTTGGTGGACGACGTCACCCGCGCCCCGGTCGAACGGCTGGGACCGCTGATCGAGCGCGACGCGCACTTCCCGCAGCGCGTCAACGTCGGCTTCATGGAGGTCGAGGATCGCGCGCACATCCGCCTGCGCGTGTTCGAGCGCGGCACCGGCGAGACGCTGGCCTGCGGCACCGGCGCCTGCGCCGCGGTGGTCGCCGGCCGCCAGCGCGGTCTGCTCGACGCGCGCGTCGCGGTCGAACTGCCCGGCGGCCGTCTGTTCATTCAATGGGAAGGCGAAGGCGCCGGCGTCCTCATGACCGGGCCCGCCACCCTGGTATTCGAGGGAACCCTCACACTATGAGCACATCGCACAGCGAACCGGCCGGCGCGCCCCCGGCGCCCGCCGCCCAGGACGTCGAGGACTATCTGCGCCGCCATCCGGACTTCTTCCAGGGACGTGACGAGCTGATCCGCGCGCTCACCCTGCCCCATCCCACCGGCGGCGCCATCTCGCTGGTCGAACGCCAGGTCGCGCTGCTGCGCGAGGAGACGCAACGCTACCGCGCCCAGTTGCAGGAGCTGGTACAGATCGCGCGCTACAACGACGAACTGATCGCGCGCCTGCAGCAGCTCACCGTGAAACTGATGGACAGCGTCACGCTGGATGAAGTGCTGGCCCTGTTCGAGACCAGCCTGCGACAGGATTTCCACGCCGACGCGGCGACACTGCGCCTGTTCGCCGGCGCCGACGCGGCGCGCTTCGATGCCGGCGCGCTCGCCTTCCTGAACGCGGAGGCGATCGAGACGGATGCACTGGCGCCGTCGCTGCAGCCGATCCTCGCCGCCGGCCGGCCGGCGTGCGGGCGTCTGCCCAACGAACAACTGGTCCAGCTCTTCCCCACCACCGCGGGCGAGATCGGCTCGGCGGCGCTGCTGCCGCTCGCCGGGGGCGCGGACGAGGCCGTGGTCGGCCTGCTCGCCATCGGCAGCCGCGACGCGGGACGCTTCACGCCGGAGATGGGCACCACCTACCTCAATTACATGAACGAGCTGATCGGCCGCAAGCTGGCCGCCTGCCTGCGCGACGCCCCGCGCGACTGAGACATGGA
>JADLCS010000018.1 GCA_020847075.1 Gammaproteobacteria bacterium
GGGCCGGAAAAATAAATCTGTCCCCAATTACGTGGAAAAAACCCGGGACAGATTTATCTTCGGAGTCGGGGACAGATTTCAAATCTGTCCCCCGCGCCGCCTAAATAACTCTGTCCCGGGTTTTTGGGTTTTCGTTCATCGCGGATGGGTTTGCGGGTATAGTAACCGCGAAATCCATCACGCGGAGGGAGATCCATGATGTTCGCCGACCCTACTACTCGCCTGTCCTGCGCCGCGCGCGGCCTGGCCCTGCTGGCACTGACGGGTCTCGCGGGTTGTCAGACCATGTATTACGGCGCGATGGAGAAATTCGGCGTCGAGAAGCGCGACATCCTGGTCAAGCGGGTGGACAAGGCGCGCGAGGCGCAGCAGGAGGCGAAGGAGCAGTTCGCCTCGGCGCTGGACAAGTTCATCGCCGTGACCGGTTACAAGGGCGGCGACCTGGAGGCGCAGTACAACACGCTGAAGTCCGAGTACGACGACAGCGTCGCGCGCGCCGAGGCGGTCCATTCGCGTATCGACGCCGTCAAGGACGTGGCGGACAGCCTGTTCACGGAATGGAACGAGGAACTGGGCAAGTACACCGACCCGGGCCTGAAACGCGCCAGCGCGCAACAGATGAAGGCCACGCAGGCGTCCTACAAGAAGCTGATCACCGCGATGGATACCGCGGAGAAGAAGATCCCGCCGGTGCTGAACGCCTTCCAGGACCGGGTGTTATTCCTGAAACACAACCTCAACGCCAGCGCGATCGCCTCGCTGAAAGATCAGAAGATGAGCGTCGAGAAGGACATCTCGGCGTTGATCGGCGACATGAACAAATCGATCGCCGAGGCGGACAAGTTTATCGATTCGATGTCGAAGTCCGAGTAAAAACCGGGGACAGACCCCGTTTTTCGGGGACAGATTTCCAATCTGTCCCCGTGTCGGATAAATAAATCTGTCCCGGGTTTTCGCTTTCGATCCCTCAAGGCTTGACGAATTTCAGTGTGAAGCGATCGCTCTCGCCGATGGCGAGGTATTTCTCGCGGTCCTGATCCTTCATGGCGAAGGTGGGCGGCAGGGTCCAGACACCCTTCGGATAGTCCTTGGTGTCCTTCGGATTGGCGTTGACCTCGCTGTCGGCAACGAACTTGAAGCCGGCCTTCTCCGCCAGCCGGATGGCGTAGTCCTGGCGGACATAGCCTGTACCGGCCTTGGGGTCCTGCGGGACCGCAGGATCGCCGCGGTGTTCGACCACGCCGAGCACGCCGCCGGGCTTGAGCGCGGCGAACATGGCGGCGAAGATCTGCTCGGCGGTGCCGGCGGCCATCCAGTTGTGGATGTTGCGGAAGGTCAGCACCATGTCCGCCGAGCCCGGCGGGGCGATGGCGGTCTTGTCCGGCGGGGCGAGCACGGTGACCCGCACCCTGTCGTACAGTTCCGGATCGGCCTCCAGCTTGTCCCGGAACGCGTGCATGGAGCGGCGGGCGAACTCCGATCCGGAGTCGGGGTCGAGCCCGGCCGCGTAATAGACGCCCTTTTCCCTTAGGAACGGCGCGAGGATCTCGGTATACCAGCCGCCGCCCGGAAAGATCTCGACCACGGTCATGTCCGGACGGATCCCGAAGAAGGACAGGGTCTCGACCGGGTGGCGGTACCGATCGCGCGCCCGGTTGGCCTCCGGGCGATGCGCACCGGCGACCGCGGCCTCGAGTTCCGCGCCGGCGGAGGACTCCTCGGCCGGGACCGGCGCGGCGGAGAACAGCGACAGCGGGAGGAGCACGGACAGGATGTGACGTCTCAACGTAGCTTGCATCGTATTTTCCCCTAGCTAAATGTAACTAAATGGGGACAGATTTATTTTCCGAGTCGGGGACAGATTTGAAATCTGTCCCCGTGCTGAGTCATAAATAAATCTGTCCCGGATTTTAAAAATATATCTGTCCCCATGGGGATCATTTGCGACCGGAGGCCAGCAGGTATTCGTGCGGGATGACCAGGCCGTGTTCGGTCTGGAAGTCGCGCGCGAAGCGGGCGATCTCGTCGCGGACGCTGTCCCGCTCGGCGGCGGGCATGGCGTCGAACTGCTGCCTCAGGATATCGGAGGCCTCCATCGTGTTCCAGTAGTGCTCGAAGGATTCGAACCGGTAGTCGAAGCGGTGCGCCACGATATCGAGGCGGGAGAAGCCGGCGTCTCTCAGCAGCGCGTCGAAGGCGCCAGGCCGCCCCAGCGAGGTGACCTTCTCGATCGGCGGCCGGTGTTCCTCGGACACGCGGTCCCGGAACGCCCGCGCCGCCCACTGCATGGTGGTCATGGTCTCGGGGGTGCTCCACACGGCGAGGGCGAAGGCGCCGCCGGGTCTGAGCACGCGATGGAGCTCGCGACACGCCGCGCGCGGGTCCTCGAACAGCATCACGCCGAAGCGGCACAGCGCCTTGTCGAAGACGGCGTCGGCGAAGTCCAGACGCTCGGCCGGCATGACGCGGAAATCGAGATTCTCCAGACCCCGCTCCGCGGCCTTCTTCCGCGCGACCCGCACCATGCCCCCGGCGGCGTCGGTGCCGGTGATACGGGCCTGCGGCTGGCGCCGCGCCAGCGTCAGCGCCGGCTCGCCGGTGCCGGAGGCGAGATCGAGCACCCGATCGCCCGGCGCGACCGCCAGCGCCCGCAGCAGTTCCTCGCCCACCGGGGCGAGCTGCGGCAGGAAGACATCGAACTTCTCGGCGATCGTGTCCCAGTCCGGCTGCCTGGCCCTGTGATTCATGCCTCCCTCCCGCGTCGGTCGTTCGTCATGATACCGCAGCGAGGGGCGGAGACGGCCCCGTTTTTGGAAATGGGGGGCGCCCCCGCCTCGCCACCGGTTTGTAAAACTTTGCAAATATTCCGATGGTTTCTAGCTATCCATCGGATGTTGCTTTTTCTGCTGAAATTTTTCCCCGACACCCCGTTGCCCGGTGCGTCGAACGATTTCCCGGCCGCGCCCTCCAATCCAGCAGGACTCCGGCTTTCATCCAGGCCAGCGCCCGCCCCGGGCAAAGGACGGCTCTCCCATGCACATAGCGGACATCACCATGTTCTATGCCCCGCAGAGCGGCGGGGTACGCACCTACCTCACGGCGAAACACCGCCTGCTCTCGGCCCTGCCGGGCGTGCGCCACAGCATCGTGGTGCCGGGCGCGGCGGACGGCGGGGACGACGGCGTGCAGTCGGTGGCCGCGCCGCCGATCCCGTTCGGGCACGGCTATCGCTTCCCGTTGCGCACCGGGCCGTGGCGCGCGCGGCTGGAACGGCTGCGCCCGGAGGTGATCGAGGCCGGCGACCCCTACCGCCTGCCGTGGGCCGCGCTGGACGCGGGCGCACGCCTCGGCGTGCCGGTGATCGGCTTCTATCACTCCGATCTGCCGCGCCTGGTCGGCGCGCGCTTCGGCGAGGTCTGCGGCAGGCTGGCGGAACGCTACGTCAAGCGGCTCTACCCGCACTTCGATCTGACCCTCGCGCCGAGCCGGGTGATGGCGGACTACCTGGAATCCCTCGGCGTGCCCCGCGTGGCGGTGCAACCGCTCGGCGTCGACACCGGGCTGTTCCACCCGTCCCGGCGCGACCCCGGCGTGCGGCGCGAACTCGGACTGCCGGAGGCGACGCGCCTGCTGGTCTTCGCGGGACGCGGCGCGCGGGAAAAAAACATCCCCCTGCTGCTCGATACCCTCAGGCATCTGGGACCACGCCATCACCTGCTGCTGATCGGGCCCGGCATGCCGACGCGGGACATCCCGGCGAACGTCACGGTCTATCCCTATTACTTCGACGGCGCGGCGCTGTCGCGCTGGCTCGCGAGCGCGGACGCGTTCATCCACGGCGGCGCGCGGGAGACCTTCGGCCTGGTGGTGCTGGAGGCGATGGCGAGCGGCCTGCCGGTGATCGGCATCGATGCCGGCGCCGTCGCCGAGCTGGTCACGCCGGGCAGCGGCATCCTCGCGCATCGGGCCGAGGCCCGGTCCCTGGCCGAAGCGGTCGAGTACCTGTTCATGCTCGACGTGCGCGCGATCGGCCGGCTGGCGCGGGCACGGGTCGAGGCGGAGCGCGGCTGGGACAGCGTCTTCCGCCAGATGCTCGTCCGCTATGCCGGACTGATCCGCAGCGGCGCGCCGCTGGCCCTGACCCCGGCGCACTATGCCCCTTGAGCCCGGCAAGGCGATGGCCGTCGTGCTGCACGACGTCGCGCCGCAGACCTGGCCGCTGTACGAACCCTTCGTCGCCACGCTCGACGCGCTGGGACCGGTTCCGCTCACCCTGCTGGTGGTGCCCGACTACCATCACCGCGGCGCGCTGGCCGCCCATCCCCGCTTTCGCACGGCGATCGAGACGCGGATCGCGCGCGGTGACGAGGTGGCGCTGCACGGATATTTTCACAGCGACGACCGGCCGCTGCGGCCGAATCCGCTCGATCTGTTGCGCCGCCGGCTCTACACGCACGAGGGCGAATTCGCCGCGCTCGATGCGGACGAGGCGCGCCGCCGGCTGGAACGCGGCCACGCGCTGTTCGCGGCGCTGGGCTGGCCGGTGGACGGTTTCGTCGCACCGGCCTGGCTGATGAACCGCGCCGCGCGCGCGGCCCTCGCCGATCTCCCGTTCCGCTACACCAGCGATCCCGCCGGACTGATCCGCCTGCCGGAGTGGCGACCGCTGGCGGCGCCCTCGCTGGTATGGTCCGCGCGCAGCGCATGGCGCCGCCGCGTCTCGCGCCACTGGAACGAACGGCGCCTGCGCCGGGGCGCGGATCAGGCCCTGATCCGGCTCGGTCTGCACCCGATCGACCTGCGTCACGGCGAGGTGCGCGCCTTCTGGCTCCGCGTCATCCGCGAACTGCTGCCCGAGCGGCGCGCGCTCACCAAGGGCGCCTGGCTGCGGCGCGCGGCATGAAGGCGCGCGCACTGCTGATCGCCGGCTCGATCCTCGCCGGGCTCGCGGTCGCGTACGGCTTCGGCGGGACCGCGGCCTTCGCGCGCATGGCGCAACTGCCGGTATGGCCGTTCGCGGCGGGGCTCGCGATGATCGCGCTCGGCTGGCTCGTCAATGCCGAGCGGCTGCGCCTGCTGGCGCGCGGGCTCGGCCCGCGGCTGACGCGGCGCGAGGCCATCCCGCTGGTGATGGCGACCGAGTTTTCCTGCGCCGCGACGCCCGCCGGCGCCGGCGGGCCGTTTACCGCGGTCTATCTGCTGACCCGGCACGGCGTGCCCGCCGCCCGGGCGGCGGCGCTGTGCACGGTCGATCAGTTGCTCGACCTGGCGTTCTTCCTCAGCCTGCTGCCGCTGCTCGCCGTGCTGCGGCTCGGCGGCCAGGCGCCGATCGCGTTGCCGCATCCACTCCTGCTGCTCGCGCTGATGCTGTCCGCGGGACTCGCCCTGGCCGCCCTCGCGCTGTGGAAATACCGCCGCCTGCTGTCGATCGCCGGCCGGCTGCTGGGCGTGCTGCGCATCCGGCGCGCACGCCGCGTGCGGCTGGCGCGCGTCTGTCTGCGTTTCCGCGACGGCATCCGCCTGATCCTCGGCCTGCCGCCGCGACGGCTGCTCGCGGTATACGCGCTGTGCGCCGCGCACTGGCTGCTGCGCTACAGCATACTGTTCGTGCTGATCAGGGGCGCCGGGGCGGACGTGGCCTGGTCGACGCTGGTGCTGGTGCAGATGCTCGCGCTGACCGCCGGCCAGCTCAGCCTGCTGCCGGGCGGCGGCGGCACGGTGGAGCTCGCCTTCGGCGCGCTGATGTCGCGCTGGCTTGACCCCGCCACCGCCGTCGCGGTGATGCTCGAATGGCGCTTCGTCCTGTACTACTGGTATCTGCTCGCCGGGGCGCCGTTCTTCGCCACGCGGATCCTGCGCCGCGGGAGGCGCGTCGCGCTCGGCGCGCGTGCCGGCGGGGCCTGAAGGTCCGCGCCCGACCGCGTCGCCTCATGCCCCGGCCGTCCCCCGCGTCCGGCGCCGGATTCACGCCCGCGGACTTTGTTGTTATCCTGAATCCGGATCGTCGGCGCGCAACTCATGGAGGTTTCCGGATGATACAGACCCGCCTCTCCCCTCTCCTGTTCGCCCTGCTCCTGCCGCTGGCCGCCGCGTACGCGGACGACCGGCGCACGGTGATGGCGGGAGACTTCGACGACGATATCTACCTCGCCGGCGAGGACGTGACGGTGAACGCGCGCGTCGACGGCGACGTGATCGCGGCCGGCGGCCACGTGCTGATCGAGAATTCCGTCGACGGCGACGTTGCGGCCGCAGGCGGCCAGGTCGTGGTCGACGCCCAAGTCGGCGACGATGTGCGCGCGGCCGGCGGGCGGGTGTCCCTGAACAGCCGGATCCTGGGCGACGCGATCGCGGCGGGCGGCCACGTGTCGCTGGCGAAGACGGCGCTGGTCGGCGGCCGCGCCTGGCTGGCCGGCGGCACCGTCGAGGTCGAAGGCGGCGTCGCGGGCGAACTGCGCGCGGCGGGGGGCGAGGTGATCCTTGCCGGCACGGTGGACGGCGACGCGCGCGTCTACGCGAAATCCCTCAAGGTGCTGCCGGGCGCCCGCATCACGGGCCGGCTCGACTACTACGGTCCGACCGGCGCGTCGATCGCGCCCGAGGCGATGATCGGCGCCTTCGCGCACCACCCGCTGGGGGATTCCGCCTCGCCGGACGAAGGGGACGGGCGCAGCTTCGCGCTGATGTTCTATTTCATACTGGGCATCACCGGCATCGTGCTGTATCTGATCTTCCCGCGCTTCGCGCTGGGCGCCATGCGCACGCTCGGGACGCGGCCCGGCGCGAGCCTGATGCTCGGGCTCGCCGCGCTGTTCGCTCTGCCTCCGATCGCCCTCCTGCTGATGATGACGCTGGTCGGGTTCCTGATGGGCCTCCTGCTGCTCGGCTTCTACACGCTGCTGCTGCTCGCCGGATTCCTCACCGGCATGCTGTTCGTCGGCGACCGCCTGCTCCGGCTGCTGCGCCACGGCGAAGACGTCCCATACAGCAAGCGCCTGCTGTCGCTGATCGCCGCGCTGCTGATCCTGTGGCTGATCGGCTTCGTCCCCATCGCCGGCGCCCTCACGGTATTCCTCCTGCTGGCGTTCGGCATGGGCGCCGCGCTGCTGCGGATGTGGGGGAATTATAAAGATACAGGGCTTAGGGCTTAGAACTAGGACTAAGGACTTAGGACTAAGGACTGAGTAAAGATCAAAAGACGTGATGAGTAATGGGTGATGGGTGATGGGTGATTCGTAGCCATCGTAGGGTGGGCACGAAAGGCGTGCCCACCCTACGAGCGAGAAAGGGGACAGATTTGAAATCTGTCCCCTTTTTTAGGGTCACCCATCACCCATCACGCCTTTGTCTTTTACTCAGTCCTTAGTCCTTTCTTTACTCACCGTCCCTCCGCCGGGGCCGGGACGATGGAGGGGGCGGCGGCGCGCAGGGCGCGGGTCTGCGGCAGGGCGCTGATGAAGGTCATCGCGACGGCGGCGGCATACGGCAGCGACTGCACCAGCATGACGGCCGCGAACAGCCTCAGCTCCGGGCTACCCGAGGCGTCGGCGTAGAGGACGGCGGCGGCGAGTCCCCACAGCAGGCACATCAGCGTGAGTTCCTCCGGCACCGACAGCAGCGCGCGCGACAACGGCGAGGCGTTCTTCATCTTCGGCGTACAGATGAAGGGCTGATTGCGGGTGACGGCGCCGAGGATGACCGCCTTGGCGATGGCGTGCGACAGCGCGAGCCCGGCCAGTGCGGCGCCCAGGGTATCGCGCCATCCCGCGCCGATCGCGCGCCGGTAGAGATGCAGCAGCTTGGCGAGCTTGAAGGCGAACAGGGCGAGCGGCGGCAGCGCGAAGATCACCATTGGCGGATCGATGCGCGTCGGGGCGATCAGCAGCGCCCCCGCCCAGGCGAGCGCGCCCAGCGTGAAGAAGAAATTGACGCCATCGGCGATCCAGGGCAGCCAGCCGGCGAGGAAATGGTAGCGCTGGCCCGCGTCGAGACCGCCCGCGGCGCCGGAGAAGAGCGCGCGCGCATTGCGGCGCAGGATCTGCATCGCGCCGTACACCCAGCGGTAGCGCTGCTTTTTGTAATCGATGAACGTGTCCGGGGTGAACCCACGGCCGTAGCTGCGCGGGGTGTATACGGCCTCGAGACCGTGCTCGAACAGGCGCAGGCCGAGTTCGGCGTCCTCGGTGATGCACCATTCGCCCCAGGCGCCCGCCTGCTCCAGCGCGGAACGGCGGATCAGGGTCATGGTGCCGTGCTGGATGATGGCGTTGCGGTCGTTGCGCGTGATCATGCCGATGCGGAAAAAGCCCTGATACTCCCGGTAACACATCGCCTTGAACGGATTCTGCGCCGCGTCGCGGTAATCCTGCGGGGCCTGCACGATGGCGGTCCGCGCATGCGCGAACTGCGGCGCCAGATCCCTGAGCCAGGCGGGATCGACGGTATAGTCGCTGTCGACCACGGCGATGATCTCCGCGTCCTCCGCGGTGTGGCGCAGGGCGAAGTTGAGCGCGCCCGCCTTGTAGCCGGCGAGCCTGTCGACATGGAAGAAGCGGAAACGCGCGCCGAGCTGGGCGCAATGCGCCTCGACCGGTCTCCACACGGCGGGATCGCGCGTGTTGTTGTCGATCACCAGCACCTCGTAGTCGGGATAGTCCAGGCGCGCGAGGGCGTTGAGCGTCTCGATGACCATGGCGGGCGGCTCATTGTAGGTCGCGACGTGGATCGACACCCTGGGCAGCGGCGCGTCGGCCGGCGCCGGCCTGAGGCCGCGCCGCCGCTCGGACACCCACAGGGTCTCGGCCCATTCGTGCGCCTCGGCGAACAGCACCGCGAGGATGGCGCACAGCGCGAGCGCGAACAGCGCGCCGACGCCGATGCTGAGCGGCGTCCAGTACTGATCGGCGTAGGCGTCGGCGATCCACACCAGCGCGGTGGCGGCGGTGAACGCGACGGCGCCCAGGAAGGCGAGACCGCCCCGGCGCAGGGCGCGGCCGTCGATGGACAGCAGCAGCAGCGCGGCGAGGCCGAGCGCCGCGCCGAGGCCGGCGAGCAACGGCCAGTGCGGGAGCGCGACGATCGGACCCTGGAAGGGGAACTTCGCCCGGCGCTCGACGTCGTACACGCCCCAGTAGGCTCCGACATCGCCTTCGAAGGAGCGCTTCCAGGGCTGGTCGAAGGCCTCCATCAGGTAGTAGGTATAGCCTTCCTTTTGCGCGCGGGCGAGGAATCCGCGCAGGAACACCGCCTCGTTCGCCACGGAGGCGACCGCGCCGTGGCGGGTGCGGCCCTTGCTCGGCCAGCCGACCTCGCCGAGCACGATGGGCAGGCGCGGAAACTCGGCGGCGAGCTGCCGGTGCCGCTGCACCACGTAGTCGACCGCGTCGTCGACCGCGACCCCCTCCCAGTACGGCAGCACGTGCGCGGCGATGAAGTCCACGTGCCGCGCCAGCTCCGGGTGGCGCAGCCAGGTGCTCCAGATGTCCGCCGTACTGACCGGGATCTTCACCGCCCGGCGCGCGCGGTCGAGATAGGCCGCCAGCTCGGCCTCGGTGAGCTCGCCGCGCAGCAGCACCTCGTTGCCGACGATCAGGCGCGCGATGTTCTTGTGGGTACGTACCAGATCGATCGCCCGGGCGAGTTCCGCCTCGTTACGCACGAGGTCGTCGCTCAACCACACACCGAGCGTGACCGCCAGGCCGCGGCGCTGCGCGAGCGCGGGGATCTCGGCGAAGCTCCCCTCGACCGAGTAGGTGCGCACCGCGCCCACCCGGCCCGCGAGCAGCACGAGGTCGCGGTCGATCTCCTCCGCGGACGGATACCGCTTTTCGTTCGGATTCTGATCCGCGCGCACCGGCGAGAACGCGAAACCCTGGATGTGGGCGGGCCAGGCCGCGACCTCCCGCGGCCGATTCAGTCCGGCCCACAGGACGTAACTCAACAGAACCATCAATGCCGCCGCAGTGAATACCTGGGTCTTGTTCATGAAATGCGGAAACCTCTCCTCCTGTCTGGCGCGCCGCGCGGGCGCATGCCCGTATCCCTTCGCCCCCTCCGGCGCAGCGAGTTCGTCGCATGAAATGCGGGATACGCGGACTCCCCGGGCACGGCCGATCAGGGCCGGACACCCGGGCGCGGGGGATTATAGACAGTCGTCACGGAGGCGTAACCTGTCTCGATCAGGAGACAGTCGTCGGCGCTTATTTCTATTTATATACAATCAGTTACTTCAAATCCCTTACGGGATGAGGTGGGCTGTAGGAAAACTGACGATGGGTGAAGGGTGAAGGGTGAAGGGTGAAGGGTGAAGGGTGAAGGGTGAAGGGTGAAGGGTGAAGGGTGAAGGGTGAAGGGTGAAAGGTGAAGGGTGAAGGGTGAAGGGTGAAGGGTGAA
>JADLCS010000019.1 GCA_020847075.1 Gammaproteobacteria bacterium
AATGGCACCACGCGGTGCTGACCAAGTCGGGGACGACCCTCCAGATCTACATCGATGGTGAGTTGAAGGTCACCAACGGCAACGTGCGGGTGGAGCCGGCCGACGGCGCCCTGTACCTGGGGTCGAATAAGACCGCGACCCTCGGTCACTTCAGCGGCGCGCTGGACGACGTCCGAGTCTATGACCGGGTCCTCGACGCCTCGCAGGTCCTCGCCTTGTATGGAGAATCGCAGAACGGCTCCCTGGTGGCCCACTGGACCTTCGACGAGATGTCGGGGACCGTGGCGCGCGACGCCTCGGGCAATGGCAACACGGGAACCCTGGTCAACGGCCCGACCTGGGTGGCGGGCCAACTGGGCGGGGCCTTGTCCTTCGATGGGATCGACGACCGTATCGACACGGCGAAATCGCCGCTCGACCCGGGCGCGACGGACTTCTCCCTGGCGCTGTGGTTCCGGGTCGGCAGCCTGGACGACGAGCACTTCGTCTCTCAGACCGACGGGACGGGCACGGGCCGGGTATGGCTGGCGAAAGACCCCCGTAACGGCCTGTACAGCAATCTCGGCGGCCGGGTCACCAGTTCGCAGTTTCTGCCGGTGCTGGGGCAGTGGCATCACGCCGCGCTGACCAAATCGGGGACCACGCTCAGACTGTACGTCGACGGTGCCCTGCGGGCCACCAGTACCGGCGTCGCCGTCGAACCGGCCAACGGTATCCTCAGGCTGGGGTCGAAAAAGACCGGCGTGGACAATTTCCTCAACAGCCTGATGGACGACGTCCGCATCTACAACCGGGCGCTGACCGACACGGAGATCGCGGGGCTGTATCAAACGATGTCGTTCCCGGCCTGGACCCGATGGGAGACCAGCCTGACGAGCAGCGTCGCGTACGCCAATCCGTACGCGGACGTCACGGTCGTGGTCACCTATACCGGGCCCGACGGCCAGACCTTCACCGGGAATGCGTTCTGGGACGGCGGCAACACCTTCCGCCTGCGCTTCATGTTCCCCGCGGCGGGGACCTGGACCTGGACCACGGCCGCGTCCGATACCGGCAACGCCGGGCTGCACGATCGCACGGGTTCCGTCACGGTCGCTCCCTACACCGGGTCGAACGCCCTGTACGCGCGGGGTTACCCACGGGTCAGCGCGAACCGTCGTTACCTGACCTACGCCGACGGCACGCCGTTCCTGTGGCTGGGGGACACCGCCTGGTCGGCGCCGATGGCGGCCAGCCAGGCCGAATGGGAATCCTACGTCCAGCTCCGCAAGGCCCAGAAGTTCAACGTCATTCAGGTCCACAGCCGGGACGGCTGGGTGAACCTGAGCGCGGACCGCGACGGCAACCCGCCGTTCAGGGGGACGGGCGCGACGCTGGCCTGGAATCCCGCCTACTGGCAGGGGGTGGAGAAAAAGGTGCAGTACGCCAATGACCAGGGACTGATGGTCTACTTCACTGCCGTGCGCCAACCCGGGCCCGGATTCCCGGATACCGATTCCATCGAGGTCGCGCGCTTCGCGCGCAATCTCGCGGCGCGCATGATGGGTAACTTCGTGGTCTATTCGCCCGTCGCCGACGACCTGTGGACGCAACTGGCCGACGTGTCCGGAAGCGAACTCGCGGCGAGCACGTCGGTGCACCTGATCTCGGCGCATCCACGCTTTTTCCTCGCCCCGGCGGAGGTCTTTCACGGTAAGAATTACGTCGCGGTCAGCGGGCTGCAATCGGGCAACGGCTGGACCTACGACCCCTATTTCCGTGAACCGTTCCGGCCCTTCGACCCGATCGTGGCGAGCCAGGCCGCCATCGATTGGACGCTCGCGCTGTACAACCGTCTCCCGACGAAACCGGTGATCAATCAGGAGGTGGTGTACGACAGCCTCAATCTGCAGAACGGCGATACGGGCGATTACATCCAGCCGTATCCCATCCGGCTGCCCCGCAGTACGGCCTATCTGGCGATGCTCTCCGGTTCCGCGGGACTCACCTACGGTACCGGCGGGGTGTGGAACTGGGGCAGGAACGTCGGGAACGCCACCGCCGGTTGGTCGCTGAGCCAGGCGCTGGCCCGACCCAGCGCACGCGAGATGCAGTATCTGTTCGAGCTGTTTTCCGGGCTGGAGTGGTGGAATCTGGTGCCCAGCCATGAGTCGATCCGGAACCAGCCCGCGGATGGGCTCGGCAGGATGGCGATGGCCAGAACCCGGGATGGCGGCTTGGGCGTGGCCTATCTGCCGGACAATGCCAGCATCGTGCTGGATATGGCCGGTTTCAGCGGTCCCATGGAGGTGCGATGGTTCAACCCCGTGACCAATACCTTCGTGACGGAGCCCTCCCGGGCGGACAATACGGGGCTTCGTAGCTTCGTGAAACCGGAGGCCTGGGCCGACGCAATCCTGATACTCAGGCGCTGAGACCGGCCGTCGAATCCCCCCGGCCTCCGTGGCGACGCTGGACGACGGCGTCGACCCGGAGGCAGGGAGGGGGTTCCCTGTTTTCCTCATAGAGATCCCCGCGCCGAGGCGCGGGGATCTCTTCCAGGCCCTGCGCAGGGGCCCGCTACCCGTGTCGGCGACTTCTCGCGCGATGCGGGTTCCAGATTCCCGATTGACCCTCCGCTAAGGTTTATTGCCCTCCGTGCCGATCCCACCAGCGGGCGTTGCGACGCCCCGGCGCCGGCTCCCAGGTGCCGCCTATATATGGAATAAAGTTAGAATCAAGATTCAATAAAATATTTATCATATTGAATTTTATAGATAATAGGCGTATATTTCTTATCACCTTTTCTGTCGGGGTCGAGCGGCGGTATGAGTCTCCGCACCGGATATCAAGCCCTTGTTCCCATGGGTATTCTGCTTCTGGTGGGGGCCTGCAGCAGTTCGGAAACCGGCATGCCCGGCGGGGGTTCCGGCCCACCCACCGACCCGCTGGCGGTCGACGAGATCACCTCGGAGAACGCGCTCTCGCTCTCACGCTCCTCGATGGACCTGGTCAGCCGGCTGGTCCTCATCGGACATATCGCCATCGCGATGGTCAAGGACGGTATGGTCGTGTTGAACGATCCCGATCGCGCCCCGAACGATCCCGTCGATATCCCGGAATGCGTCTCGAGCCCGGCGGGCTATGGGCCGGAGACCAACCGGCTCACCTATATGGTATATGACGAAGGCTTTCGCCTGCCGGCCGGCGAGGCCTTGCACGTCCCCTTCGCGGAATGCACGGTCGAAGGCAATCTGATCGACAATTCCTTTCTGGACATCGCCGGACTCGAGATCAGCGGAGATCCTTCGTCTGCCTCCGGCAACTGGAGCCTCGAGGCCTTTCTGTCGCTCGGCCCCATGCAGTTCATCAACGGCAATGGGACCAAGACCTCGGTTACCGACAACATGACCCTGACGGCGGCCCGCGCCAACGGGGTCCTGAGCATGACGCTCTCGGTCGGCGCGGATGCCGGCAGCGGCCTGACGGGAGGGCTCAACGCGCAGCTCCTGGCCGACCCGCCCGTGTCCGGCGTGCGGGCCATCAATTACCAGTTGCGTCCTTTCTATCTCAAAGTAACCGATAATGCGAACACCCAGGAATATGCGGTCTCCGTACAGTCGCATCCGACGGACGGCGCCAGCACCCTGAGCCGCTACGTCTCCAATCCCAACAGCGAGATCGTGCTCCGGGTCGCGACCACCTCTCCGGTGCGATGGGAGGCTGGGCGTCCGGACGATTTTTCCGATGCCCCGGCCTCGGGCGCGGTCCAGCTCAGCGAAACCCTTTGTTCCGACTGCGGCAGCATCCTCGCCACGGTGCAGGACGACGGCGTCGCGCTGACGGTCAACGACGGCGCGGCCGTCACCACCCAGTTCAGCGACTGGGCCACGCTGGTCAATCCACCCGAACTCATCACCCCGGACTGAACGCCCGCGCGGGCATCCGCGTCACCGCGTTCCGAGTGCGCTGGGTCTCCACATGGGCACCCACCCCGTTCCTCCCCGCGAATTTGTTTGTGTCATTGCCTGGTGATGGGTGATGAGTCATGGGTGATTAAAACACTTGACCGTCTGTCCCGGGCGTACTTCACTCTTTGCCCATCACCCATCACCCATCACCCATCACCCATCACCCCCATCGTCACGGCGGCGACCCCGCGCGGGCGATCTCTCAGGTCAGCAGGCCGATCAAGGCCCGCTCGTAGATGCGCGACAGGGCCTCGAGGTCCTCGAGGTTCACATGCTCGTCGATCTTGTGGATGCTCGCATTGAGCGGACCGAGCTCCACCACCTGCGCGCCGGTGGGCGCGATGAAGCGTCCATCCGAGGTCCCGCCGGAGGTGGACAGGCCGGTGTCGTGTCCGGTGACTTCGCGTACCGCGGCGCGCAGGGCGTCGACCAGTTCCCCCGGTCGCGTCAGAAACGGCTCGCCTGACAGGCGCCATTCCAGCGTGTAGTCGAGTCGGTGCCCCTTGAGTACGGACTCGACCTTGGCCTTGAGCGCCTCCGCCGTGCTTTCGGTGGAGTAGCGGAAGTTGAACAGCGCCTCCACACGGCCAGGGATGACATTATCCGCGCCGGTGCCGGCGTTGAGATTTGAGAACTGGAAGGTCGTCGGCGGAAAGAATTCGTTGCCCCGGTCCCACGAGAGCGCGCACAACTCGGCCAGCGCCGGCGCGAGGCGGTGGATCGGGTTATCGGCCAGGTGAGGATAGGCGATGTGGCCCTGCACGCCCCGGACCACGAGTCTCCCGCCGAGCGAGCCGCGGCGCCCGTTCTTGATCACGTCGCCGAGCCGTTTTTCGCAGGTGGGTTCGCCGACCAGGCACCAGTCGATCTGGGTGCCGTGCTGGGTCAGGTACTCTATCACCTTCCGCGTGCCGTCGACCGATGGCCCTTCCTCGTCGCTGGTGATCAGGAAGCCGATCGAACCCCGGTGGTCGGGGTGGGCGTCGATGAAACGCTCGCAGGCGGTGATCATCGCGGCCAGGCTGCCCTTCATGTCGGCCGCCCCGCGCCCGTATAAACGGCCGTCGCGCAGCGTGGGGACGAAGGGGTCCGAGGCCCATTGATCGAGCGGGCCGGTCGGCACCACATCGGTATGGCCGGCGAAGGCGAACAGCGGCGCGCCCTCGCCGCGGCGGGCCCAGAAATTCTCGACCTCGCCGAAAGGCAGCCGTTCGACGTGGAAATCCAGGGCCTCCAGGCGTTCGATCATGAGCTCCTGGCAGCCCGCGTCCTGCGGCGTGACGGACGGGCAGGCGATCAGGGCCTTGGCGAGTTCCAGGGTATCGGACATGAGGTATTTGCTTCGGTTGGTCGTGGGAAGTGACCGGGGCCGCCATGGGGCCGCCCCGTCGGGTCGGACCATTATAGGTCATGCCCGCGCCGATCGCATTGAGCGTGGGGACGGATTTAAATCCGTCCCCACGCCTGTTCCCCGGATAGGGCGCGCGCCGTGATGGTGCGCCATCACTCGTCTCCGCTGATTCGTGGTGCGGCTCGGCGCACGGGACATGGGGTTTCGCTACCTGACGATCTCTCCGGCGGTGAGGCAATTATCTTAAAATCGATATCAGATGATCATGTTAAGTGATTATTTAGTATATTTTTTAATTCACGGTTTCCCGTCCGCTGCGGAGAGCGGGGATATAGACATCGAAGTGCGGAGGGAACTTGGCAGCAAACCTGCAATGGCCCGTCCTATGAAAGCGGTGAAGAGGACGCGGCCGGCGGAGGCGCAGAAAGGGTGATGGCGGGCACGGCGGCGTCTGCCGGGGGCGGCGGCTGGCGGGCGCGGATCGAGCTCGGTTTCCGCCGCGACGGCGCCCGCACGGTACTGGCGCACCGTTGCGCGTACGGGCCGTTGCAGGTCCAGCGCCCGTTCTATCCGGAGGGCGGCGTCTGTCACGTCTATGTGCTGCATCCACCAGGCGGTGTGGTCGGAGGCGACCGGCTGGAGATCGATGTCGGGCTGGAGGCGGGCGCGCAGGCGCTGCTCACAACGCCGGCCGCGGGTAAGTTCTATCGCAGCGCGGGACCGTGGGCGGAGCAGGTTCAGCGGTTCACGGTGGCGGGGGACGCCACGCTCGAGTGGCTGCCGCAGGAGACCATCGTGTTCGACGGCGCCCTCGCGCGCGCCACGACGCGGGTCGAACTCGCCCCCGGGGCGCGCTTTCTCGGCTGGGAGATCATCTGCCTGGGCCGGCCGGCGGGGGGAGAGCGGTTCACGTATGGACGGTTCATACAGGGCATGGAGGTGTATCGCCAGGGACGGCCCTTGCTGCATGAGCGCAACCGGTTCGACGGCGGTGGGGCGATCCTCGATGCGCCGTGGGGACTGAACGGATATCCGATGAACGGTACCCTGATCTGTACCGGCTGCGATGAAGGCGATCTCGCCGCGGTACGTGAGGCGACGGGCGGGGATGCGGCGGAGGAATTGACCGGCGCCACGTTGTTCGGAGACATGTTGCTGGTCCGTTTCCTCGGGCACGGCGCCGAACGGGCGCGCGAGTATTTTCTGCGCGCATGGGAGGTGTTGCGTCCACGCCGGCTCGGCCGGCCGGCACAGCGACCCCGTATCTGGAATACGTGATGATAGGGTGATGGGTGATGGGTGATGGGTGATGGGTGATGGGTGATGGCAGAAAGGCTGCTCCGGCTGGACCATCGTGTCAATAGTCTTTTCAATGACTCATCACTAATCACCCATCACTCATTACTTGACGAACTGCAGGGAGGATGCACGATGGAGCTGACCCCGCGCGAGAAGGACAAGCTGCTGATCTTCACCGCCGGCCTGTTGGCCGAGCGGCGCAAGGCCCGCGGCCTCAAGCTGAATTATCCCGAGGCGGTGGCGTATATCTCGGCCGCCATCCTCGAGGGCGCGCGCGACGGCCGCAGCGTGGCCGAACTGATGGGCTATGGCGCCACGCTGCTCACGCGCGCCGATGTGATGGAAGGCATCGCCGAGATGATCCCCGAAGTGCAGGTCGAGGCGACGTTTCCCGACGGCACCAAGCTCGTGACCGTGCATACGCCGATCGTGTGAGGAATCGGGTGATGAGTAATGGGTGATGTGTGATGAGTGGACAAGGTTAGAAGTGTCTTAATCACCCATTACTCATCACTCATGGTTCATAGCTTATCACTCTGGACGACAAGGAGATCAGAATGATTCCAGGTGAAATCCGGACGGCGGGCGGCGAGATCGAGCTCAACGCCGGGCGCGACACCGTGACGCTGAGCGTCGCCAACACCGGCGACCGCCCGATCCAGGTCGGCTCGCATTACCACTTCTACGAGACCAACGCGGCGCTGGCCTTCGATCGCGAGGCGGCGCGCGGTTTCCGCCTCGACATCCCGGCCGGCACTGCGGTGCGCTTCGAGCCTGGACAGACGCGGACGGTGGCGCTGGCGCGCTATGCCGGCGACGGCCGGGTGTACGGCTTCAACGCGAAGATCATGGGGAAGTTGTGATATGGCGACGATACTGCGGCACGCCTACGCGGAGATGTACGGGCCCACGGTCGGCGATCGCGTCCGCCTGGGCGATACCGAGCTGTGGATCGAAGTGGAGCGCGATCACACCATTTATGGCGAGGAGGTCAAGTTCGGTGGCGGCAAGGTCATCCGCGACGGCATGGGGCAGGGTCAGTCCGGTTCCAGGCACGCGGTCGACTGCGTCATCACCAACGCGCTGATCGTCGACCACTGGGGCATCGTCAAGGCGGACATCGGCCTCAAGGGCGGGCGCATCGCCGGCGTCGGCAAGGCGGGCAATCTGGACGTGCAGCCGGGCGTCGATATCGTGATCGGTCCCGGCACCGAAGTGATCGCCGGCGAAGGCCTGATCGCGACCGCCGGCGGCATCGATGCCCACATCCATTTCATCTGCCCACAGCAGGTGGAGGACGCGCTGATGTCCGGTGTCACCACCATGATCGGCGGCGGCACCGGGCCGGCCGCCGGCACCAACGCCACCACCTGCACGCCGGGACCGTGGAACATCGCGCGCATGCTGCAGGCGGCCGATGCGCTGCCGATGAACCTCGGCTTCCTCGGCAAGGGCAACTCCAGCCTGCCGCAGGCGCTGGAGGAGCAGATCGCCGCCGGCGCGATGGGCCTCAAGCTGCACGAGGACTGGGGCACTACCCCGGCCGCGATCGACAACTGCCTCGAGGTGGCCGAGCGCTACGACGTGCAGGTGGCGATCCATACCGACACCCTGAACGAGTCGGGCTTCGTCGAGACTACGCTCGCCGCCTTCAAGGGACGGACCATCCACACCTATCACACCGAGGGCGCCGGCGGCGGCCACGCGCCGGACATCATCAAGGCCTGCGGCGAGGCCAATGTGCTGCCGTCCTCGACCAACCCGACGCGGCCCTACACGGTGAACACCGTCGACGAGCATCTCGACATGCTGATGGTGTGCCACCACCTCGATCCGGGCATCCCCGAGGACGTCGCCTTTGCCGAGTCGCGTATCCGGCGTGAGACCATCGCGGCGGAGGATATTCTGCACGACCTCGGCGCCTTCTCCATGATCAGCTCGGATTCGCAGGCCATGGGACGCGTCGGCGAGGTCGTCACCTGTACTTGGCAGACCGCGCACAAGATGAAGGTGCAGCGCGGAGCGCTCGCCGGCGACCCCGCGCGCCACGACAACGCGCGCGTCAAGCGCTACGTCGCCAAGTACACCATCAACCCGGCCGTCGCGCACGGCATCGCCCATGAGGTCGGCTCGCTCGAAGCGGGCAAGCTGGCCGACATCGTACTGTGGCGGCCGGCGTTCTTCGGCGCCAAGCCGTCGCTGATCCTCAAGGGCGGCCTCATCGCCGCCGCGCCGATGGGCGACCCCAACGCCTCGATTCCGACCCCGCAGCCGGTGCACTACCGCCCCATGTTCGCGGCCCTGGGCGGCGCCTGCGCCGCGACCGGCGTGACCTTCGTCTCGCAGGCCGCGCAGCAGGCCGCCGTCGCCGAGCGCCTGGGCTTGAAGAAGCGTACGGTGGCCGTGGCCGGGACACGCATCATCGGTAAACGGGACATGATCCACAACGGTTATCTGCCCCGGATCGAGGTTGACGCACAGACCTACCAGGTCCGCGCCGACGGCGAGCCGCTGGGGTGCGAGCCGGTGAGCGAACTGCCGCTGGCGCAGCGGTATTTCCTATTTTGAGATGATCAGGCGATGCGGAGATCGTGGTTATTCGGAAGGGAGTGGACGAATCGAGAGGTGGTGGGTGATGAGTCATTGAAAAGATGGTTGACACGGTATTCCGCCCGGAACAGCCTTTCTGCCATCGCCCATCGCCCATCGCCATGTTAAAACTGACCGCAATCGTCCACTCCGCAGAGCCGCCGGCTTCCACCCTCACGCTCACTTTCGAGCAGCGCCAGCGCAGCCGATCGCGCGTGACCTTGGACGACGGTCGTGCGGCCGCGCTGATGCTGGTGCGCGGGACGGTGCTGCGCGATGGCGATTGCATGCGTGCGGACGACGGCGCCGTCGTCCGCGTCGTGGCCGCGCCCGAACTGGTCTCGATGGTGCGCTGCGCGGATCCACTGCTGCTGGCGCGCGCCTGTTATCACTTGGGTAACCGCCATATTGCGCTGCAGGTGGCGCCGGGCTGGCTGCGGTATCAGCAGGACCCGGTGCTCGACGAACTGGTGCGCGGGTTGGGGTTGCAGCCCGTATCGGAGCCGGCGCCGTTCGAGCCCGAGGCCGGCGCCTACGGGCATGCCCATGCGCCGGCGGCACGGCCTGATCCTGCGCCGCCGCCGCGGGATCACGTCGAGCCTCATGCGGTACCTGGGTCGTATCCCGCCCTGTTGTCCCTGTTGCGGTTGACCAGTTCTGCGCTGCCCATCGGATCCTTCGCCTATTCTCAGGGCATGGAGTATGCCGTGGAGCGGGGCTGGATCAGCGACGCGGCAACCGCCCGTGCCTGGATCGCGGGCCTGCTGCGGCATGCCCAGCGCTATCAGGACATGCCGCTGTTCATGCGGTTGTACCGGGCCTGGGCGGCCGGTGATGCCGCGGGCGTCCAGCGCTGGAATGCGCGTTTGCTGGCGGCGCGAGAATCCCGCGAGCTGCGCGCCGAGGAATACAACGTCGGCACGGCCCTCGCGCGCCTGCTCGCCGATCTCGGCATCGAGCGGGCGCGGCGGCAGGCCTCGCTTGACGCGGAAGTGGAGGGCGGCGGCCATCTGGCGATGTTCGCGCTGGCCTGCGTCGAATGGCGCATCCCACTGTACGACGCGGGATGCGGCTATCTCTGGTCCTGGTGCCAGAACCAAGTCGCCGCGGCCGTCAGACTGGTGCCGCTCGGTCAGACCGACGGACAGCGGATCCTGCAGGAACTGATCGCGCTGATCCCGTCCGTGGCGGAAGACGCCCTCGCGATCGAAGACGACGACATCGGTTTCACCGCGCCCGGACTCGCGCTGGCGAGCGCGCGGCACGAGGGACAATATACCAGGTTGTTTCTTTCTTAAAATTTAAAACAAAGGACTAAGGGCTTAGGACTAAGGACTAAGTAAAATCAAAATCATATTTCGGTAAAACATTGTGACTCGGATAAAGGCGCAGGATGTCGGAATCCAGAAGGGAGAGTCGGAATTCCAGGATTCCGCTGTGCTCCATCCGGGCTACGATTCCGTCTTTTATCTCAGTCCTTAGCCCTAAGCCATTAGTCCTGTCTTTAACGAGGTAACTATGACCAAACAGACATTACGAGTCGGCGTCGGCGGCCCCGTCGGTTCCGGCAAGACGGCGCTGGTGGACGCGTTGTGCAAGCGCATGCGGGAGCGCTACGATATCGCGGTGGTGACCAACGACATTTATACCCAGGAGGATGCGCAGTTCCTCGTGCGCAGCGAGGCGCTGGCGCCGGAGCGTATCATCGGCGTGGAGACGGGCGGCTGTCCTCACACGGCGATCCGCGAGGATGCCTCCATCAATCTGGTGGCGGTGGACAAGCTGTGCCGGCGGTTTCCCGGCCTCGATCTGGTGCTGGTCGAGAGTGGCGGCGACAATCTGAGCGCGACCTTCAGCCCGGAACTGTCGGATCTGACGATCTATGTGATCGACGTCGCCGCCGGCGACAAGATCCCACGCAAGGGTGGGCCGGGCATCATGAAATCCGACCTGCTGGTGATCAACAAGATCGATCTCGCTCCGCACGTCGGTGCCTCGCTCGAAGTGATGGACCACGACGCGCGTAGGATGCGCGGCACGCGCCCCTTCGTTTTCACCAACATCAGGGCTGGCCATGGGCTCGATGCAATCGAGGATTTCATACGTACGGCGGGTCTGCTGGGCGTCGTTTGAGAACCGGGGACCGATTTATTTTTTTAAAGCACTTCGGGGATGGATCTCAATTCCGTTCCCGGACGGTTCACGTTCACACCCGTAATCCGCCAGTCTATTCTGGCATTCGTTGTAGGGGTTCTGCTCGTCCCTGGATTTACCCTGAATACGGGAGTATCTTGGCTACAAGGTTATGAGGCACGGTATGTCATGAAATGGAAAGAATCATTGCGCATACTCGCCCTGAGATCATCCATGCGGCATTGTCCCGCGGCCTTTCCTCGGGTTATTCCAGCATTGGATAGACTCGCGCCGCAGGAATGCCGCTGCTCGTACACCCTTGTTTCCCGCATGGTCCGCCCCGGGTCATGAGGGATTCTTGTGTCAGTGCAACCAGGGAGGAAACTGTCATGAAGCTGGTAAAATCATTGGTCTGTATGAGTGTAATCGGTTTTTCCGCCGGCAGCATCGCAACGACATATGCGGCCGACGGATCTGCCCTGTACGCGAGCAAAGGCTGTCCCGCCTGCCATGGCGCGGATGCCAAAACCCCGTTGACGCCGGCCTATCCCAGGCTGGCGGGGCAGAGCGCCGGGTACTTGGCCCTGCAGGTGATGGACATACGCGATGGCAAGCGCACCAACGGCCAGTCCGCCATGATGAAACCCATGACGACGGGCCTGAGCGATGAGGACATCAAGGCGATCGCGGACTGGCTGTCCACGCTGAATTGATTTCTCATGACCAGGTACCCGTGCAGTTCTCGCGCGCCAGAGGCTGTTCAGGCATGCCCCGTACAACGGGACGGATGACCCGCTGACATTATTTACAATGAACAACAATATTCTCTAACCGGAGGAAGTCATGGCGCTAGACAAGGCGTTTTGTGATAGCTGGACCCCGCGCGTGCAGGGACTGCTGCGCATCATACTGGGGTATCTGCTCATCCAGCACGGCTCGGCCAAGCTGTTCGGCGTGCCGCATGTGGAGATGTTCGACGGTCTCAACCTCGTTTCCCTGATCGGCCTGTCCGGCATCCTGGAGTTTTTCGGCGGCGTGCTGCTGCTCCTCGGGCTCTTCACCCGGCCGACCGCCTTCGTCCTGAGCGGGCTCATGGCGTCTGCCTATTTCATCGCGCACGCGAGCCAGGGCAAGGTACTCATGCCCATGATGAACGGCGGCGAACTGGCGGTGGTCTACTGCTTCGTGTTCCTGTTCTTCGCCGCCGCGGGCGCGGGTGACTGGAGCTTCGACGGCCGACGCAAGACGGCCTGATCCCCCCTTTCCATGACGCCCCGCGGGAGGGCTCCGGCCCGCCCCCGCGGGGATTCCCCCACGCCTCATCTCCGGCCGACGGCGGCGCCCGCCGCCGCTATGCATGCGCCCAGGCCTCGGCGGTGCAATAGGGCTTTCCGCCGACGGCCCCGATTACATGTCACGGGGCCGCGGTGTACTCTATAGCCCCCGACAGGACAACGCTTCACGGAAGAACGACATGCCTCGTACACTGAAACTCCCCCTGCTGATCGTCGCGGCCCTGGTCCTGATCTATACCGCGCTCGGCTTCCTGGTCGTTCCGACGGTCGCGCGCACACAGGCGGTCGACCTGCTCCGGGAGAACTACGGCCTCGATCTCGAGGTCGGTGCGCTGCGCTTCAATCCCTTCACCCTGTCCGCGCGCCTCGAGGGCGTCCGCCTGAGCGACCGGGCGGGCGACAGACTGCTGGCCTTCGACGCCTTTGCGGCGGATTTCGAGCTGCGTTCGCTGTTCGAGCGCGCCCTGGTCTTCAAGTCCATCGCGCTGACACGGCCCTACGTCCATCTCCATCTGCGCGAGGACGGGACGATCAATCTGGCGCAGGCCTTCGCGTCATCGCCCGGGGAGGCCCCCGCCGTCGAGGAGACCGCCTCGACGCCGCCCGCGATCGTGATCGACGACGTCGCGCTGAGCGGTGGGGATATCCATTTCACGGACGACTCGCAGGGCCGCCATTTCGACGAGCACTTCACGCCGCTCGATCTGCACGTGCAGCATCTGTCGACACGGCCGGAGGACCGTTCCGATCTCGTCGGCCTGAATATCAATATCGGCGGGAGCGGGCGGCTCACGGTCTCGGGCGACCTATCGGCGATCCCGACCCGTTTCGACATCCGGCTGACCGGGCGGGACATCCCCCTGGCCATCTTCCAGCCCTATCTGGAGGACCGCCTGCCGGCGCAGATCCACGACGGTGTGCTGGCCTTCGATCTCTCGCTCGCCCAGGGACAACCGGCGCAGGGCTCGCAGTTGAAGGTCGGCGGGCAGGCCGCGGTCACCGGGCTCGAGATCCGGCTCAAGGGACGCGACGACCCGGTGCTGGCCTGGGACGAGGTCGCCGCGACCGGCATGGCGCTGGACCTCGCGCCCGACCGGCTGGCGATCGACGAGATCGCCGTCAAGGGCCTCGACACCTCGTTCAAGATCTACGCCGACGGCCGCACGAACGTCGGCGAGATATTGCGTCAGATACAGGGAGAGGCGCCGGAGAGCGCGGAACCGCCGCCCCGGGAAGAAACGGCCCCGGCCGCACCGGCCTTTGAGTATGCGATCGGGCGCGTCGCCGTCTCCGGTTCGCGTCTGATGTACAGCGACGAATTGATTCAGCCGAACGTGCGGGTGCGCATCGAGGACCTCGCCGGTGAGATAGCCAATATCGCCTCCGCCGGCGGCGAGGAAACCACCCTCGCGCTCACGGGCCGCGTCGGCCAGTACGGCACGGCGAAGATCGACGGCATGACGCGTCTCGCGGCGCCGAAACAGGACCTGAAGGCCAGGGTCACGTTCGCCAATGTGGAACTGACCTCGTTCTCGCCCTACGCGGGTAAGTTCGCCGGTTATACCATCGACAAGGGCAAGCTGTTCCTGGATCTGGGTTACACCCTGGCGGACGGCCGCATCCGGGGCGAAAATCACGCCGTGTTCGACCAGTTCGAACTCGGCGGCAAGGTGGACAGCCCGGACGCGCTCAATCTGCCGATCAAGCTCGCCCTGTCCCTGCTGCGCGATCGCCAGGGGCGCATCGATATCGATCTCCCCGTGGAGGGCGATGTCGACGCGCCCGGTTTCGAGCTGGGGCCGCTCGTCGTCAAGGCGCTGGTCAATCTGATCACCCGCATCGTCACCGCCCCGTTCGATTTCATCGCCGGCATGTTCGGCGGTGGGCCGGAGATGGAATACGCCGTGTTCGAGCCGGGCGAGGCGGCGCTGCCCGCTGGGGAGCGCGAAAAGATCCTGCCCCTGTCGAAGGCGCTGGCCGAGCGGCCGCGGCTCGTCGTCGAGATCCAGGGCTGGGCGGACCCCGGCGCCGATGCCGATGCATTGCGGCGGGACAAATTCGATGCCCTGCTGGCCACGGCCGGGGCGGAACCTTCGACCTCCGCGCTCACCGCCGCGTACGACGGCTTCTTCGGCGCCGGTGCCGCCGCCGCGCTGCGCAGCGAATCGGCGGCTGGGGTCGTCCCCTCCAATCCGGCAACGGGTGAGACCGCCGACCCTCCCGTCATCGCCGATCCCGAGGCGACCTATCGGAGCGAGTTGGGCCGCCGCCTGCTCGCCGCCCAGCCGGTGACCGGGGAGGAACTGATCGCGCTCGCCTATACCCGCGGCGAGCAGGTGATGAAGCTGCTCGTGCAGGATGGCGGCGTGGAGGCCGAGCGTGTCTTCGTGCGTCGGGGCGAACTCGCCGAGGCGGGGGAGGGGACCCGCGCCCGGCTCTTCCTGGACGCACGCTGAGCCCGATGGGCCGCGCCCGGGACCCCGTGCCCGGGCCATTCGCCCCGCGCTCCAGGGCGGACATCGACCGCTGCCGCGTGACCCGCCGCATGCACCGGAGCCCGATGCCGATCCACGCGTACGGATGATCGCACACGGCCCTGGGGTATAGGCGCGGCCCCCGTATATTTCGAGCGGATCTCCCGCCCGGGCGTGCATGCGCGCCGCATCCCGATCCGACACAAATCACCACCCCTCATCGGCCCTGTTCCCGCCCGTATTTGGCCCCTCGCATCGATGGCCCTGTTCGGCGGCAAGAAGAAATCCGCACTGAAAAATCTGCGCCATTCGATGGCATTTGCCCGTCCGGCATGTCGCGCCGTGGTGCAAATCTCCTCGCCCGATCGTTGTAAAAAAACACCAGAAAATTCTATCTGACTAATCAGGAAGAAAAAATTTTTTGTGGCACAAAGGGTGCTATGGGTCATGCGTACTTTGTTTTGAACAAAGCACATGGTCGGATCAGGAAGCTTCATCAACTCGAAATAGGTAGAGGGAGACAAAGAAAATGCACGTGAAAAAGATCAGTCGTTTGATTCTCGCGGCCAGCCTGGCGACCCCCGCCATGGCGTTCATGCCGATGAGCGCACAGGCCGGCGGCAGCGCGAATATCGGCATCGCCAATATGTATCTGTGGCGCGGACTGGATGTCAGCAGCTCGACCGCGCAGGTCAGCGGTACCCTTCAATACAATCACGACAGCGGTTTCTACGCCGGCACCTGGGCCTCGAGCCTGGGTGGGTCGATCGGCGGCGGGGTCGACACCAGCGATGACTCGTACACGTTCCCGGGTAACTACGAGCTCGATCTGTATGCCGGTTACAGCGGCTCGGCCGGTGATTTCAAGTACGACATCTCGTACTGGGAATATCTCTATCCGGAAGCGGGAGACGTCGACGCCGGACTGGGCGACACCGATGCCTCCGATCTCGTGCTGAGCGTATCCTATGACATGTTCTCGGCCGCCGCTTATATCGGCATGGACAGCGATCTTCCCGATGCCGTGTACTACACGCTCGGTGTCTCTTCGGGCAAGTTCGGCGCGGTCTACGGCTTCTGGACCGGCGACGACGACGCATTGGACTACAGCCACATCACGCTGAGCTACAACCCGATCGAGTCGCTCACCTTCAAGCTGAGCATGGCGTCTTCGGGCGACACGGAAGTGGAGGAAGATCCCCTGGTTCAGGTCTCCTACACCTGGGGCTTCGATCTGTAAGACAGGACGCCGTATTGCACGGTCTGGACCTCGGGGGACGTCGCCGGCGGGCGCCGTCCCCCGATTTGTTGCGTCGCTCGACCGCCCTCGGTCTCCGTTTCGATGGCCAGGATTTCCCATAGATATTCCACCGAGGTACGCGCGTCGCCCGGCATCGATGACATGCCGCGGGGACGCGGGATCTTTTCCTGGTCCACGGTGGAGAGGCGTCTGTGCACCGACCTGCCGGCGTGAGTGCGGATGCGATATCTCCGGGCGCGACGCACGATAGCCGTGAGGGGAGGTATGTGTGTTGCGGATTCCGGGGCTGGCCGGGTGAATGCCTCACCCGCCGCGCGACGAAGGAACTCTGCCTGATGGAGTGGGGGAGGGTAATCCTGATCGGTGAATCGGGCGACTCGACGAGGGGCTGATCGCTCAGCCCCCCGAAGGTCGGGGCCTACCGGTAAAGGCAGAAAAGGTATCCAGCGCCTCCGCCCGTGGGATCAGGATTCCAGGAGCTCATCCCAGGTATGATCTTCGACGATCTCGGAGATCCCATCGCCGTCCTCATCGACCTCCAGCCTGATCAGGGTCTCGTCGATGATCGTAAATGTTACGCTGCTGCCGTTGGCCCCCGTGAACCTGTTCTTCCCCTCGGTGTAATGTTCGTCATCGAACAGGCCGCGTAATATTCCGGGAGTTTCTATCTTGATGCGGCCATCGCCGCCCAGGGAGGTATCGCTCAGGATGCCGTCGAACTCCCGGGAGATCTCCCCCGTGCTGTTATTGAGAATGACCTGTTCGGAATAGTTCTGCAGTCCTCGAACGCGCGAAATATCGTCGGGCACACTGGTGACGCCGGCCGTAAAGTCGCTGATCGAGGTGGTGCGGAACCTGCTGACGCCGGTGTCGGCAGAGCCGGTGTCCAGGCCGAGATCGCCGTCGAACTCTATTATGAATACGGGATCCTCATCGTCGTGAACATCCGCCGAGTAAGTCTCGTAATTCGCCGTGAAGGCGAGCCTCCAGTTGCTGCCCTCGATCGAGGGATCGCCTTCGATGACGACGTCCGTAAGGTTCACGGTACCGTGAGAAACGATGAAGCCGCCTTCCTCGAGGGGAGTTCTGCAGTCGTTGTAGGTAAATCCGGCGGTTTCACCGCTGTCGAGTCTGTTGTTGGAATTGATATCATTCGCCGTGAATACGATAGTACCTGTGGTGTCGCAATCGATGGTGTTATTGACGATCACGCCGATGGCATTCGATTGCCACGCTGTCTGGCCGTCGATTCTGTTCAGGGAGTCACGAATCAATCGTTCGGAAAATTTCCCGATATCGATCTTTCGGTTCACTTTATCCCGCTGCTCGACGACGCCGATCAGGGCGAGCGGATCCGCAAGATTCAGAACCACCTCGCCGGCACCGCTCGCCGCGGCTACTACCTCGATCGCATTCCCGCGGGTGATTTGTACGCTGGAAACAAAGCCCGGATCCTCCTGCTCCTCATCTCCACCATTGCCGCTCCCTCCGCAACCCGTCAGGAGGATTGCGGCGACTATCGGGGGTAATGTTGTTTTTTTCATGGAGGTCTCCTGAGAATGAGCCCGTCATCGGGCCTTGAGATTGTTCGGGCTCTTTCCGGAAAAACGGATTTTTTTCCTGATTAGGAGGTTGCTTAGAATGATTTATTTAGAGTTCTTATCAAGTGCCACGGGCGGTGACTCGACGGCATGGTTCTGCCACGAATTGTAGCTGAATCGGGGCGTTCCTGGATACTACCGTTTTGTAGCAGCGTAGGAATTGCCCGGAAAGGCCGGCGAAATATCGTGATCGGGCATCGAAACGAAAATAGGCCGTGATTCAGGCCATTGCCGTCGACGGCCGCCAGGCGGATGGCAGGGGACACCCCGCGCACGACGGGGACGGATTTCTATACCCGTCCCCGGGATTGGCTATTTATCCCGCAGCAGTTCGTTGATGCCCACCTTCGATCGCGTCTTCTCGTCCACCTGCTTGATGATGACCGCGCAGTACAGGCTGTGGCTGCCGTCCTTGGCCGGCAGGCTGCCGGGGACGACGACGGCCCCGGGCGGCACCTTACCGTAGAGGATCTCGCCGGTGAGACGGTTGTAGATCTTGGTGCTCTGACCGATGTAGACGCCCATCGAGATCACCGCGCCCTCGCCGACGATGACGCCCTCGACGATCTCGGAGCGCGCGCCGATGAAGCAGTTGTCCTCGATGATGGTGGGGCTGGCCTGCAGCGGCTCCAGCACGCCGCCGATGCCGACGCCGCCGGAGAGGTGCACGTTCTTGCCGATCTGCGCGCAGGAGCCGACGGTGGCCCAGGTGTCGACCATGGTGCCGCTATCGACGTAGGCGCCGATGTTGACGTAGGAGGGCATCAGCACCACGCCGGAGGCGATGTAGGCGCCCTTGCGCGCGCTGGCCGGCGGCACCACGCGCACGCCCGCGTCGCGGAATTCGCGCGGGTTGTAGGCCGCGTATTTGGGCTGCACCTTGTCGTAGTAGTTGGTGAAGCCACCCTTCATGAAGCTGTTGTCCTCGATGCGGAACGACAGCAACACGGCCTTCTTCAGCCACTGGTTGACGGCCCATTCGCCGCCCTTCTTCTCGGCGACGCGCAGCTTGCCCTGATCGAGCAGATCGATCACCGCATTGACGGCCTCTTTCACGTGGGTCTCCACGCTGCGAGGGGTGATGTCGGCGCGGCGCTCGAAGGCCTCGTCGATGATGCGTTGCAGGTCGTTCATGTAAATCTCCACTGTCGATTAAAGAATCTATGTAGGTTGGGCTGAGCGCAGCGAAGCCCAACAGGGGTTTTCTGGCCTTCTGATTCGTTGGGCTTCATTTCATTCAGGCCCAACCTACGTCTGAATCTCCCTTCCGCCCGTGTGCGGGGGGAGAGGGGGTAGTGATGTCCCGGATTCCGCTGTGCTCCATCCGGGCTACTTTGTACGCTCGATGAGATTTATAAATCTGTCCCCGTTTTTCTAATCACCCATTACCCATTACTCATCACGCATTTTTATACACGGTCCTTCCAGTTTAACCACGTAGCCCGTCGATATAACCGCGGATGCGCCACGCGGCCTCCACGCATTCCTCCAGCGGCGGCACCAGCGCCATGCGCACGCAGCCTTGTCCCGGGTCGATGCCGTGGGCGAGGCGCGAGAGATAGCTGCCGGGCAGCACGATGACATTCTCCGCCGCGAACAGGCCACGCGCAAACTCGGCGTCGTCCCGCGGCGTCCGCGGCCACAGATAGAAACCCGCGGGGGGGCGCTTTACGTCGAGCACGGGCGCGAGCACCTCCAGCACGGCGTCGAACTTCGCGCGGTACAGGGCGCGGTTCCGGATCACGTGCGTCTCGTCGTCCCAGGCCTTGAGGCTCGCGGCCTGAGTGGGCGGCGGCATCGCGCTGCCGTGGTAGGTGCGGTAGCGGTGGAAGCCCTCGATGATCGCGGCGTCGCCGGCGACGAAGCCGGAACGCAGACCCGGCACATTCGAGCGCTTGGACAGGCTCTGGAAAATGATACAGCGCTTGTAATCGGTAGTGCCGAGCGCGGCCGCCGCCTGGAGCAGGCCAGGCGGCGGATCGGTCTCGTCGTCGTAGAGCTCCGAATAGCACTCGTCGGCGGCGATGATGAAATCGTAACGCTCGGCGAGTTCGAGCAGCAGGCGCATCTGGTCGAGCCCGATCACGGCGCCGGTGGGATTGCCGGGCGAGCACAGATAGAGCAACTGGCAGCGCTGCCAGGCCTCGGCCGGCACCGAGGAGAAGTCGGGCAGCCAGTGCGTCTCCGCGGTGGTGTTGATATACCACGGCTCGGCCCCGGCGAGCAGGGCGGCGCCATCGTAGATCTGGTAGAACGGGTTGGGCATCATGACCAGCGGCCGGCGCGCGCGATCGATCACCGTCTGCGCGATGGAGAACAGGGCCTCGCGCGTGCCGTTCACCGGCAGGATGTGGCGCTCGGGATCGAGGCTCGCGTCGGACAGGCCGTAGCGCCGTTGCAGCCAGCGCGCGATCGCGGCGCGCAGTTCGGGGGTACCGCGCGTCAGCGGATACTGCTCCAGGCCGTGCAGATGGGCGATGAGCGCCTCCGCGATGAAGCCGGGCGGCTGATGCTTCGGTTCGCCCATCGCCAGGCTGAGCGCGGATTTGCCCGGGGCAGGGCTGACGCCGTGCTTGAGCCGGGCCAGCCGCTCGAAGGGGTAGGGTTGCAATCGGGCGAGATCAGGATTCATAAAAATCGTGAATAATGATTTATAACCTTATGAAATTATATATATTGCAACCCATGTTCGCCCCCGGTTACTCAACCGTAGGTTGAGCTGAACGGTCAGCCCGAAAAATGGGGACAGATTTAATTTTTGAAGGATATGCTCGGGGTAAAAGGAGCGTCCCGGTCAAAAATTAAATCTGTCCCCATTTTTCA
>JADLCS010000020.1 GCA_020847075.1 Gammaproteobacteria bacterium
CACCCTGGAGGACATTCCCCCGGAACAGACCGTCGTCGCCATGAGCCAGTGGCCCGGCAAGACCACGCTCGCGATCAAACGGCCGGCCCTGCCGCTGCCGCCCCCCTACCCCGACGGCGACACGCTGATCAAGAACATCCGGGGCGTCACCCACCTGATCTTCGACCCCCGCGACCCGGCCAACAAATCCCTGGCCGAGAATCTCGCCGGCGTCAGCGGGGCAACCGAGACCCTGGCCCTGCAGGAAGGCGGCGCGATCCTGCGCCTCAGGGATCCCGCCGCCGAGGCGACGGAGACGGCCCCGGCCCATTGAAGCGGAGCGCGCGGCGCCTCAGCGCTGGCAACGGGCGCAGTAGTAGGTCGCGCGCTGTCCCTGCCGTATGCAGCGGACGGGGCGCCCGCAGCCGACGCACGCCTCGCCTTCGCGCCCGTACACGGCGAGCCGGATCCGGAAATAACCCGGCTCGCCGGTGCCATGATAAAAATCGCGCAGCGTAGTCCCGCCCTGCGCGATCGCCTCCCGCAGCACCGCGCGGATGGCCGCGGCGAGCGCCTCGTAGCGCGCGGCGGAGACATGGCCGGCCGGGCGCTGCGGATGGATGCCGGCGCGGAACAGGGCCTCGTTCGCGTAGATGTTGCCGACGCCGGCGACGACGCCGGCGTCCATGATGAAGAGTTTCACCCCCGCGCGGCGCCCGCGCGCCTTCGCATGGAGATAGGCGCCGTCGAACCCCGCGCCGAGCGGCTCCGGTCCGATCCCGCGCAACAGCGCGTGCCGCCCGGGGTCGCCCTCGACCCACAGCATCAGGCCGAAACGGCGCGGGTCGCGGAAGCGCAGGCACACATCGTCCGAGCACAGGATATCGACGTGATCGTGTTTCTGCGCCGGCAGCCCCGGCGCCACGATGCGCAGGCTGCCGGACATGCCGAGGTGGATCAGCACAGTGCCGGCGTCGGTGCCCAGCAGCAGATACTTGCCGCGCCGCGCCACTTCCCGGATGAGCTGTCCGGGCAGGGCGCGTTCCAGCCGGCGCGGCAAGGGCTGGCGCAGGCGGCGCTCGCGCACGCGCAGCGCCAGCACGCGCCGGCCGTGCAGGTGGCGCTCGATGCCGCGCCGGGTGGTTTCGACTTCGGGAAGCTCTGGCATGGGAGACCGGGGCTAGGGATGCGCAGTGGCCCGCCGCGCGCGCGTCACTCGGCGGCGGCGGACGTCGGCGCGGACAGCAGGCGCCGGGCCTGCTCCGCGGTCAGATGATAGCGCAGTCCGAGGTCCGCGCGCGCCAGCACCAGTTCCGGCTCGGTCTCCAGCAGGAGGAATTCGAGCGGCGCGGCGCCGCCCTCGAAGGATACGGTGATCGCGCCCCGCGCCGCCTCCCCGGCGTAACGGTCCACCTGCACCGCCTGCGCCTGGCGCCACGCGTCCACGAATTCGTTGAGCGCGTCCGCCGGCGGCGGCTCCGGCGCGGGCGCGAGGCTCCATTTCCCGTCGACCCGCGTGACGCCGAACTCCGGCAGGCGGATCGCCGCCGGCGCGCCGGACGGGGGCAGCAGGCGGTTGGAGACGAACGCCGTGAAACCCGTCTGCAGGCGGTAGAAATACTCGTCGTCGATCAGATGAACGGCGGCGCCGTTGCGTACGTAACGGCGGTTATCCAGCGGCTCGCTGTCCCCGAACGCGAGCTCGACGTCGTCGAGACGCAGCACCGACAGGGGAGGGTCGAGGCCAAACTTGACCAGGTCGAGCGCGACGGCGTCGAACCGCGCGCGGCTGTCGGCCCGGGCGATCCCGAGCAGGGCGTCGATCCGGAACTCGTTGGCGTAAGTGGCGACCGGCGCGCGCATCATCCAGACGCCCTGGTCCTTATCGAGGCGGATCTCGTCTCCGCGCTGCGGGCGGATCACTACATGCTCGATCCCGGCCGGGGCCAGTGCGGTCAATTTCGGGGGCTCCGCCGGCGTCTCGACCCCGGGCTCCCAGTAGACCAGCGCCGCGAGCGCCGCGGCCAGCCCCAGCAGGCCCAGATTCAGCGCGCTGCGCGCGGTCGTGCGCATGGCCTCAGCGCCGCCGGCGGCGCAACCAGATGAACAGGCCGCAGCCGAACAGCGCGGCCGGCAGGACCAGCAGGAAACCGAAACCGATCACCGCCGTTCCGGCCCCCGACAACTGCAGCGAAAGATCGGGCGCCGTGCGCGCCGGGATATCGATCAGCACGTCGTCGCTGCTCAGCCAGTTGGCGATGTTCAGCGCCAGTTGCAGATTACCGCCCAGCCCGAGGAAACCGTTGGAGAGGAAATCGCCGTCCGCCACGACCACTGCGCGCTGCGTCTTCCCGTCTTCCGGCGTGCCGCCCTCCTGCGCCCCGGCGCCGTCTTTCGCCGCCGCGTCCGCCGCCCCGCCGTCCGCCGGCAGCGGCCGGGAAAACGCCAGGCCGATGGTCACCGGCCCGGGCTGGTCCGCGTCCTCGTCGTAGGTGATCTTGCCGCTCACCGCGCCGCTCTCGAGCCAGGTGTTGGACAGCGTCTGCAGCAGCGGGGCGGCGCGCCACGCCCCGTCCGCGTCGGCGCGCAGGCCGCCCGCGAGCGGGAACAGGGTATTCAGCTCGAAATTGCGCGTGATCTCATGCGCGGGATAATTCGCCACCAGGGCCACGCGCGGGTCATCGGTCCCGAACAGCATCTGCCCCACCTGCGAGACGTTGGGGTCGACCACGACGCCCCGCTCGAAGCGCACGCCCAGCGCGCGGGCCAGCGGCTCGAGCCCGTGCACGCCGTGATCCGGGTCGGTCAGCCACAGCAGGTTGCCGCCCCGTTTGACGAAATCGAGGATCGGCGCGGCCTCGCCCGGCAGCAGGTCCACCTGCGGCGAGGCGATCACCAGCGCCGTCACGTCCGCCGGGACACCGGCGCCGGCGGCCAGGTTGAGTTCACCCGTCTTGAACCCCTTCGCCTCCAGCTGGCGCACCCAGGCCGAGACGTCGAAACTCTGCCCGGCCACGGAGCTGCGCTCGCCATGCCCGGTCAGGAAGGCCAGCCGCCGCGCGCCGCCGCGCGCCAGGCGCTGCAAGGCGTTGGTGAGGCCGTTCTCGGTCACATCGCGCAACTGTTCGCTGCGCCCTTCGTAGACGATGACCAGCTCGCCGTCGGTGGTGATATTGAGCTCACGCACCTTCTGCGGCTCGAGATCGGGGTTGACGAAGGCGAGCGCGATGTCGGGCTTGTAGCGCCGGTAGCGGTCGATCAGCTCGGTCACGTGCTTGCGCACCAGCGGCGGGGTCTCGCGCGCGTACGCGGTGACGGCGACCCCGCCCTGCAGCCGGCCGAGCAGCTCGATGCTGGCGGCCGACAGGCTGTTGCGGCCGCTCGCGGTCCAGTCGGCCTGGTACACGTAGCGCGTGCTGAGCCAGCCGAGCAGCCCGGTCACCACCAGCAGCAACAGCACGAAGGCCAGGTTCTGCCAGCGCAGCAATCGGCGGGAGTGCGTGGTCACTTGCATGCGGTCGTCCGGCTCCTCAATGCTGCAGGCGGTAGGAATCCAGCCGCCGTATGCTCAGGATGACGAACAGCGCGATCAGCAGCAGGTAATAGACGACATCGGTGCTGTTGAACACCCCCTTGAGCAGGGATTCGTAGTGACGCAGCATCGACAGGTAGCCGAACACGCTGGAACCCTTGCCGCCGGCGCCGCCGCTCCAGTCGATGATCCACAGCAGCAGCAGCACGCCGAAGGTGCTGATGGCGGCGATCACCGGCTGCGCGGTCAGCGTGGACATGAACAGGCCGACGGCGGCGAAACCGGCCAGCAGCAGGAACAGGCCGAGCAGGCCGGAGGCGACGATGCCGAAATCGAGCGACCCGCCCAGCAGCAGCGCGCACGGCAGCAGGGCGATCAGCAGCAACTGGATCAGCAGATACCCGAGCACGCCGCAATACTTGCCGAGGACGATCTCGGTCATCGAGACCGGGGCGGAAAACAGCAGGCTGAGCGTCTGGTTGCGCAACTCGTCGCTCACCAACCGCATGGTCAGCATCGGCACCACCAGCAACAGGATGAGGGCGGCGTTGCCGAAGGTCGGCGCGACCACGATCTCGGTGAGCCCGGGCGCACCCGGCATCTGCGGCAAACGCGGCTGGATCTGCAGGAAGAAATCCACCTGCACCAGGAACAGGTAAGCGATGATCACCTGCACCACCGCGAGCATGGTCCAGGCCAGGGGTGAAAAGAACAGGCTGCGCAGTTCGCGCGCCGCGATCGTCCCGATCATGCCGCCTCCCCCCGTGTCTCCGGCGCCGCGCCGGGGTCCCGGCTGGTGATATCGACGAAGATCTGCTCCAGCGTCTTGCTCTCCGGGGTGAGTTCATACGGCCGCCAGCCCGCGGCCAGCGCGCGCTCCAGCAGCGCGTCGGTAATGTCGCCGGCGGGGTCGAAACGCAGGCGCACCCGCCCCGCGCCCAGATCCTCCGCCTCCAGCACCCCGGGCAGGCGCGCCAGCTCCGCCGCCGCCGGCGGATTGCGGAAGGCGGCGCGCAGGCTCGACACCGGCTGCTGCCGCGCCAGGTTCTCGATGGAATCGCTGAAGACGAGGCGGCCGCGGTGGATGATCTGCACGCGGTCGCACACCGCCTGCACCTCGGGCAGGATATGGGTGGAGAGGATGACGCTGTGCTCGCCGCCCAGCTCGCGGATCAGGGCGCGGATCTCGCGGATCTGGATCGGGTCGAGGCCGACGGTCGGCTCGTCCAGGATCACCACCGCGGGCGCGTGGATGATCGCCTGGGCGATCCCGGTGCGCTGCTGATAGCCCTTGGAGAGATTGCCGATCAGGCGCCGGCCCACCTCAGTCAGGCCGCAGCGCTCCTTGGCGCGCTCCACCGCGGCGCGCCGCTGCTCGCGCGGGATGCGGTTCAGGCGCGCGCAATAGCCCAGGTATTCGTCGACCGTCAGTTCGCGGTAGAGCGGCGGCTGCTCGGGCAGGTAGCCCAGCGCCGCCTTGGCGGCCTCGGGCTCGTCGAGGATGTCCCGGCCGGTGATCAGCACGCGCCCGGCGCTCGGCGCCAGGTTTCCGCTCAGGATCTGCATGGTCGTCGACTTGCCGGCGCCGTTCGGCCCGAGGAAACCGAGCACCTCGCCGCGCCGGACCTCGAAACTGATGTCCTCGACCGCGTGCAAGGGGCCGTACCGGCGCGACAGGTGCTCGACCCTGATCAGATTGTCCGCATCCATGGGCGGCGATTATACGTTTATTTTTTATCGGGGATCATGGGGGGCCGCCGACAAAATTTCAGGCCCCCGTCTACAATACCTGCATATGACCGGCAACCGCCGAAACAGTTCGCGCCCGCCATGAATTTCGTCGGCATCGACACCGGGGGGACCTTCACCGACTTCGTCTGCCTGACGCCGGACGGGGCACTGCGCATCCACAAGGTGCTGTCGACCCCGCGGGCGCCGGAACAGGCCATCCTGCAGGGGATCGGGGAGCTCGGGCTCGACGGCCGGGCACTCTTCATCGTCCATGGCAGCACGGTGGCCACCAACGCCGTGCTCGAAGGCAAGGGCGTGCGCACGGTCTTCATCACCAACCACGGGCTGCGCGATCTGCTCGCCATCGGCCGCCAGGTGCGGCGCGCGCTCTACGACCTGCAGCCCCCGCCGGAGGCGCCGCCGGTGCCACGCGAACTGTGCCTGGAGACCGGCGGCCGGCTGGGCGCGCACGGCGAGGTCGTCACCCCGCTCACCGCCGCGGATCTGGCCGGGCTGCGCGCCGCGGTGGATCGCCTGGCGCCGCGCGCGGTCGCCATCAATCTGCTGTTTTCCTTCCTGGACGAGCGCTTCGAACGCGAGGTCGCTGCCGCCATGCCCGCGGGCGTGTTCGTCTCGCGCTCCTCCGCCGTCCTGCCGGAATATAAGGAATATGAACGCGGCGTCGCGACCTGGCTCAACGCCAGCGTCGGCCCCCTGGTGGAGGACTACCTGAACCGCCTCACGCGCGCCCTGCCGGCCGCGCGCATCTCCGTCATGCAGAGTTCCGGCGACACCATCGCCGCGGCGCAGGCCGGGGCGCAGGCCGTGCGCCTGCTGCTGTCCGGCCCGGCCGGCGGCCTCGCCGCCGTACGCCGCCTCGGCGCGGATTCCGGCCATCATCGCCTGCTGAGCTTCGACATGGGCGGCACCTCCACCGACGTCGCGCTGATCGACGGCACGCCGCGCCTCAGCGGCGAAGGCCGCATCGGCGGCTACCCGGTGGCCGTCCCGATGGTGGACATGCACACCATCGGCGCGGGCGGCGGGTCGATCGCCTGGCTCGACGAAGGCGGCCTACTGCGCGTCGGACCCGCCTCGGCGGGGGCGGACCCCGGCCCGGCCTGCTACGGCCGGGGCGGCCGCGCGCCCACCGTCACCGACGCCAACCTGGCGCTCGGCCGCCTGCCCGCCGACGGCCTCCTCGGCGGCCGCATGAGGCTCGACCGCGCCGCGGCCGTACAGGCGCTGGCCCGGGTGGCGGAACCGCTCGGACTCGGTATCGCGGAGGCCGCCGCGGGCATCGTGCGCATCGCCGACGAACACATGGCGCAGGCCCTGCGCGTGATCTCGGTGCAGCGCGGCATCGACCCGCGCGGCCACACGCTCGCCTCGTTCGGCGGCGCCGGCGGCCTGCACGTATGCGCGCTGGCGGAAGCGCTCGGCATCACGCGGGCCCTGGTGCCGGTGCACGCCGGCGTGCTGTCCGCGCTCGGCATGCTGGTGGCGCCCCGCGGCCGCCAGTTGTCGCGCTCAGTCGCGCGGCCGCTGCGGGAATGCTCCGCCGCCGACATCGAGCGCGGTCTCGGCGAGCTGGTCGCGCGCGGCCGCGCCGAGCTGCAGGAGGAAGGGGTGGCGGAGTCGGAGATCGCCGTCACCCGCACGCTGGACCTGCGCTACCAGGGCCAGAGCCATGGACTGAACGTGGCGTGGGAGGACCTCGCGCGCTGCGCGGCCGCCTTCCATGAGCTGCACCGGCTCCGCTACGGACACCGCCTCGAGCTGCCGCTCGAACTGGTCAACCTGCGCGCCGGCCTGCGCGCGCCGGCGCCGGACCTGCCCCTCACGCCGCCGCCGGCCCCGCCGCATCCCGCCGCGCCCCGCGTCCACGCGGATCTCCACGGCGGCGCGAACGGTACCGCCGTCTACGCGCGCGCGGAACTCGCCCACGGACAGCGCGTGGCAGGGCCGGCGCTGATCACCGAGACCGTCGCCACCACCTATCTCGCCCCGGGCTGGAGCGGCCTGCACGACGAGCGCGGCAATCTGCTGCTGACGCGGGACGCCGGGCCCGCGGCCGTCCCGCTCACGGCCGGCGATTGAGGGCGTCGACCAGCGCCGGGATGCGGACGGCGGAGCGGCTGCGCATCACCCGGCGCACATCGCGGTCGAGCGTGTCGAGCCGGCTCTCGCCGATCGCCCGCTTGACCTCGAGCAGGGTGGCGGGAAACATGCTGAACTCGCGCAGACCGAGGCCGAGCAGCAGGCGCGTGTAATACGGATCGCCCGCCATCTCGCCGCACATCGCCACCGGGATCCCGGCGCGCCGGCCCGCCCGGATGGTGATCTGGATGAGCCGGAGTATGGCCGGATGCAACGGGTCGTACAGATAATTGACCTCCTCGTCCAGGCGGTCCACCGCGAGGGTGTACTGGATCAGATCGTTGGTGCCGATGGAAAAGAAATCGAGATGGCGCGCCAGGGCGTCCGCGGCCAGCGCGGCGGCCGGCACCTCGATCATGCCGCCGATCGGCATGGCCGGATCGAAGCGGATCCCCTGCCTCTCCAGCGCCTTCTTCTCCTCCGCGACCAGCCGCAGCACCTGCAGCAGCTCGCCTTCCCCGGAGAGCATGGGCACCATCATGCGCACCGGGCCGTGGGCGGAGACGCGCAGGATGGCGCGCACCTGGGGTGAAAAAAGGGCGGGGTCCTTCAGGCTCCAACGGATCGCGCGCAACCCCAGCGCCGGATTGCTCACCGCCGGGGTCCGCGGCGCATTGCCGAGGCACTTGTCGGCGCCGAGGTCCAGGGTCCGTATCGTGACCGGCGCCCCCTTCAGCGCCTTCACCACGCGCAGATAGGCCTCGTACTGCTCGTCCTCGCCCGGCAGGGCCTCCCGGTTGAGGAACAGCATCTCGGTGCGGAACAGGCCGACCCCGGCGGCGCCGAGCCGCCGCGCGGCGATGGCGTCCTCGGGCAGTTCCACATTGGCCATCAGCGTGACGGCATGGCCGTCGCGCGTCACCGCCGGGCGCTCGCGCAGCTTGTTCAACTCGGCGACGTGCTGCCGCTCCTCGCGCTGGCGCCGGCGGTAATAGCCGAGCTCGCCCACCTCCGCGCCGGCGATCACCATGCCGTGCCCGGCGTCGACCACCAGCGGCTCGCCGCTGCGCAGATAACGGCGCAGGTGATGCACCCCGACCACCGCGGGCAACCCCAGGCTGCGCGCCAGGATGGCGGTATGCGAGTTGGGGCCGCCGTATTCGGTCACCACGGCGGCGATCCCCTGCTGGTGCATCTGCAGGGTCTCCGCCGGGGAGACATCGCCGGCGATCAGGATCGCGCCGTTCAACTGACCGCCGCGGCCGTCGTGGCCCGGATCATAGTTGCCCTGGAGATTCCGCTGGATGCGGTTGACCACGTGATCGACGTCGTCCCGGCGGGTGCGCAGATAGGGGTCGTCCATCTCCTCGAACACGCGCACCAGCGTATCGCGCTGCAGCTTCAAGGCCCACTCGGCATTGCACTGGCGCTCCCTCATGATCTTGACCGGCGCCTCGCTGAGCACGCCGTCGTCGAGCATGAGGATGTGCGCGTCCATGAAGGCGGCGATGTCGTCGGGGGTATCGGCGGGGATGCGCTTGCGGATGTCGCGCAACTGCTGCCTGGCCTTCCTGAGCGCGGCGCGATAACGCGTGATCTCTTCCTGCAGCAGGGGCCGCGGGATCGTATGCTCGCTGACCTCGGGCTGGTCGTGATGGAGGATCACGGCCTTGCCGATGGCAACGCCCCGGGTGACGCTGATACCGCTCAACACCAGACTCATGGGGTCGCGCCCTCTCCGGTGCCGGATGCGTGCGCGGACCGGTCGCCACCCGGCCGCGCGCGTCGCCCCGTCACGATTCTTCGCCGAACCGTTGCCCGATCAGATCCTCCAGCTTCCGCAGGGCCGCCTCCTCGTCGCGCCCTTCCGCGACGAGCTCGATCTCGGTGCCCTGGCCGGCCGCCAGCATCATGACGCCCATGATGCTCTTGCCGTTCACCCGGCGCGCACCCCGCACCAGATGGATGTCCGCCTCGAACTCGGAGGCCAGCGTCACCAGCTTGGCCGCGGCGCGCGCGTGCAGTCCCAGCCGGTTGACGATGGTGACCGTCCTGCGCGCCGCCACTAGGTCTCCCCCTCCGGGCCGCAACTGAAGATGCCCTCGCGCCCGCCGCTCAGGGCCTTGTCCTTCAACTGCGCCATGCCGAGGCGGGGATAGTTCATCAGGCGGACCAGCATCGGCAGGTTGACGCCCGCGATCACGGTCACCCGTTCGTTGTCACGCTTGAGCGCGGTGGCGATGTTGCTGGGGGTGGAGCCGAACATGTCGGTCAATACGATGACCCCGTCGCCCTGGTCCAGTTCGCGCACCGCCGCGCGCGCCTGCTCGAGGACCTGGGCCGGATCGCTCGCCGGCGCCACGGCGATGACCGCGGCGGGGAGCGGCTGCCCGCCCAGCATCGATACGGCGGTATCGAGCAGCGCCTCGCCGATGCGGTTATGCGAAATCAGGCACAGGCCGACGCTCATCGGAGCTCCCGGTGGCGCGTCATGACGCCGGCGCGCGACTGCTTGAAGTGGGCCGCCAGCGCCTCCGCCAGGTAGACCGAGCGGTGCTGGCCGCCGGTGCAGCCGATCGCGACCGACATGTAGTTGCGGTTCTCCGCCTCGAAGCTCGGGATCCAGCGCTCCAGAAAGGTGCGGATATCCTCGTACATGCGTCCCACCGCGGGCTGCTGCCCGAGGAAGCGGATCACCTCCGGGTCGTTGCCCTTGCGCATGCGCAGCACGGGGTCCCAGTGCGGGTTGGGCAGGCAGCGCACGTCGAAGATGAAGTCCGCGTCGGCGGGGATGCCGTATTTGTAGCCGAACGACATGAACAGGATGGAGAGCGAGGCCGACTTGTGCTGGGCGACGCGGTCGCGGATCACGCCGCGCAACTGGTGCACGTTGAAATTGCTGGTGTCGATGTGCAGGTCGGCGCTGGCCGCGATCGGCGCCAGCAGTTCGCGTTCGACCGCGATCGCCTCCACCAGGGAGACGTCGACGCGGGTCAGCGGGTGCTTGCGGCGCGTCTCGCTGAAGCGCTTGATCAGCACGTTGTCGGCCGCCCCCAGGAAGATCACCCGGCAATCGAGGCCGGGCCGGCGGATCTCGTCGAGGATGTCGCCGAAGCGGCCGAGGTCGCGCGACAGATTGCGCGCGTCGATGCCGACCGCCACGTTCTCGATGTTGCGCTTCTCCGCCGTCGCCACGATCTGGTCGACGAACTGCGGCAGCAGGCCGAGCGGCAGGTTGTCGACGCAATAGTAGTCGAGGTCCTCCAGCGCCTGCAGCGCGATGCTCTTGCCGGAGCCGGACAGACCGCTGATGATCAACAACCTCATGCACCCCCCTCCAGGATCATGCGCTGCTGCCGTTCGCTGAATGACTGTGCCGCATTGTACCCTTTCAGCAGCAGGATGTGGTTGCGCACGGCGCCCTCCACCAGCACGGCGAGATTATGCCCCGGCGCCACCGGCAGCGTGATCTGGGGCACCTCGACGTCGAGGATGGTCTGGCGCTGGCGGCTGCCCTGCAGGCGGTCGATGGCGGCCAGCTCCGCCCCGCTCATCTGCTGCAGGTGGACGATCAGGCGCAGGTTCTTGTCGGTCTTGATCACGCTGTCGCCGAACATGGCGCGGATATCCAGCACGCCCAGGCCGCGTACCTCGAGGAAACCGCTCAACCCGGGCGGACAGGAGCCGTTGAGTATGTCCGGCGCGGTGCGCCTGAACTCGGGGGCGTCGTCCGCGATCAGGCGGTGGTTCCGGCTGATCAGCTCCAGCGCCAGTTCGCTCTTGCCCACGCCGCTCTTGCCGGTGAGCAGCACCCCGATCCCGAGCACCTCCATGAATACCCCGTGCAGGATCAGGCGGTCGGCCAGCGCGTTGGACAGGTAGTATTGCAGGTGGCTGATGATCTTGTAATCCGGCGTCGGTGCGGAAAACAGCGCCACCTCCGCCGCCTCCGCCTGCGCGCACAGGTCCTCCGCGAGCGGCAGTCCGTCCGACACGATCACGCAAGCCGGCGCCGCGGCGAAGATCCGCCGCAGATGCTCGGCGCGGGAGTCGCCGCGCAACTGTTCCAGATAGCCCGCCTCGGCGGGGCCCAGCACCTGGATGCGGTTGGGATGGATCAGGTTGAGATGGCCGACCCCGGCGTCGAAGGGGCGGTCGCGCGCGGCGGAATCCTGCATCCCCTCCAGCGCCCGGCCGGCCCCGCCGCGGCCGGCCGCCCAGGTCAATCCCAGCCTCGCCCGAAATCCGTCGTACAGGGAAGAGACTGTGAGCGCTGTGCCCATACGGGGATGCTAGAGCGCCGGACCGGCCGCCCGCTCCGGCGCCGCCGGCTGCCAGGATGTCAGCAGCCGGTAGACCTCCTCATCGCTCTTCGCGGCATGGAGCTGCGCGCAGAAGACCGGATCGCTGAACATCTCGGCGAGGGTCGCCAGGATCTCGAGGTGTTCCTGCGTGGACTGCTCCGGCACCAGCAGGGCGCAGATCATGTCCACCGCCTTCTTGTCCGCGGCATCGTAGTCGACGCCGCGGTTCAGCTTCATGAAGGCGCACACCGCATGATTGAGGCCCTTGAGGCGCCCGTGCGGGATCGCGACCCCGTGTCCCAGCCCGGTGCAGCCCAGCCGCTCGCGCTCGATCAGGCTGGTGAACACCTCGGACTGGTTCAGCCGCGGCTCGTCCTTCGACACCAGTTCGCTCAGCATCTCGAAGGCGCGTTTCTTGCTGCCCACGAGGTTGCGGCACGCCACCCTGGAGGGGGTCAACAGTTCTCCGACTCGGTTCATGGCGACTCCGGCACCCGGGATGGGGTGCGCAATGGGGGAATGCGCCTCATATCAGGCGTTTCCGCTCGCTCGACGACGGAATGGCGAGGGCCTCGCGATACTTGGCGATGGTGCGGCGTGCGACGTTGATTCCCTGCTGCTTGAGCAACTGGGCGATCTTGCTGTCGCTGAGCGGCTTGCCGCCGTCCTCGGCGGCGACCAGTTTCTTGATCAAGGCGCGGATGGCGGTGGCGGAGCACTCGCCGCCGCCGGCGGTGCTGACGTGGCTGGAGAAGAAATACTTGAGCTCGAAGATGCCACGCGGGGTATACATGTATTTCTGCGTGGTGACGCGCGAGATGGTGGACTCGTGCATCTCGACGGCCTCGGCGATGTCGTGCAGCACCAGGGCCTTCATCGCCTCCTCGCCGTGCTCGAGGAAGCCGCGCTGGCGCTCGACGATACAGCTCGCCACCTTGAGCAGCGTCTCGTTGCGGCTCTGCAGGCTCTTGACGAACCAGCGCGCCTCCTGCAACTGGTTGCGCATATAGGTGTTGTCGCTGCTGTTGTCCGCGCGCTTGACCAGGCTCGCGTAGCTGGCGTTGATGCGCACCCGCGGCATCGCCTCCGGGTTGAGCTCGACCTTCCAGCTGTTCTTCTCCCGCGTGACGATCACGTCGGGGATGATGTATTCCACCTTGCGGTCCGTGATCAGGTTGCCCGGGCGCGGATTGAGCGACTGCACCAGGGCGACGGTCTGCTGCAGTTCCTGCTGCGTGCATTTCAGCCGCCGCGCGAGCTGGGCGTACTCGCGGTTCGCGAGCAGGTCGAGGTGCTCGGCGACCAGTTCGCGCGCCTTGCCCAGCAGCGGGATATCGCCGTCGAGGTGCTGGAGCTGGATCAGCATGCATTCACGCAGGTCGCGCGCGGCAACGCCGACGGGATCGAAGTTCTGCACCTGGCGCAGCACCGCCTCCACCTCGTCCAGCTCCACGTCGCCGAGTTCCGCGTCGAGCCCCTCCCGGATCTCCTCCAGGGGCACGGCCAGATAACCGCGGTCGTTCACCGCGTCGATGAGCGCCACCGCGATGGCCTGGTCGCGCTCGCTGAACGGGGTCAGACTCATCTGCCACAGCAGATGCTCGCGCAGCGTCTCCACCCCTCCCGTCTGAAACTCGAACTCGCCGCCCTCCGTCTCGGCGCCCTGCCCGCTGGGGACGACGGCGCTGTCATAGACGTCTTCCCATACGCTGTCCACCGGCAGGTCGTCGCTGGCCGCCATGTCCAGCCCCGCCACGGCGTCGCGCAGGTCGAGGGTCGAATCGTGCGCCTCCTCGGCCTCGGTCGCCGGCGCGGCGGCGGTGACCGGGGCCGCGGGCTCGAACCCGGCCTCCTCCGCGCCCGCGGTCTCGCCGTCGTCGGAGGCGCCCTCCTCCGCCGCTTCCAGCATCGGGTTCGAATCCAGCGCCTGCTGGATCTCCTCGCGCAGATCGAGGGTCGAGAGCTGCAGCAGGCGGATCGCCTGTTGCAACTGCGGTGTCATGGTCAGCGACTGGCCGAGACGGATTTGGAGGGTCTGCTTCATGAACTGCCAATACTTCCTGCTGCCGTGAGAGCGTGAATTTTAACGCAGAACCCGAAAGGGAATACAGTCTACGCCACTTACGTGCATGATCAACCTCGAGATTATCGCCTAGAGGCGGAAATCGTGCCCGAGATAGACCTCGCGCACGCGATCGCTCTGCAGGATCTCCTCGGGCCGGCCGGCGATGAGGATCTCGCCCGCGGCCATAATATAGGCGCGCCGGCAGATCCCCAGGGTCTCCCTGACGTTGTGGTCGGTAATCAGGATGCCGATCCCCTTGTCGCTCAGGTATTTGATTATCCGCTGAATATCCAGCACGGAGATGGGGTCGACCCCGGCGAAGGGCTCATCCAGCAGCACGAAACGCGGCTCCATGGCCAGCGTGCGCGCGATCTCCACGCGGCGCCGCTCGCCGCCCGACAGGCTCATGCCGATGGCGTCGCGCAGATGGCCGATATGCAGTTCGTCGAGCAGTTCGTCCACCCGCCGCTCCTGCCCCGCGCGGTCGAGATCGCGCCGCGTCTGCAGGATCGCGCGCACATTGTCCGCCACGCTGAGCTTGCGGAACACCGAGGGCTCCTGCGGCAGATAGCCGATGCCGAGGCGCGCGCGCGCGTGCATCGGAAAGGCGGTGATATCGCGCTCGTTCAGGCGGATCGCCCCCTGATCGCAGGGGATCAGCCCCACGATCATATAGAAACAGGTGGTCTTGCCGGCGCCGTTGGGGCCCAGCAGACCCACCACCTCGCCGCTCTCGATGCCCATCGACACATCGTTGACGACGGCGCGCGCGCGATAGCGCTTGAAGACATGCCTGACGCTCAGGACATCCATGCGGGGTCCGTCAGCGCCCGTCCGTCCCGTCCCGCGGCGGGGCGGGCGCCCCGGCCGCGGGCGTCTGGCGCGGCTGTATCACCACCTGCACGCGCCCCTCTTCCGCCTCGCCGCGCCGTGCGACGACGCGGTCCCCGTCGATGTCGTAGGTGATGAGCTCGCCGGCGAACTCGTCGCCCTGGTTCCAGACATGGGCCTGCTGCTTCAACACCAGGCGCTCCGGCGCGGCGGTGTACTCGATGCGCAGGGCCTCTCCGCGCATGTCCTCGGCCTTGCCCTCCAGCCGCTGCCGGAAGCGCGCCGGCCGACCGTCCGCCAGCAGGCGCTGGAAGTTGCGCTCCGCGTCGTAGTAGATGGTCACCGTCTCCGCCTCGAGGCGCATGGTGCCCTGGCTGTAGCGCACATTGCCGCGATAGATGCTGACGTGCTTGACGTCGTCGGCCTCGAAGCGGTCGGCCTCGATATGGATGGGCTGCTCGCGATCGCTCGACAGCGCGAGACAGGGCATCGGCCCCGACAGGGCGCAGACCGCCAGCAGCAGGGCGTGAAACCTAGGGCGCATATTCGCTCCGCACCTCCGCATGCAGCAGGGTGCGCCGGCGCGCCAGATCCGCCGTCATGCCGACCGCGCGCGTCACCCCGGCGCGATCCTCGATGCGCACCGCCGCGCGCGTCTCCGCCAGCTTGCTGTCCGGCCACACATCCAGTTCGTTCGTATACATCCGCATGTCCTCTTTCGGATCGACGCCGCTGTAGTTCACGCGGACATCGCCCTGCAGATTGATCAGGCGCTCGCGTTCCGAGGCCGTGCCGCGCAGCGCGGCGATATTCCAGGCCGCCCGGCCGTCCTCGTACACCACCAGGCGCGGACGCGTCAGCGTCGACGTCGCGCGGTCCGGGTAATGATAGAGATCGTCGGCGTCGAGCCGGCGCTCCACCGCGCCCGCCGCGTTCATCTCGGTGAGCTCGAAGCCGGTGAGATAGTAATCCGGCCGGTCGCCCCGCGCCGTCTCCGGGGCGCGCCCGGGCGCCTCCTGCTGCTGCGACCACCACCAGCTCGCGGCCGCCGCCGCGGCCAGCAGCGCGACCGTCAGCAGACGTTTATCGACGGACAGACGCATGTCTCGATACGGGCTCAGTCGAGCGCCAGATAGTCTTCCATGCGCGGGGCGAGGGTCCCCTGGGCGTCCATGATCAGCTCGCACACGTCGCGGGCCGCGCCGCGGCCGCCGCCGCACGCCGTCACCCAGTGCACGTGGCGCCGCACCAGCTCGTGGGCATCCTGCACCGCGACGGCCAGACCGACGCGGCGCAGCAGGGGGAGGTCGACCACGTCGTCGCCGACGTAGGCCACCTGCGCGGGCACCAGGCCGAGGCGCCCGATCAGGTCGCGAAAGGCGGGGAGCTTGTCCTGCTGACCCTGATAGACATGACGGACACCGAGGCCGGCCATGCGGTGGGCCACCGCCGGGGAGTCGCGCCCCGAGATGATGCCGATCTCGACGCCGGACTGCTGCAGCATCTTCATGCCGTGCCCGTCGCGCGAATGGAACACCTTGTGCTCGCGTCCGTCCGTATCGATGAACAGGCCGCCGTCGGTCAGCACGCCGTCGACGTCGAAGATGACGAGACGGATGCTCCTGGCCTTTTCCTTCACGCTCTGGCGGAGTTCCTGCAGTTTACCCATCGGACGCCCCCTCACACCACACCCGCGCGCAGCAGATCGTGCATATTGAGCGCACCGAGCAGGCGCCGCTCCCCGTCCACCACCAGCAGGGCGCTGATACGGTGTTTCTCCATCATCTCCAGCGCCTCGGCCGCCAGCATGCCGGGGGCGGCGGTCTTGCAGTCGCGCGTCATCACGGCGGCGATCGGCGTCGCGTGCACGTCGATCCGCCGGTCGAGCACGCGGCGCAGGTCGCCGTCGGTGAAGATCCCGGCCAGACGGCCGTCCGCGCCGGTCACCGCGGTCATTCCGAGACCCTTGCGCGTCATCTCGACCAGGGCCTGGCTCAGCAGCATCTCCGCGTCGACGGCCGGGATCTCGGCGCCGGTGTGCATGATGTCGCGGATCAGCAGCAGCAGACGGCGGCCGAGCCGCCCGCCGGGGTGGGAGCGCGCGAAATCCTCCGCGGTGAAGCCGCGCACCTCGAGCAGCGAGACCGCGAGCGCGTCGCCCATGACCAGCGTCGCCGTGGTGCTCGAGGTCGGCGCGAGCCCCAGCGGGCAGGCCTCCTGGGCGACGCTCACGTCGAGATTGACGTCGGCGGCGCGCGCCAGCGTCGATTCGGACCGGCCGGTCAGCGTGATCAGGGGGACGCCGAGCCGCTTGATCAGCGGCAGGATGGTCAGCAGCTCGTCCGTCTCGCCCGAATTGGAGATGGCGAGCACCACGTCGCGCGGGGTGATCATGCCGAGATCGCCGTGGCTGGCCTCGCCGGGATGGACGAAGAAGGCGGGGCTGCCGGTGCTGGCCAGCGTCGCCGCGATCTTACCGCCGATGTGGCCGGACTTGCCCATGCCGAGCACGACGATGCGGCCCGTGCACGCCAGCAGGTAGCGGCAGGCCAGCACGAAGCCCTCGCCGACGCGCCCCGCCAGCGCCTGCACCGCCGCCGCCTCGGTCTCGATCACCGCGGCGCCGAGCTGCCGGATCTGGCGCACCTCGGTCTCGTTCAACTCATACAGGCGCGCCGGCGCCTCGCCGCCGCCCAGGCCGCCGGTCGCCCGGTCGTGATGGATCATCGTGTCACCCTGTCCTTCGTCGCGCGCCGCCCGGTCCGGCCGCGCCGAGCCGGAAAATGCCCATATTTGACCCGATTGTCCCGGCGATGGCAATCGCGCCGCCGGGTTCGCGCGGTTCAGCCGAGATAGTGCGCGACCAGCCCCGCGAACACGGCGGCGCCGAACCAGTTGTTATTGAGGAAGGCGCGGAAACAGCACGCGGGTTCGCGCGTGCGGATCAGGGACTGCTGATGGAGCGCGAGCGCCGCCGCCGCCGCGAGGCCGGCGTAATACGCCGGCCCCAGTCGCAGGCTCAGGCCGACCAGGGCCAGCACCAGCAGCGCGGCCGCGTGCAGGACGCCGACGGCGAGCCGGTCGGCGGCGCCGAACAGGATCGCCGTCGAGCGCACCCCGATGCGCACGTCGTCCGCCCGATCGACCATGGCGTACTCGGTGTCGTAGGCGACCGTCCACAGCAGGGTGGCGAGGTACAGCAGCCAGGCGACCCCCGGGACGGCGCCGGTCTGCGCGGCGAAGGCCATCGGCACCGCCCAGCCGAAGGCGAGGCCGAGATAGACCTGTGGCAGGTCGGTGTAGCGCTTCATGAAGGGATAGCTCGCCGCGAGCGCCGCCCCAGCCAGGGACAGCAGCACGGTGAGCCGGTTCATGGTCAGCACCAGCGCGAAGGCGGCGAGGCACAGCACCGCGAACAGCACGAGCGCCTCGCGCGGCGTGGCCTCCCCGCGCGCCAGCGGCCGCCCACGGGTGCGCGCCACGTGCGGGTCGAAGTCGCGGTCGGCGTAATCGTTGATCACGCAGCCGGCCGAGCGCATCAGCAGCACGCCGAGGACGAACACCAGCAGCACCCCGGGATCCGGCCATCCCCCGCCCGCGATCCACAGCGCCCACAGCGTGGGCCACAGCAGCAGCAGGCTGCCGATCGGCCGGTCCAGCCGCATCAGGCGGGCGTAGACCGACAGGCGCGCGATCGGCGTGCCGGATGCGCTCATCCGCGCCTCCCCGTCAGGGACGGCAGAAAGATCTCCCCCACCAGCAGGGGGTGTCCGGCCAGCGTGAAGGCGGACCGCCGGCCCCAGATCGTCGCGGCGCCGCGGCCGCCGGTCAGCGCGCGGTGCAGCGCGTGCCCGGGACGGATCTCGGCGACCTCGATCGCCTCGCGGCGCATGCCCCGCACGGAGAACAGCAATTCCCCCAGCGGGCGATCGCCCAGACGGGCGAACCGGCGCAGCTCGCCGCGCAGCGTGCCGGCCGGGATGACCGTGCGCGCGAACACCCACGGGGTCTCGCCGCAGGCCAGATGCACCTCCCGCACCAGGGCGAACTCGTGATCGCGCAGACCGAGCGCGCGCCGCTCCTCACGCGCGGGGCGCTGCCAGCGCTGCGCCAGCAGGCGCACCCTGAATCCGTGCGGACAGAGCCGGCGCAGACGCTGCGTCAGCGATGCCGCGTCGACCAGCCAGTGCAGTTGTTCCGCCGGCACGCGGCGGCGCAGACGGGCGTCGAGCGGCCGCCAGCGCGGCCCGCCGCGGCAGTTGAATCCCTGGTATACCACGTCCGTTCAGTCCCTCAAGCGCGCCCACCCGCGGCGCGGGATCATACCGCGCCGTAGCGCGGGCGGTCACCGAGCCAGCGCCGGATGAGCGGGTCCACCCGTTCCGGATAATGCTCCAGCAGCAGCGCGGCGCACTGCGCCGCGGCGGGTATCAAGCCCTGGTCGCGCAGCAGGTCGGCCGTGCGCAGCCGCGCGATCCCCGCCTGGCGGATGCCGAGGATCTCGCCCGGCCCGCGCATCTCCAGATCGCGCCGCGCGATCTCGAAACCGTCCCCGCTGTCGCGCAGCGCGGCCAGGCGCAGACGGCCGCGTTCCGACAAGGGGCTATGATACATCAGCACGCAGGCGCTTTTTTCGCGGCCGCGACCGACGCGCCCGCGCAACTGGTGCAACTGCGCCAGACCGAGCCGCTCGGCGTTCTCGATGATCATCAGGCCGGCGTTGGGGACGTCCACGCCGACCTCGATCACGGGGGTCGCGACCAGCAACTGGACGGCGCCCGCCTTGAACGCCGCCATCACCGTCTCCTTCTCCGCCGGCTTCATGCGCCCGTGCAGCAGACCGACGGCGAGCCCCGGCAGCGCCTCCCGCAACTGCTCGGAGGTCTCCTGCGCGGCCTGGCACTGCAAGGCCTCCGACTCTTCGATCAGGGTGCAGACCCAGTAGGCCTGCTGGCCGCGCCGGCATACCTCGCGCACGCGCTCCAGTACCTCCGCGCGCCGCGCCTCGGACACGATCACCGTCGTCACCGGCTGCCGGCCGGGCGGCAGCTCGTCGATGATCGAACAATCGAGATCTGCGTAGGCGGTCATCATCAGCGTGCGCGGGATCGGCGTCGCCGTCATGATCAACTGATGGGGATAACGCCCGCCGCGGCGGCCCTTCTCGCGCAGCGCCAGGCGCTGGTGCACGCCGAAGCGGTGCTGCTCGTCCACCACCACCAGCCCGAGCGCGGCGAAGACCACGTCCTGCTGAAACAGGGCATGGGTCCCGACCGCCACCGCGGCCGCGCCGGAGCGGACCGCCTCCAGCGTCCGCTCGCGCGCCTTGCCCTTGGCCTTGCCGGCGAGATGGACCACCTCGACGCCGAGCGGCCGCAGCCAGGCCTCGAGATTGCGGTAATGCTGCTCGGCCAGCAGCTCGGTCGGCGCCATCACGGCCGCCTGGCCGCCGCCCTCGACGGCCTGCAGCACGGCCGCCGCGGCGACCACCGTCTTGCCGGAGCCGACGTCGCCCTGCACCAGGCGCTGCATCGGATGCGGCCGGCGCAGGTCCGCCTCGATCTCGCCGATCACGCGCCGCTGCGCCGCCGTCGGCGCGAAGGGCAGGTCCGCGAGGAAGCGCGCGCGCAGCGCGCCCGCGCCGGCGAGCGCGGGCGCCCGGTGATGCTGCATGCCGGCGCGCAGCGCGCGCAGACTGAGCTGATGCGCGAGCAACTCCTCGAAGGCGAGCCGCTGGCGCAGCGGGTGCGAGCCGTCGAGGAGCGCCTGGAGATCGGCCCCCGGCGGCGGGCGGTGCAGATACTCCAGGGCCGCGCGCAGCGGACCCAGGCCATGGCGCGCGATCACCTCCGCGGGCAGCAGCTCCCGCAACGGGTCGTCCTCCCCGTCCGCGGCGTCGGCGCAGGCCAGGGCCTGGGCGACGAGCCCGCGCAGAGAGGACTGGCGCAGGCCCGCCGTGACGGGGTAGATCGGCGTCAGCCCCGGTTCGGCCGCGCGTCCCGCCGCGACGTCGGCGTGGGCGTATTCCGGGTGCGCCATCTCCAGCTTGCCGGGGCCGCCCCGGACCTCGCCGTAGCAGCGCAGACGCGTCCCGCGCGCGAGCCCCTCCTGCTGGCGGGCGCTGAAATGAAAGAACCGCAGGGTGATGGCGCCGGTGCCGTCGCCGAGCCGCGACAACAGCATGCGGCGGCGGCCGTAGCGGACCTCGGTCAACAGCACTTCGCCCTCGATCACCGCCTCGTCGCCCGCCTGCAGGGCCCCGATGGGCGTCACGCGGGTACGGTCCTGGTAACGGACCGGGAGATGGAACAGGAGATCCTGCACGGTACGGATCTCGAGCCGCGCCAGCAGCTCCTCCATGTGGGCGCCGACCCGTTTCAGGCGGCCGACCGGGGAGGACAGGGCAGGCCCTTCCGGCGGCCCGCTCGCGCGGGAGGCCACGGTGCGCGCCCTCACCGGGGACGGGACGGACGAAGCGGACGCATGAATCCTTATAGATGCATCACGGCATCGATCTCGATCGCCGCGCCGCGCGGAAGCGCCGCCACCTGCACCGCGGCGCGCGCGGGATAGGGCGGCGTGAAATAACGCCCCATCACCGCGTTGACCTGCGGGAAATCGGCGAGATCGGCGAGATAGACATTGAGCTTGACGACATCGGCGAAGCCGCCGCCCGCCGCGCGCGCGACCGCCTGCAGGTTTTCGAACGCCTGGATCGCCTGCGCCTCGAAGCCGCCCGGCACCATCTCCATGGTGACCGGATCCAGCGGGATCTGACCCGATAGATAGACCGCGTCGCCCACCCTGACCGCCTGCGAATAGGTACCGATCGCGCCGGGCGCGTCGTCGGTGTGGATCGCCTTTCGTACCGCCATTACTCCTCCTCGTCCGATGGTCGATGCCCGTCCGGCCGCGCGCCGGCCTCAGGCCTTCTTGCGATTGATCTTCACCACCCCGTCCAGCGTGCGTATGCGCCGCATCACGCGCGCCAGGTGCACCCGGTTCTGCACGCCGATGTTGAAGGCGATGCTGCTGTGCCTGCCGTCGTGCTCGTCGATGGAGACGTTGTTGATGTTGACGTCCATGCCCGCGATCGCCGCCGCGACGGTGGCGAGCACGCCGCGGCGGTTGAGTGCCTCGACGCGGATCTCGACCGGGAACTCGCCCTGGATGCCGGGCTCCCACTGCACGTCGATCCACTTCTCGGGCTGGTTGCGGAACTCCTTGATGTTCTTGCACGACTCGGCGTGGATCACCACGCCGCGCCCGGCCGAGGCGAAGCCCTGGATGGCGTCGCCCGGGATCGGGTAACAGCACTTCGCGAAGGTCACCACCATGCCCTCGGTGCCCTTGATCGACAGCGGCCGCGTCGGCGTGCGCGTCCCGCCCAGCCAGGCCGGCATATAGCGCGTGATGACGTTCTTGATGGCGCCGGGCCGGCCGCGGCTGCGCGCCTTCTCCGCCGTCAGCACCTCCATCAGGCGCTTGACCACCAGCGGCGCGAGGCGGTTGCCCAGGCCGATCTCCTCGAACAGATGATCCAGTCCGGGCGACTTGAACTCCGCCAGCAGGATGCGCACCTTGTCGGGATCGAGGTCGCCGACGGAGCAGGAATAGGCCTTCAGCAATGCCTGATCGAGCAGGCGGCGGCCGACCTCGATGGACTCCTCGCGCTTGAGGTTCTTGAGATAGTTGCGGATGGTGGCGCGGGCCTTGCCCGTCACCACGAAATTGAGCCAGGCCGGATTGGGGCGCGCCCCGCCCGGCGAGGTGATGATCTCCACCGTCTGCCCGCTCGACAGGGTGGAGGACAGCGGCGCCAGCCGGCGGTCGATCTTGGCCGCCACGCAGGTGTTGCCGATGTCGGTGTGTACCGCGTAGGCGAAATCGACCGGTGTTGCCCCGCGCGGCAGCGCCTTGATCGTGCCTTTGGGCGTGAATACGTAGACCTCGTCGGGGAACAGGTCGACCTTGATGTGTTCGAGAAACTCGGCCGCATCGCCCGTGGTGCTCTGGATGTCGAGCAGCGACTGCAGCCACTTGTGCGTGCGCTTCTGCGCTTCGTTCAACTCGGCATCGCTGCTCTTGTACATCCAGTGCGAGGCGACGCCGCTCTCGGCGATGCGGTGCATGGCCTGAGTGCGGATCTGGAATTCGACCGGCATGCCGTAGGGGCCGATCAGCGTCGTGTGCAGC
>JADLCS010000021.1 GCA_020847075.1 Gammaproteobacteria bacterium
ATCGCCAGATCGCCGCGCTCGGCATCTTCCCGGCCGTGAACCCGCTCGACTCCACCAGCCGCCAGCTCGATCCGCTGATCGTGGGCCAGGAACACTACGAGACCGCGCGCAACGTGCAGAGCACGCTGCAGCGCTACAAGGAGCTGAAGGACATCATCGCGATCCTCGGCATGGACGAACTGTCCGAGACCGATCGCCGCATCGTGGCGCGCGCGCGCAAGATCCAGCGCTTCCTGTCGCAGCCGTTCACCGTGGCGGAAGTGTTCACCGGTACGCCCGGCAAGTACGTCTCGCTGAAGGACACCATCAACGGCTTCAAGGCGATCGTCGCCGGCGAATACGACCACCTGCCCGAGCAGGCCTTCTACATGGTCGGCACCATCGACGAGGCGGTCGAGAAGGCGAAGAAGCTGCAGTAAGGCCGGGACGCGGACGGGAAAGGGACCACTATGGCCATGACCATGCACGTCGACATCGTCAGCGCGGAGGAAGAGATCTTTTCCGGTCCGGCCGAGATGGTGTTCGCCCCCGCGGTGATGGGCGAGCTCGGCATCCTGCCGCGCCACGCCCCCCTGTTGACCCAGCTCAAGCCCGGCGAGGTGCGCATCCGCACCGCCGAGGGGGAGCAGTTCTTCTATGTCTCCGGCGGCATGCTGGAGATCCAGCCCCATGTCGTGACCGTTCTGGCCGACACCGCGCTGCGCGCCAAGGATCTCGACGAGGCGGCGGCGATGCAGGCCAAGGAACGGGCCGAACAGGCGCTGCGCGACAAGACCTCGGAATTCGAATACGCCCGCGCCCAGTCGGAGCTCGCCGAGGCGGTCGCCCAACTCGCCGCCATCAAGAAGCTGCGCGAGAAGGCCGGGCGTTAAGCCCGGGCGCGCGCGCGCCGCTATATATTCCGCAGCCGGCATCGCCGAAGGGGTCTCCAGAGGGACGCAGCGCGGTTCAGTCCGGGGGAGTTCTACCCCGGCCCGCTTACCCACCCGCGGGCTTGGCGCTAGAATAGACCCATGTGGATTTTCATCACTCAGGAGACGGCGGCGTCCGCCGCGGCGCGGCGACGGGCCTGGCCGCGTACCTCGTTCACTTCGACCCCGATACCTCTCCCATGGGACTGAAGATCATCATTCTGGCGGCGGGCGGCGGGACGCGCATGCGCTCCGCGCTGCCCAAGGTGCTGCATCCGCTCGGCGGGGCGCCGCTGCTGGAACATGTCGTCACCACCGCCTTCGCCCTCAATCCCGAACGGGTCCATGTCGTCTACGGCCATGGCGGCGGGCAGGTGCGCGCGCGCCTGGAGGGGATCGACGTCGAGTGGGTCGAGCAGGGCGAGCAGCTCGGGACGGGACACGCGGTGCAGCAGGCCATGCCGGCGGTGGTCCCGGGCGATACGGTTCTGGTTCTGTACGGTGACGTGCCCCTGATCGAGGCGCAGACGCTGCAGCGTCTGGTGGCCGCCGCGCGCGGCGGCCTCGCCCTGATCAGCGCGCGCCTGCCGGAGCCGACCGGTTACGGCCGCATCGTGCGCGATGGCGCGGGCAAGGTGCTGCGCATCGTCGAGGAGAAGGACGCCGGCGAGGAAGAACGCGCCATCCATGAGGTCAACACCGGTTTCCTGGCGGCGGAAGGCGGCGCCCTGCGCCGCTGGCTGGACGGCCTGGACAACGACAATGCCCAGCGCGAGTACTATCTCACCGACGTGATCGCGCGCGCGGTCGGCGATGGGGTCGAGGTGGGCACGGTCGATCCGCGCGCGAACGAGGAGATCCTGGGGGTGAACAACCGCCTCCAGCTCGCGACGCTGGAGCGTTGCTATCAGCGCCGGCAGGTCGAGCGCCTGCTGCTCGAGGGCGTGACGCTGCTCGATCCCGATCGTTTCGATCTGCGCGGCGCGCTTTCCGTCGGCCGCGACGTCGTCCTCGACGTCGGCGTGGTACTGGAAGGCCATGTCACGCTCGGCGACGGCGTCGTCGTCGGTCCCTACAGCGTGATCCGCGACGCGCGCATCGGCGCCGGCACGCGCATCGAATCCCATTGCGTGATCGACGCGGCCGACGTCGGGCCGGACTGCCGCATCGGTCCGTATGCCCGTTTGCGCCCGGAGACGCGGATCGCCGCCGGCGCGCACATCGGCAATTTCGTCGAGATCAAGAAGTCGAGCATAGGCGACGGTTCCAAGGTCAACCACCTGAGCTACATCGGCGACACCACGGTCGGCCGCGACGTCAACGTCGGCGCCGGCACCATCACCTGCAATTACGACGGCGCCAACAAGCACCGCACCGAGATCGGCGACGGGGCCTTCATCGGTTCCGACACCCAGCTCGTCGCGCCGGTCAAGGTCGGCGCCGGCGCCACCATCGGCGCCGGCTCCACCATCACGCGCGACGTCCCGGCGGGCGAGCTGACGCTCAGCCGGATCAAGCAGGAGACGCGCAAGGGGTGGAAAAGGCCGGTGAAGAAGAAGGGTGAGGCGTGAGGGGTGAGGTGTTAGGACTAAGGACTAAGGACTAAGGACTAAGGACGGAGAGGTGGCTGATGGGCAGGTGGAATTCGATGGATATCGTGAAAAATTGGGGACAGATCTATTTTTTCCAATTCCATAGGACATCAATGGATCAGAAAATAAATCTGTCCTCAGTAGCCAATCCGCGGATTCTCGAACGATCATGAAGCGATCCATAAGCTTTATCTCCTCACTTCTCACGCCTCACTCCTCACGCTCTCAGAGGAATTCCTGATATGTGCGGCATCGTCGGCGCCGTGGCGCAGCGCAACGTCGTTCCGATACTGATCGAGGGCCTGAGCCGGCTCGAATACCGCGGCTATGATTCCGCGGGCGTGGCCGTCATCAACGGCGGCATCCGGCGCGTGCGCGCGGTCGGGCGCGTCGCCGACATGCAGGGCAAGGCGGCGGCGGAGGGCCTGCAGGGCCTGATCGGCATCGGCCACACGCGCTGGGCGACGCACGGCGGCGTCACCGAGCTCAACGCCCATCCCCACGTCTCGCACGACACCATCGCCGTGGTGCACAACGGCATCATCGAAAACCACGACGAGCATCGCCGGAATTTGCAGGCGCTGGGCTACGTCTTCGAATCGCAGACCGACACCGAGGTGATCGCGCATCTCGTGCATCACCATTACAGTCAGTGTCGCGACCTGTTCATCGCCACCCGGCGCGCCGTGGCCGAGCTGGTGGGCGCCTACGCCATCGGCGTGGTGGCGCTCGATTCCCCCGGCGTCATGACCTGCGCCCGCGTCGGTTGCCCCTTGCTGATCGGCCTGGGCGAGGGTGAGAATTTCATCGCCTCCGACGTCTCCGCCGTGCTGTCGTCCACCCGCCGGGTGGTCTATCTCGACGAGGGCGACGTCGCCGAGATCACGCGCGAGCGCGTCACCATCGTCGATCGCGCGGGCCTGCCGGTCGAGCGCCCGGTGCACGTCAGCGACGTCTCGCTCGCCTCGATGGAGCTCGGCCCCTACAGCCATTTCATGCAGAAGGAGATCCACGAGCAGCCGCGCGCGCTCACCGACACCATCGAACCGGTGGTCGCGGGCGAAGGCTTCGACCCGGTGCTGTTCGGCCGCGAGGCCGAGGCCGTGCTGCAGGACATCGACGGCGTGCTGATCCTGGCCGCCGGCACCAGCTACTACGCCGGGCTCACCGCCAAATACTGGATCGAGGCCATCGCCAAGGTACCGACCTCGGTGGAAATCGCGAGTGAATACCGCTACCGCGAATCGGTGCCAGACCCGCGCCGGCTCGTCATCACCATCTCGCAGTCGGGCGAGACGCTCGACACCCTGGAGGCGCTGAAGCACGCCCGGTCGCTCGGCCAGACGCAGACGCTGTCGATCTGCAACGTGCAGGAAAGCGCCATCCCGCGCGCCTCGAGGCTGGTGTTCTACACCCGCGCCGGCGCCGAGATCGGCGTCGCGTCCACCAAGGCCTTCACCACCCAGCTCGCCGCCCTGTTCACGCTGGCGGTGACGCTCGCGCGCGGGCGCGGACGGCTCACGCCGGAGCAGGAGGCCGCGCACATCGACGCGCTGCGCCACCTGCCCGGCAGCGTGCAGCACGCCCTCAACCTCGAGCCGCAGGTCGCCGAATGGGCGCGCGCCTTCGCGCCGCGCCACCACGCGCTGTTCCTCGGTCGCGGCATCCACTATCCGATCGCGCTCGAGGGCGCGCTCAAGCTGAAGGAGATCTCCTACATCCACGCCGAGGCCGATCCGGCCGGCGAGCTGAAACACGGCCCGCTCGCGCTGGTGGACAGCGACATGCCGGTGGTCGTCATCGCGCCGAACGACGCCCTGCTGGAGAAGGTGAAATCCAACATGCAGGAAGTGCGCGCGCGCGGCGGCGAGCTGTTCGTGTTCGCCGACCTCGACAGCCACTTCGCCGAGAGCGAAGGCGTGCACGTCATCCGCACCCCGCGCCACGTCGGCGTGCTGTCGCCCATCGTGCACGCCATTCCCGTGCAGATGCTCGCCTATCACACCGCCCTGCAGAAGGGCACCGACGTCGACAAGCCGCGCAACCTCGCGAAATCGGTGACCGTGGAATAAACCGCCGCGTCGTCTCCGCGCGTGCGCATTTCCTGCGCAATTCATAATTTCTGCACAGTTGTCTCTCCGGATGATTCGGTCCTGACACGTCTCTTCGATTTCGCGGAACCATTCTCCGCGCACCTCCGTCTTGGAAACAGGGCCGGGGCGAAGTACCGCACCCGCGTCGCGCCGGTCCCGCCAGGGCGGCGATGCCACCGCGGCCCGACATGGAGGTCCATCAACGGCACATCCTGTCCGGGCATTTTCCCGCGCGACCTTTGTGGCCGCGGAGACGGCGTCAATATCGAGATATATACAGGCAGCGTTCGCATGCAGAGAAAGCCCGTTCTGATGGTGTCCGCCGGCATGCCGCGATCCGGGAGCACCTGGCTGTTCAACGCCGTGCGCCTGCTGCTCCGCGCCTGTCCCAGGACCTTCGCCCCGCTGGGTTCGGGATGGTATCAGGACCACCGCGGGCTGATGGCCAACCGCCATGTCCTGCTGAAGATGCACTTCCACGAGGCGCCCGTCGCCGGGTGTGCCCGCGCGATTTTCTATTCCTATCGGGACGTCCGCGATGCGATGGCCAGCCAGCAGCGCAGATTCGGCGGACCGGCGCAGATGGCCTGGGCGGATGAATACGTCAGAAGCCACGAGGAATGGATGCGTTGCGCCGATTTCACCCTGGAATATGAACACATGCTGCACGGCAAGGAAGAAATCCTCGCGGGTCTGGCGGAGGTCATCAGACGGAAATTCATGGCCGGATCACCGGACGAGTCCGCCGCATGGAACGCCGCGGACATCATCGCCGAGATCGCAGAGATGAGTTACGATTCGCCCGGCCCCAGGAATCCGCAGTACAACGAAGTGACCCTGTTTCATCCCCGCCACGTCACGGACGGGCGCCCCGGTTCCTGGAAGGGCTCGCTCGATCCCGGGCTGTCCGCCGCGGTTGTCGAGAAATACCGCTGGTGGTTCCGGAAATACGGCTACGACGTCGGGGAAGAGCGGAGCCGTCCGCGCCGCCCGCCATATACCACTTTAGTAGAATCTATTTCGAGACTGGAAAAAATACGTTCGCGATGAGACGACCAATGGTCATTCCCGCGTGCGCGGGAATGACTGCATCGTGAACGTCGCTCAGTCGAGGACGTCGCGCGCCGTCCTCAGAAGCGATAGCTCAGATTACCGAAGACACACACGTCGTTTCCATCCGCACCTTCTTCCGCCACCGGCCGTGTCAGCGGCTTGGCCAGTTCCAGGCCCATCGCGAGTGATGCGACGCTCAGGCGCACGCCCAGGCCGGCCGACGCGACGGAGGCGCGTGTGTCTTCCACCCCGGCGTCGCGTTGCCACACGGCGCCGAGGTCATAGAACGTGTAGGGCGCGAGGCGTAACTTACCCCAGGCCGGTCCGCCGCGATCGGTCAGTTCCAGGCGAGCGGCAAGGGCGTGATCGCCCGTCAGTTCGGAGGGGTCGTAGGCGCGTCCGTACAGCGGCCCGCCCAGGCTGTAGCGTTCGGACGAAGGCAATTCGTCGTGCGCGTACTGCCCGTCCACCTGGGTGCTGAGTTCCCACCGTTTGCCGGGGGAGAACCGGCCGGCATATCCGAGGTTCATTTTCGTATAGGCGGGCGTGCCGACGCCCGCGCCGCGCACGGTATCGATGACCTCGGTGTCGCCGAGCGTCAGGCCGCGGGTGATCGAGGCGGTCAGAGAGTGCATCGCGCCCTGCGTGCCGAGCCAGGCCTGGCGATAGTTCAGGTTCAGGCCGGTCAGTCTGTCTTCCAGCCGTTTGACGTCCGCCAGGTCGGTGCGTGAGTGGTAACGGTTCAGGTAGACGCCGAGGTTTCTTTCCGCCGTGGTCGTGCGCAGGAGCCGGTAGGTCAGGCCGATGCGGTAGCGGCGGTTCTCGATGTGCACATCGCTCGTCTCCAGTCTGCCGCCGGGGTCCGACCCGACCCGGGTCGCGCTGGCCTGTAGACGCAGGCCGTCGGGCGGCAGCAGCCATTCGGTCGAGGCGTCGGCGTAACTCAGTTCGCGCGTCTCCGCCGCGGTCGCCAGTTTCAGTTGGTAGGATTCGTGGCGCCGCGTCAGATCGTAGGTGCGCAGCGCCAGCACCCCCTGTACCGGTCCGATGAATTCGCTGCCGCGGTTGTCGAGGCTGAGGCTGCCGTCGAAGCGTTTGCGTTCGACCGGAAGCAGGAGTTCATAGGCGCCCGTCTCCCCGCTCTGCGCGCGTACCTGGGGACGCACGCCGATCCCCGGCAGGGCGTTGATCCTGAGGATCGCCGCCGTCAGCAGGTCTTTCCGCGCCGGCCGCTGTCGCATCAGCGGTTCGAGCCAGCGCGCGAGCAGAGGATCGGGCTCGGCGTTCGCGCCGGGGATGCTCCACGTGGACAGATAGCCTTCGATCACGCGGATGCGCACGATGCCGTATTCGATGTCCTGCGCCGGCAGAAGGGCATTGGAAAGGAAATAGCCGTCTTGCTGGTAATGGCGCGTGATCGCCTCGGCGATGTCGCGCAGCGTGGACACGGTGACCCGCGTGCCGAGATGGGCCTGATAGTAGGGCAGGAAATCCAGCGCCGGATAGACCGTGGCGCCTTCCACCAGCACCCCCGCCAGCACGAAGGATTGCTGCGCCAGTTCGACGCGCGTCGCCGCGGTCGCGCCCGTGACGGGCGGCGCGGCGGGTTCGGGTGGTGGGCGGTTCTCGATCTGACGTTCGATCTGGTCGGGAATCAGTCTTTCCAGCGGGGGACCGGCGGCCTGCGCGGCCGCCGGCAGGATCGCCAGGAGCAAGGGGATCAGGACATGTCTCATGGGATCGCGTCGATCGCTTACCTATATAAATAGAGTGCCTGCAGGAAAGAGTGGGCCGGGTAATTCCTTATCGTTTTGCTCAAGATTTTCTTGAGTTCGCCGCTAAGCCCCTGACGACCGTTCACTTGAATCCCGTCCCCGGGGGGATCGTGTCCGGGGTATCGATCGAACAGCTTACTGATCCGTGGAGTTGCCATGTCATCGTCGCCTGCCCGTCTGTCCCTGTTTCTCCTCCTGCTCTGCGTCGGCCTGATGCCGCTTCCCGTCCGGGCGGAGGACGCGCCCGCGCGGACGTGGTCCGTCGAGGAAATCTCCGGAACGGTATCGATCGAGGACGCCTCCGGACGGGAGATGGCGCGCGTGCGTCCGGGCACGGCGCTGACGCCGCCGTTCACGGCGCGGACCGGCGACGACGGCCGGTTGGTGCTCGGGCACGGCCGCGACCGCGTCACGGTCAGTCCGGGGGCGCGTTTCCAGATACCCGAGCCGCAACCCGCGGCCGGCGGCCTCATCGACCGCGTGCGCCAGGCCCTGGGTTCGATGCTCTACGAGATCGAGCACCGGATGGCCGGCGGCGGCTTCGAGGTGGAGACGCCCTATCTCGTCTCGGTGGTCAAGGGCACGACCTTCAACATCCTGGTCACGGCGGACGCGAGCACGGTGGCGTTGATCGAAGGACGCCTCGCGGTCCATACGCTGGATGGAAAATCGCAGGTGATGCTGGAGCCGGGTCAGGCCGCGATCAAATCCAGGGACGGTGACCGTATCCTGCTGAAAGACCCGCAGGCGCTCACGACGCCGATGACGGGACCGATCCGCATCGTGGGTGGCGCGGGTTCCGCCGGAGAGGTCGGAGGGATCGATCCCGGGATCGCTTCGATGAATGTCGGCAGCGCGTCTTCGGTCGCGGTTGGCGGCGCGACGGCGGAACTCGCAGTCGGCGCCGCGCCGGTGGGCGTGGATGCCGCGCTGCGTCTCGACACCGGATCGGGGATCGAGGTCGGTAGCACGGGCGTCAACGTGGGTGCGACCACCGTCAGTCTGGACGTCGGCGCGCCGGGCGTGGATGTGGGTACGGTCTCGGTCGGCGTCGGGCAGGCCTCGATCGATCTCGGCGCTACGCCGCAGGTCGACGTCGGCGGGGTATCCATCGACGTGGGTGGGACCACTGTGGGGGATATCGCCGGCATCGGCGGGACCTCCATCGACCTGGGCGACATCGTCATCGGCGGCGACGCCGGGCCGGTGATCGACCTCGGCGATACTTCGGTCGATATCGGCGAGGTGACCGTGGGAGACCTCTCGACGCCTGGCATCGGGCTGGACGTCTCGCTCGATGTCGACGCCTCGGCCGGAGGTGCGGGGGCGGCGGTGGATCTCGATCTGGGCGGCACGCCGGTGGTGGACCTGGGCGTGACGGGCACGGAGGTCTCCGTCGATGTGGCGCCCGAAGAGATCGTCGGCGCCGTGACGAATATCGTGTCCGGTGTCACGAATACCACGGGCAACCTTCTCAATAACCTGCCCGGGCTGTAAAGCTCCGGTCTCCTCCGACGGCGAGCGGGCATGGGCGCATCGCAGACGAACGCCGCATTCCGCCTGAGCGGGATCGCGCGCTGGCCCGTCATGCTGGCACTGGCCGTCGTCCTGTGCGCCTCCATGCTCGGCGGGTGGCGTCCGCTCGATCTGCGCTTGCAGGATCTGGCCGCCGCACTGGACCGCCATGTCGAGCCGAGCGACCTGGTGATCGTCGAGATCGACGCGCACAGCCTGCGGCGTCTGAACACCTGGCCGTGGCCGCGGCGCTATCACGCGCAACTGTTGGACCGCCTGCGCGAGGCGGGCGTCGCCGACGTCTTTTACGACGTGGATTTCAGTGCGACGTCGGACCCAATGGACGACGCGCTGCTGGCGCGGGCCCTCGCCGCCTACGCGGGGGCGCGCGTCATGCTGCCGGCGTTCGTGCAGCCGGACCGCAGCCTGGAGCGCGATCGTCTCGTCACCGCGGTGCCGTTGCCGGAATTTCGCGCGCACAGCGCGCAGGTGTCGGTGAATCTGCGGCCCGACGGCGACGGCCTGGTGCGGCGCATCCCGGGAGACTGGCGCGCGGACGGGGACATGCCGGATCTCGTCGGGGTGCGGATGAGCGGGCGCACGGACTATCGCGGGCGCGAGATCCGCATCGACTTCGGCATCGACCCCGCCAGCTTCGCGCGGTATTCCTTCGTCGACGTCCTGGATGGAAAGATCGACACCGATGCGCTGAAGGGCCGGCATGTGATCGTCGGCGCGACCGCGCTCGAACTCGGTGATATCCTGGCCGTTCCGGTATACCGCTCCCTGCCGGGCGCCGTGGTGCAGGCGATGGTCTATCAGACCCTGCACGGCGGCGGGTTGCGCAACGTGCCGGCCGCGGCCAGCCTGTTCGCCGCCGTGCTGTTGGCGCTGCTGATGGACAGGGTGCTGCGCCGCGACAGCCGGCGCGGCGGGCTCGTCTTTACCATTGCGGGCCTGCTCGTGCTGTTCGGCGCGTCGCTGTATCTCTACCGGGAATGGCGCCTCGTCGCGGCGGTCGCGCCACTGCTCGGCCTGCTGATCCTCGGTTATGCCTTCACCCTGATCGCGCGCCTGGAGCAGCAGCACCTGCGCCTGCTGCTCCAGGCCTTCGATCTGCGGCGCAAGGACGCGATGATGTCCGCCGTGGTGGACAACAGCCTCGACGCCATTCTGACGCTCACCGGGGAGGGGCGCATCGCCTCAGTCAATCCCGCGGCGCGGCGTCTGTTCGGCGCGTCGGCGACCGGTCTGATCGGCCGGCCGATGCGGGAATGGATCGAACTGCCGCCGCCGGGCGTGATGGACGCGGAGGTGCCCGGGATGACGGTGCTGGAAGATATCTTGGAGGGCACCTTCGAGGGCCGCGCGCACCGCGCGGGCGGCGGCCACGTTCCGGTCGAGCTCGCCATGAGTCGAATGGAGATGGAGGGCGAGGTCCTGCGCACGGTGTTCGTGCGCGACATCACCGAACGCGTGGAACAGCGCAGGCGGCTCGAACATCAGGCGACGCACGACGCCCTGACCGGTCTCGGCAACCGTTATGATCTCGAACTCCGGCTCGCCCGGATGCTGGATGGAGATGTGCGTGAGGCCGCCGTCACGCTGCTGCTGATCGACCTGGACAAGTTCAAGGAGGTCAACGATGCGCTCGGTCACGGCGTCGGCGACCAGTTACTGCGCCAGATCGCGCGGCGTTTCGCCGACTGCATGGACGGGAACGGGGATGCGGTGCTCGCCCGCCTCGGCGGCGATGAATTCGCGATCGCGCTGCGCGGCGACGAGGCGCGGGGCTTCGCGCTGGCCGGGCGTTTGCTGCGCGCCCTGGAGGCGCCGTTCCCGCTGCGCGACATCGCGCTCGAGATCGGCGCCAGTATCGGCATCGCGCGCTATCCCGACCATGCCGGCACGGCGGAGGCCCTGTTGCAGCACGCGGACACCGCGATGTATGCCGCCAAGCGCGCCCGCGCCGGGGCGATTCTGTACCGGCCCGAGTTCGCGGCGAGGAACGCCCTGCGGCTGCTGATCTCCACCGGGCTGCGGCCGGCGATCGAGCAGGATCGCCTCGCCGTGTACTATCAACCCAAGATCGACATCGCGTCCGGCGCCGTCGTCGGGGCCGAGGCCCTGCTGCGCTGGGAGCATCCGGAGCAGGGGTTCATCAATCCGGAAGAGATCGTCGAGGTGGCGGAGAACACCGGCCTGATCTGGCCGCTCACCGAGTGGGTATTGAAGTCCGCCGTGGCGCACGCGCGCGACTGGCACCGGCGCGGTTACCGGATCCGCGTCGCGGTGAACCTGTCCGCCCGCCTGCTGCAGGACGTGATGCTGGTCGAGAAGGTGACCCGCTGTCTCGCCATCGACGCGCAGTGGGTGACGCTCGAGATCACCGAGAGCGCCATCATGGGCGATCCGGAGACGGCGCTGAGGAACGCGCGCGCCCTGCGGGCCGCCGGCATCCCGCTCTCCATCGACGACTTCGGCACCGGCTATTCCTCGCTGGCGTATCTGAAGCTGCTGCCGGCCGAAGAGCTGAAGATCGACAAGTCCTTCGTCATGGACATGCTGAAGGACTCGGGCGACGCCCAGATCGTGCGCTCCACCGTCGAGCTCGCGCACAACCTCGGCCTCAGGGTCGTGGCCGAAGGGGTGGAGTCGCGCCCCATCCTGTTCGCGCTGCGCGCGCTCGGCTGCGACATCGCGCAGGGCTATTACATCAGCCGCCCGCTGCCCGTCGCGCAGATGAGCGCCTGGCTTGCCGAGCACCACGGCCGCGACCTGACCGACGCCGGAGGCGCGGCCGGCAGCAGATCGGCCTGATCGCCGCCCGGCTGTCACACAACCGAAACGCCAATTTCACTCCCGCTTCATCCCACTGTAGCAATCCGTTTGTAGTCTGGCGCTTCATACAAAGCGTGCGCGCGTGGATTGCGTCGCCGGTGCCGTACGTCCGGCGCGCAGTCCCCGTGTGCTTACCTACGATAGGCCGACAGTGAGGAGGTCCCATGAGCAGCCATCTGCATCGTGACAGCAGGCTCAATCCCAGTTTCGAAACCAGCAACGCCTCGGACAACGAATCCATTCATACCGTGATCGAGCAGTATCGCTTGAGCCGCCGTGGCTTTCTGAAGAATTCACTCGGTGCTACCGCCGGCATCGGTGTGGTGGCGGCGCTCGGCGCCAACGTCGTCGACGGCATGATCAATTTCGCCAAGGCGGCGCCGGCGCCCGTCGGCGGCATCGGTTTCACCTCGGTGCTGCCCAATATTGCCCCCATGACCGACGCCATCACCGTTCCGCCCGGGTACACGGCCAGCGTGCTGGTATCCTGGGGGGACTCCCTGACGTTCGCGCCGCACTGGGCCCCGTCCAGCACGATGGACGAGGCCACCCAGTTGCGCTGCTATGGCGCCAACACCGACGGTATGCACTTATTTCCGTTCCTGGACTGGAAGCCCGGGCACAACAAGCCCGGGCATGATAAACATGGAAATGGCCGACACGGGCGCGACAGGCATGCGCGTGACGACGAGCGCGGCCTGCTGGTGAGCAACAGCGAGTACTGCGATCCGCCCCTGGTGAACGACATCACGCCGGCCGCCGCCTACGCCACCGCCGCGCTCACGCCGGCCATGGTGCGCGCGCAGCAGGCCGCTCACGGCGTCAATATCATGGAGGTCGAGCGCGAGCGCGGCCGGTGGAGCGTCGAGCGCCGTTCCGGTTTCAACCGCCGCATCACCGGCAATACCCCGTGCAAGCTCAGCGGGCCGGCGGCCGGCCATGCGCTGTTGAAGACCTCCGCCGACCGCTCCGGCCGGCGCGTGCTCGGCACGCTGAACAACTGCGCGCACGGCCATACGCCGTGGGGCACCTACCTGACCTGCGAAGAGAACTGGAACGGTTATTTCGGCGCCACCGAATCCTTCACTCCGACCGATGACGAAGGCCGTTACGGCATCGCCGCGACGGGCTTCGGTTACCGCTGGCACGAGGTGGACCCGCGCTTCGACGTGCGCAAAGAGCCGAATGAACCCAATCGCTTCGGCTGGGTGGTGGAGATCGACCCGTGGAACCCGCGCAGCACGCCGGTCAAGCGCACCGCGCTCGGCCGATTCAAGCACGAGGGCGCCATGGTGGTGGTGGACGACCGCAACCGGGTGGCTGTGTACATGGGCGACGACGAACGCAACGAGTACGTCTACAAGTTCGTGTGCGCCCGCAGGTACAATCCGAGGAATCCGCACGCCAACCGCGACCTGCTCGACGACGGCATCCTGTACGTGGCCCGTTTCAACGCCGACGGCAGCGGCAGGTGGCTGCCGCTGGTGTGGGGCCGGAACGGCCTGACGCCGAAGAATGGCTTCGCCGACCAGGGCGAGGTGCTGATCAAGTGCCGCCAGGCCGCTGATCGGCTCGGCGCCACCATGATGGACCGTCCCGAGTGGGGCGCGGCGCATCCGGTGACGCGCGAGGTCTATATGACCCTCACCAACAACAGCCGTCGCGGCAACACCCCGGTCTCCGGCAACACCCCGGACGGCACTACTGGCGCCGCCACCGCCAACCCGCCGGTGGACGCCGCCAACCCGCGTCCCGATAACGACTTCGGCCACATCATCCGCTGGCGCGACGCACTCGGCCGGGTAGACGCCGTCGATTTCGAATGGGACATCTTCGCCCGGTGCGGCGACAGGTCCACGGCCAAGACGCTGGGCGCCGGCTATACCCTAGACGGCCACGACGGCTACGTCGGCAACATCATCGGCGACGACTACGGCGCGCCGGACGGTCTGTGGTTCGACCGCGACGGCCGTTTGTGGATCCAGACCGATCAGCCCGGCAACGCGCAGGGCGACTGGGTGAACATCGGCGGCAACGTCATGATGTGCGCCGACCCGTCCACCGGCGAGACGCGTCGTTTCCTCACCGGCCCGAAGAACTGCGAAGTCACCGGTGTGGTGACCACGCCGGACGGCCGCAGCATGTTCGTCGGCATCCAGCATCCGGGCGAGGACTGGGTCAACGCCTTCACCGACAATTCCACCTGGCCCGACAGCGGAGCCAACGGCCCCACCACGGCCAGCGGACAGGGCGCACTCAAGCCGCGTTCTTCCGTCGTCGTCATTACCAAGGACGACGGCGGCGTGATCGGAAGCTGATGGGGTAGAAATATATTAGGACTGAGGGCTTAGGACTGAGGACGGAGTAAACACCCATTGGTCCACAGGGTAAGCGCGAAAAATGTGGCTGCCCTGCGGATGGCGGGTCTTCCGGAAGGGAGACACAGGACCGGTTTCACATCCCGCCCCGTATTCATGAGGCGTTTCACTCCGTCCTCAGTCCCGCGGTTTATATAGTTAAGCAATTGATTTTTCAGGCCCCACGCGGGCCCGTCGCCCCGCCCGAGGTTGATTTACCGCCCCACCTGTCATATCCTGTGCCCCACGCCGCTTCCCGGCGCCATGCATTATTTGCCGTCCGGCAGTTCCCCGCGCCCTTAGCTCAGTTGGATAGAGCGTTGGATTCCGATTCCAAAGGTCAGAGGTTCGAATCCTCTAGGGCGCGCCAATCGTTTTTTTCTCGGTGGAATAAAAGATAGATCCGGCCCCATCGGCCGGGTCGATATGTCGGGATCCGTGTGGAGTCGCGGGTTGGGCGTGGAGCGGCCGCCACCGCAGGCCCGGCGCCCCGGATCATCCGGGACCCGGGGCGCCGGGCCTGTCAGGGATATCCTTCAGTCACTCTCGTGCCCGAGTTGGATCTTCGCGCTGGCCCTGGCGGATTCCAGGGCATCCTTGGCCGATCTCAGGCATTGATCCTTCGCGTCGCCCGCCTGGGAATTGCATTGTTCCTTTTCGACGGCGTAGTCCGCCTCCGCCTTGGCGATGGCGAGATCGTACTGGGTCTTCGCACCGGGTTTGATGCGCGCCTCGAGTTCGGCCTCCGCGACGTCTTTCTTGCCTTCGATCCGGGCCATGCAGACGTCCCTGGCGTCGCCCGCGAGGCTGTCGCAGGAGGCCTTGCCGGCCCGGTAGTCGGAGGAGATGCGGTTCTTTTCCAGGTCGTGGGCCTCCTTCGTGAGCGTGGCCGCATGGGCGCCGGCGGCGAGGGGGGCCGCGAGCACGAGGGTTATTGCCACCGCGTTCAGTCTTTTCATGGTGATTCCTCCTTGCTGGTGTTGCACAGGATTGTCGGGCGATATCGCCCGACGACGCCACCACCCTATACGAGCCGGTCCGGTGTGTAATTGAAATATGTGAATCCTCCGGCGGAAACGCCGGATCCGGATACATTCGCTGGGGATTGAGAAAAGCCAATTACACGCAGGCCCCTGCGCGCTAGCATGCCCCCGTCAATCATCGAAACGCATCCCGCGCGGGTGCATAAAGGAGGAAGCCATGCTGGCCTGGTCTGTGACGTTTCTGATCATTGCATTGATCGCGGGGGCTCTCGGCTTTTTCGGCATCGCCGGTGCGGCGGCCGGCATCGCCAAGGTGCTCTTCCTCATTTTCCTGGTGTTGTTCGTGATCTCTCTGATCATGGGGAACCGTCGACCGCTGGTCTGACGGCATCTATTTCGGCGGATTCAGCCTTGGATCCGGTGGATCCACCGGATCCAAGGGGGGGATTCGATCCCTTCCGGAGGCGGCGTTATACTTCATGGCGTCTGTTCGGGTTTTCGCGCGTCACGTCCGTGGTTCCGGGCGCGGCCCGCTGCGGAGATTCCGGGGCTGGGCGGTTCCCCGCGGGAGTATTCACCCGGGAGATGGGGTATATTGCCCGATCGCGATGACCCGCTTTCGGAGGATGGAGCATAATAGTCTGTAACATAAATATTTTTTGAAATGGCCCCATTGCTGCATGGCATCGCGAGAAGCGAGCGCGGTTTTCTTGGCGTAGACATGAGAGGAGCGGACCATGCATACCAATCACTTCATTCTGGTCGTGGCATTGATGGCGATCTTCGGTCTGGGAGTCGTGGGCTGCGATTACAACGACGGCCCCGCCGAAGAGATGGGAGAGAAGCTGGACCAGTCGGTGGAAAAGGCCGGCGACAAGATGCAGGAACTCGGCGACGAGGCGAAAGACGCCGTGGATCAGTAGAGGCCGTCGGCTCCAGCGCCAGGACGCGGCCCGGAGAGCCATGCGCCGGTGAGTGTGTGCGCCGGTCCGGTCCGGGCGGATCCCCGCCGCGACCGATAGGTATTTCATTCCGGCATCGATCCGGAGGACATGGCGACCGGCGGGTCTGACCGTTTCCGGTCGTGGCGAGGGGGGCGGATCCGGCCCGTCCGGCATCCGCGGAGATCCGTCGGAGCGTGTGACCATCATTCCATGGGCTTTCTGCACAAGCCGGTATGGTTGCTGACCGTGAGCGTGGCGTTCATGCTGCTCGTGGCCTTCGGCCTGCTTTTTTACAATTCATGGCGGCACGACAGGGAACTGGAGCCGATTCAGAGGCATCTGAATTATATCGCCGATGTCCAGACCATAGACGACGCCATGAGGGCCCTGATCGTCGAATATGTCGTGGCCTATCCGAATCCGATAGATGTCTCCGCGGTGGACCGGATCCACGAACAACTCGATCGGTTGCTGGAGTTCGGCAATAGTCTGGACCCGGCCTCGAACGACAGGATCACGACCATCGTCCGGCAACTGGAAGTGTTTCGCGAGATGAACGAGGATATGGAGCACGACGGCATGCTGAGCATGCTGATGAACTCCATGCAGATCATGCGCGGAACCATGCTCGGTGAGTTGTCGGCCCACCGATCCCTGATCGAACGGAAGAGAAAGGCGGCCAGCGATGATAAGTACGTCGCGCTGGGGCTGCTGGCGGGCCTGGTCGTCGTCGCGTTCCCGCTCGGCCTGCTGGTGCGCCGCCGCATATCGAGGCCGATCGACACGATGGGTTTCCTCATGTCCCTGATGACCCGGCAGCATTACGTGTCGGCCTATACCGCCGCCTTCGATCCCATGCTTCAGCCCTTGTTCAAGAACTACAACCACATGGTCAATCATCTGGTGTCGCTCGAGCAGGAGCACAGGAGCCGGGAGAAGTCCCTGTCCGAGTCCGTGCGCAAGGTGACGCGTCTGCTCATTCAGCAACAGGGCCGGGTGGCGCAGGCGGAGCGCATGGGATCGATCGGGGAGGTGGCCGCCAGCGTGGCGCACGAGCTGAGAAATCCGCTCATGGCCATACATATGGCGTTGCAGAACCTGCGTCAGGATCTGGCGATTCCGGAGCATGCCGGGCGGGTGGATCTGGTCATCGGGGAGATAAAACGGATGAATCATCAGCTCAATCTCCTGCTGGACAGCGCCAGACAGAGTCCCGAGGCGCTGGTTCCCCTCAGGATATCGGCCTCTCTGAACGAGCTGTGTTCATTGGTGCGTTATCAGATCAATGAAGACATTGATATCGTCGTCGACGTGCCCGACGATATCGTCTGCCCGCTGCCGGACATGCAGTTTCATCAGTGCATATTCAATCTCATCGTCAATGCCGGCCAATCGATCGAGGAAAGGCCAGGATCGATCCGCATCTCGGGACGCCTGGACGACGATGGGTTGCGCCTGACGATCGAGGACAACGGTCCCGGATTTCCGACTCAGATACTGGAGTCGGGCGTACGTCCGTTCGGGACATGGCGCAAGGGAGGGACGGGGTTGGGGCTGATCATGGTGCGTCGTTTCGCCGACGATCTCGGTGGGTCCCTCAGGCTGGAAAACCGGGATCCCCACGGGGCCCGCATAGTGCTGACCCTCCCGTGCGGGGCGTGAATACGGCGATTGCAGGCGTGCTCATCTATTTCCGACGGCGACATACGCAATGGCGAATTCGATATTGATCATCGAGGATGAGGAGCTGCTGTCTCTCGAGATGGCGCGCCACTTCAAGCGCGATAAGTGGCGTCCGCTCATCGCGGCGACGCTGAAAGAGGCGCACCGCCTCCTGGTGGAACAGGGTATCAGTCCGATGATCGTGATCTCGGATATGACCCTGCCCGACGGGAGCGCGCTGGATCTGCTGGAAAAGGTCGGTGTCGGCGAGAGCGAATGGATCTTCCTGACGGGGTACGGCACCATCGCCGATTCCGTGCGGGCGCTGCGGCTCGGGGCCTTCGACTATCTGGAGAAACCGGTCGATTTCCCGCGTCTCGACATGGTCATCGCCGCGGCCGCTCGCAGCGTCCGGGCCAATCGGCGATTGAACGACGCCTCGAGACAGGCGAGCCGGCTCTATGGCGTCGATTCCTTCCTCGGGAAGAGCGCCCTGGTGCGGGAAGTGAAGGAATTCCTCACGCGCCTGAGCGCGGCGCCGTTCAGCGCCTTGATCATCAGCGGGGAAACGGGGACCGGGAAAGGGGTCGCCGCGAGGATCCTGCATCATAACGGATTGCGCAGCAACGGTCCGATGATCGAAGTGAATTGCGCCGCCCTGCCCGCGGAGCTGATGGAATCCGAGCTGTTCGGGCACGAGGCGGGATCGTTCACGGGGTCGACGGGGAAACGACGTGGACTGATGGAGCAGGCGGACGGCGGGACCTTGTTCCTGGACGAGATCGGCGAGATGCCGCTGGCGCTTCAATCGAAGTTGCTCAAGGTCGTCGAGGAGCAGAATTTCCGCCGGGTCGGGGGCGAGCACGAGATCGTCGTGGATGTCCGGATCATCGCGGCGACCAATCGCGATCTGGCCGAGTGCGTCCAGAATCATACCTTCCGGGAAGACCTGTATCATCGCCTGAATATCTTCCACTTGCATCTGCCCGCGCTGCGTGATCGCATCGAGGATCTGGATGAATATTTGCCGATCCTGATCGACGAGTTCAATGCCAAACTGGGAAAGAATGTAAAGACGATCCCGGACAAGGCGTGGGAAAGGCTGCGCGCGCATGTCTGGAGCGGGAATATCCGGGAGCTGCGCAACGTGGTCGAGCGCTGCGTCATGTTCGCGCAGTCGGAGGTGTTTCCGGTGAAATGGTTGCAGTTCGACGAGCTCCTCGAGTCGGAGGCGCGTCCCGGGGAAGACGGCGAGGGTGTCCCGCCGGCGGTCTCTCCGGGTCAGCAGGCCGGTCTCACCCTTCCCCTCGATGGTTCGCTGAGCCTGGACGACATGGACCGGGTCATCATCGAAAAGGTGCTCGTTCAGAACCATTACAATGTGGCTGCCACCGCCCGTGCCCTGGGGACGACCCGGGATACCCTGCGTTACCGTATTCAGAAATACGGACTGAAGCCGGCGTCATCCCCGCAAGGATCCGGCGGACCCGTGGAAAAGGGATAGTGGAGCGGAGGTCAGGGTCGGTACCGTCTGGATTCCGGTGGAGAATGACGGTACCGACCCCAGCCGGGCATCACAGATCGAGCATTTTCAGTTCCTTCTCAGCGGCCTCCCGTTTGATGCCGTAGATTTCCTGTATCCTG
>JADLCS010000022.1 GCA_020847075.1 Gammaproteobacteria bacterium
GGACGGGCAGGCCCGTGGCCTGTGCCTTGCGCCGGCCGGACGTATCCTGCAACTCACCGACGCATACGATGTCGATCCCCTGCCGCTGCCGGCCCTGCAGCTGCTCGAGGACGGTGGAACCGATCCTGCCCAGGCCGACCAGCCGCAGCGCCTCGGCGGGCGGCATCGGGTCGCGCGCGATGTCCGTCACCAGCGCCACGTTCTCGCGCGCGGTGAGGCTGGGGATCAGGTTGTAGAACTGGAACACGAAGCCGACGTGCTCGCGCCGGTAGGCGGTCAGCTCGGCGTCGTCGAAGCGTGTCAGCTCGCGCTCGCCGTACAGCACGCGCCCGCCGCTCGGCGTGTCGAGCCCGCCCAGGATGTTGAGCAGCGTGGACTTGCCGCTGCCCGACGGCCCCAGCAGCACGACGAACTCGCCCCGGTACAGATCGAGGTCGATGCCGCGCAGCGCATGCACCTCCACCTCGCCCATGCGGTAGACCTTGGTGAGGCCGCGGGCCTGGAAGACGGCGGAGGGAACCATGGCTCGGAATACCATCAGAAGAACTGGAGAAATTGTAGCATCTTATTGCTTAAAAGCAGGACTTAGGACTAAGGACTGAGTAAAAGACAAATCGAAGCATGTAGCCCGGATGCAGGCGCGCAGCGCCGTAATCCGGGGAAATAGCGCATTCCCGGATTTCGCTGCGCTCCATCCGGGCTACGTGTTTTATTGTTTCACTCAGTCCTTAGTCCTAAGTCCTATGTTTTAAGTGTTATCATTCCACCACCTTATGTATCGCCGCCCCGCTATCACCCGCCTGACCCTGCTGTCCGTCGCCGGCATCCTCGCGCCGTGCGCGGTGTACGCCGCGGCCGATCTCAAGAGCCTGCATCACGACCGCGAGATCGAGCAGTGTTCGACCTGCCATACGCAGGGCGACTTCGCCGGACTCGATCTGCAACGGGGCTGCGCCAACTGCCACGAGGATGGCGAGCGCGGCGGGCCGCTCAAGACGCCGGCGGCGGCAGGCGGGAAGGCGATGGGTGGGAAGGACGACCCCCTCGGTCTGGCCGGACCGATGTACTACGAGGACACGCGCATCGGCGCAGCGCCCGGGCCGATGGTGCGGATCCCGGCCGGGGAATTCCGGATGGGCAGCGACGACCGCCTCGCCGACGAGGGGCCGCAGCACACGGTGCGGCTGCCCGACTATGATCTCGACGAATACGAAGTCACCAATCTGCAGTACCAGGCCTTCATCGAGGCGACCGGGCGGCGCGCGCCGGACGATTTCGAGAATCGCGCCGCCCCGCGCGGCAAGGCCGACCATCCGGTCACCTTCGTCACCTGGTTCGACGCGCGCGACTACTGCGCCTGGGCGGGCAAGCGCCTGCCGACCGAGCAGGAGTGGGAAAAGGCGGCGCGCGGCGCGGACGCGCGCATCTTCCCCTGGGGCGACGAATTCGACATCCGCGCCGCCAACACGCCGGTGCGCTGGGCCCGCCTCGGGCGCGAGGGCGACACCACGCCGGTCGGGGCCTTCAAGGCCGGCGTAAGCCCCTATGGCCTGTACGATATGTCGGGCAACGTGTGGGAATGGACCGCGTCCTGGTATCTGCCGCACCCGGGCAACACGACGAAGTCGGAGAACTTCGGCCAGATCTACAAGGTGCTCAAGGGCGGCTCGTGGTGGGACTGCTCGTTCTACAAGTGCGGCATCTCGGCCCCCACCTTCAACCGCAGCTTCTTCAACGCGCGCGTGAAGAACTCCTCCTTCGGTTTCCGCTGCGCGAAAAACGTGGAGGACGGCCGATGATGCGCATCCTCTGCCTGCTGTCACTGGCGCTCGCCGCCGCCGCGGCCGGCGCGGGCGAGATGGTCATGATCCCGGCCGGCGATTTCCTGTTCGGCAGCGACGGGCTCGATGCCGGCGCGGACAGCCGCGAGTTCGGCCTCAACAAGCCGCTCTACCTGGACGAACACCCGCAGCAGAAGATCCGCCTCGACGCCTTCCTGATCGACCGCTTCGAGGTCACCAACGCCGACTACCGCGCCTTCGTGGTCGCCGAGAACTACTGGCTGCCGGATCCGTGGCGGGACAACGGATTCCTGCTCGCGCGCCCGATCCTCGAGGTCGCCGACGTCCCCACCCTGCGCCGCCTGGCCGCGGAGACCTTCCACCTGGACCGCGACACACGCGCGCTGGACAAGAATACGCTGCTGGACGCGATCGAGGCCCGGCGCCTCGAGCTGGAAAACCTGCCCGTGAGCGGGGTGAGCTGGGAGGATGCGCGGCGCTACTGCGCCTGGGCGGGCAAGCGCCTGCCGACCGAGCGCGAATGGGAAAAGGCCGCGCGCGGCACGGACGGCCGCGAATTCCCCTGGGGCGACGAATGGTCCATCGAGCGGGTCAACGCCGGCCGCGGCGAGGAATTCGGCGTGATGCCGGTCGGATCGCTGCCGGCGGGCCGCTCCCCCTACGGCGTCGAGGACATGGCCGGCAACGTCATGGAGTGGGTCGCCGACTGGTACCGGCCCTATCCCGGCGGCGAATACGTCTCCAAGGATTACGGCGAACGCTTCCGGGTCGTACGCGGCGGCGGCTGGGGCGGCGTCGGCCATTATGTCATCAGCCACTTCTACCGCGCCGCCTACCGGTTCTATCTGGCGCCGGAATCGCGCTTCGACGACCTCGGTTTCCGCTGCGCCAGCGACACGCGATGAATGCACAGGGCCGGGGACGGATTTGAAATCCGTCCCCGGCTCCGGATAAGGGTGACCGGCTATTCCTTCGGGGCGTCGGGCGACCTGCCGGGCGAATAGAGCGGCGCCGGAAAGCGCGCGACGTTGCCGCCCTGCTCGCCGTCGCTGATCTTCGCGGATCCCTGCTTGTCGACTTCGTCGATGCGGATCACGGCGTGCAGGGGGATATAGCTGCGGCGCACGCCGCCGAACTCGGCCTTGAGCCGTTCCTCCGAGGGGTCGACCACCACGGCGGACTTCCCGCCGAAGACGATCTCCGCGACCTCGATGAAGCCGTACATCCCGCCCTGGCTCACCTGACGCGCGTAGATCTCGTAGACCTTGCCCTCGTTGTGAAACACCACCTTGTATAAATGTCTGGTCTTCATGGGTCTCGGCCCGCGTTCGTCATCTTCCACGCGCCCCGCGCCCCACCGACCCGGGCGGGCGGCGGCGCGGCTCAACGGACATAGCGGGACATGCGATTCGCGAAGGTCTCGCCGCCCTGATCCAGCGCGCGCTTGGTGAATATCTCGTCCGGCAGGCCGAGGTTGACCCGGACGTCGCTCTGCTCCAGCACCGTCTTGTCGCCGCTGACCCGGTTCACCGCGACGACCCGTTTCCACACCCAGACCTCGCCGACACGGGTCCAGGTGAACTCCAGGGTCTTGACCCGGTGCATCTGATGATCGTAGTAATCCACCCGCAGCGGCAGATACGCGTCTTTCGCGATCCAGGTGACGCGCTTGCCGTAAGGACCGTCCGGATCGAGCGGCACGGATTCCACGGTATACGCCGCCTGCCCGTCCAGGGTCTCGCTGCCGAGCAGGGTATGGCGATCCAACCCCGGCGCACGCGGGGCGAGTTCCTCCATGTCGAGCTCGGAGACGGAAAACTCGTCGCCCTCGGTGCGCCGCTTCGTTCCGGAATAGTCGCGCGGCTTGCGCGTCAGCTTGCGCGTCGTCCTGAGCTCCGGCAGATACAGCCACTGGTCGGCGTCCCGCCCCTGCTCGGCGCGATAGAACCAGCCGAGATAGGCGACGTCCTTCCTGTCCAGCGGATACACGTTGAACATGATGGCCTTGGATTCCACCTCGGCCGGGGCCGGATAGCGCTTGTAGGCCATCACCAGCTCCAGGGCGCCGGTCTTGCCCCCGTCGTACTCGAAGCTGAAACGCAGGCGGGAAAAGGCGTCGTCTCCGCCGTACAGCTCGTAGGCGTTCCGCATGAGCCGGCCGGGGTCGGGTCCAGGCGCGGCGGCGCCGGCCGGGGTCGCGCAGGCGAGGACGCACAGGGCGGCGAGCGCGCGGCGGACAGAATTCCTTGTGATCACGAACGGCATAGGGCTCGCCCCCCAGGCACAGCGGCAATCGGGAGGCCGGCGAACGGCGTCCCGGCGCTCCGTCACGAATCCGGGGTCCAGGCTATTCCGATCCTTCCCCGTATAGGGGTAAACTCTATTACAGTTCGCCATGAATTTCACCTGAAGACACGACCCGTTTTCGATCCGGCGCCGGACATTCAGTAAACGGCTCAGGCCAGCCTGCCGCCGCGGGGATTTCCACGTGCGCGGCCATGTATAAGGTAATCCGATGAACCACAAACCCTTACGCACCCTGATCGTGTGGACCATCTGGGCCGCTACCGCGCTCATTTCCTATCTCACCCTCTACCGCGGCAACGATATCTGGCAATTCATCGAGCACGATTCGAGCCGGATCAGCTGGCTGATCGTCGGGCTGTTCATCTTCGGAGTCGTGAGCAGCTTCATACTGACCCTGTTCATCACCTTCGAGGCGATCACCGCGCTGCGGGTCGACGATCAGGTGGCGGGCAAGGGGCTGAAGGCGGTCGGCAAGCTCGGCAGAAAACTGGGCGTGGCGCGCTTCTACCAGGCGCTCAGGATCGCGACGGAGACCAACAACACCCTGCCGGACATCGAGACCCTGCTCAACAGCGAGCTCGGCGTCTATCAGCGCTTCAGCCATACCATCGACGTGATGGGGACCCTGCTCATCACGCTGGCGCTGGTCGGCACCGTCGTGGGCCTGACCATGGTGCTCACCGGGTTGACCGGCTCCCTCAACGCGCTGGGTTACGACCAGGAGCTGATGATGTCGGGCCTGCGCAAGGCGATGTCCGGCATGGGCACGGCGTTCTACACTACGCTGCTCGGCATCGTGCTGGGCGGCGTCCTGCTGCGCGTGTTCGCGCAGATCACCGAACACGGCGTCAGCAGCGTATACGACAACGTGATGAAGACGTGCCTGGTACACTGCGCCGCCGATCTGCAGCCGTCCATGCAGCGCGACCTGCACTTCCTCGACAGCCAGGTGGAATCGCTCGGCGTCCGCATCCGGGCCCTGCAGCACGCCTTCCAGGAGACGCGCTCGGCGATGACGGAATTCCGGGAAGAATCCGTCCGTCTGCGCGACGTGTCGCGCGAGGAGAACGAGATCCTGCTGAAGAACATGCGCCTGCACCGGCACAGCGTCGAAATGATGCGTTACGAGGCCAGGGCCATGCGCCGCATGAACAAGTCGTGGTGGGCGCGCCTGCGGAACGCGCTCCGGGGCCCCCGGTCCTGACGCGCCCACGCCACCCATGCCGCGATGAAAAACAAGCACAAATCCGAACACACGAACATCTTCCAGACGTTCTCCGACGTCGCGCTGATCATGCTGACGACGTTCATCTTCCTGGTCGTCATCATCATGATCAGCGCGCGCATGGCCGACAGCTACGAGATCCCCAAGCTGAAGAAACAGATCGAAGAGATGAACAGGCAGTTGCAGCAGTCCCAGTCCGCCAACGATCGCCTGGCGCAGGAGCTCGACGACATGGCCGGCATGAGCACCGAATCCCAGATGATGCGCGCGCTCGAGGCCGCCAGTCTGTCCACCGGCCAGGGACGCAAGGACTTCGACATCTTCATCTCCGGGCTGCGCAACCTGCCCGGCGACGACCTGCATCTGGTGGTGGACGCCACCGGATCGATGCACGGGCTGTCCTCTTTTCTCATCCCCATCCTGCGCGTGATCGTGATCCGCTCCGGCAAGCATCTCGACTCGATCACCTGGTTTTCCGATGAAAAGGCCGAGACCTACTCCGGCTCGATGGGAGAAATGTTCGATCAGCTCATGCAGGGCGCGCCCTTCATCGGCGCCAACGAAACCATCGGCGACGCCTTCCGCAAGGCCGTCATGAACGCCAAGAGGCCGGGCGCCTATCTGCTGCTCGGCGACGAGCCCTCGGACGACCCCATCTACTACAGTGAAATCCCGAGCCCGGTGTTCACCCTGCCGATCGGCCGCTCCAATCCCACCACCCTGTGGGAATACCAGACCCTGGCGGAGAAGACCGGCGGCAAGATGCTGCGGCTCGATTTCAGGTGAAATATAGGACTAAGGGCTTAGGACTGAGTGAGAGATCGAAGGCGTGATGGGTAATGGGTGATTAAAACATATTGACCAATGGCCCTGGGACATTTACCCATCACCCATTACCCATCACCATTCACCTATATCCCCGGAGACTCCAAAGTATTTTACTCAGTCCTTAGTCCTGAGCCCTATTCGATCTCCCCCAGCAGCGCGTCGATCATGTCCTCCGCCTGCGCGCGGTAGCCACCGCCGAACAGATTGAGATGATTGAGCACATGATAGAGGTTGTAGAGGATCCGGCGCCGCTCGTAGCCGTCGGCCAGCGGCCAGGCCTCCCGGTAGGCGCGATAGAAAGACTCGGGGAAGCCGCCGAACAGCTCGGTCATCGCGAGATCGGTCTCGCGGTCGCCGTAATAGACTGCCGGGTCGAAGATCACGGGTTCACCGCCGCGCAGGAAGGCGACGTTGCCGGACCAGAGATCGCCGTGCAGCAGGGAGGCCTCCGGCGCGTGCCCGGCCAGCAGGGCGGGCAGCGCCGCCAGCAGCCGGTCGCCGCGCTGCTGTAACCGGCCGCGGTGGCCCCGCGCGGCGGCGAGCGCGAGCTGATGACCCAGGCGCCGCTCGCGCCAAAACTCCACCCAGTCGCCGACGGGCCGGTTGGGCTGCGGCGTCGAACCGATGGTGTTATCGCGCGACCCACCGAAGTCCGGCCGCGTGACACGATGCAGCGCCGCCAGCCCGCGCCCCAGCGCCGCGTGGCCCGCCTCCCCGCCCCGCCCCAGTTCCAGCCACTCCAGCACCAGAAAGGCCGCGCGCGGGGTCGCCCCGTGGCACACCGGCGCCGGCACCCGTACACCGGCGGCGGCGCGCAGCGCCTCCAGCCCGGCGAACTCGGCAGCGAACATATCCTCCCGCGCGGGCGAGTTCAGCTTGACGAAATAGGAACGCGCGGCCCCGTCGAGGCGCCACGCCGCATTGATGCACCCGCCGCCGACGCTGTCCTGCGCGCGGACCGTGAAGGCCGTACCGGTGGCCGCGCCGATCGCCTCCGCAACAGCGTTCGCCAGTTCCCGCTCCATATCCCCCCGTCACCCGGAAATTGGGGACAGATTTATTTTTCGAATGCCCACGTCCGCCGGGGCATTCCGAAAAATAAATCTGTCCCCGATAGGACGAAAAAAGAAAAAGGCCCCCGGCATCACCTGCCGGGGGCCTTTATGATAAGGAATCAACCGCGGCGTGTCCCGCCGCTGGCGCGCGCGGGAGACATGCCGGCCACCTTGTGCGCGATGACGTCGAGCAGGTTGTGGAAGGATTGCGCGAATTTCTTCACGCCGTCCGCCTCGAGCGCGCGCGTGATGGCGGAAAGATCGATGCCGAGACCGGCCACGCCCTCGAGCGCGGCCCGCGCCTCGGCCACGCCCTGGGTCAGCGTCCCCCGGGGCGAACCATGGTCGCGATAGGCGAGGTAGGTGGCGGGCGGCACGGTGTTCACCGTCTCCGGGCCGATGAGTTCCTCGACATAGAGCACGTCGCTGTAGTCCGGATTCTTGGTGCCGGTGCTGCCCCACAGCAGGCGCTGGACATGCGCGCCCGCATGGGCGAGCCTACGGAAACGTTCCGAGGCGAATACCTCGCGATAGACCTGATAGGCCATCTTGGCGTTGGCGATGGCCGCCTTGCCGCGCAGGGCGAGGATGGCCGCGCGCGCCGGCTCGGAGGACGCCGCGGCCGCCTTCTGTTCCAGCAGCGCATCGACCTGGCCATCGACGCGGCTGATGAAAAAGCTGGCGACGGAGGCGACCCGGTCCAGCTTGTGGCCGCCGGCCCGGCGCGCCTCCAGCCCCCCGATATAGGCCTCGGCGACCGCGCGGTAACGCTCCACGGAAAACAGCAGCGTGACATTGACGTTGATGCCCGCGGCGATCAGCCGTTCGATGGCGGGCAGCCCCTCCGGGGTCGCGGGCACCTTGATCATCAGGTTCGGCCGATCCACGCGGCGATGCAGGGCGCGCGCCTCCGCGACGGTGCCCTCGGTATCGTGCGCCAGGTCCGGCGAGACCTCCAGGCTGACCATGCCGTCGCGATGGCCGCTCGACTCATAGACCGGCAGCAGGATGTCCGCCGCCGCCCGGATGTCCTCCACCGCCAGCGCGTAGAACAGTTCCTGCGGCGACTGCCCGGGATTATGCCCGGTCAGCGCCTGCAGGGCGTGATCGTAATCGGGACCGCCGCCGATGGCCTGTTCGAAAATGGTCGGATTGGAGGTGATACCGCAGATGCCGTCCTCGCGGATCATGCGCCCCAGTTCGCCGGACTCCAGCAGGTTACGGTGGATATTGTCGAGCCAGAGGCTTTGCCCGAGAGTCTTCAAACGCAGCAATGGATTCATGGGATTCCGTCTCCGAATATCTGAATCTGTAAGGTCCGCGGCGCGTCCCGGCGCCTGCTCTATACTAACTCCATTCGTCGGCCGATGCGGCGGGCACACTGCGGCGCGCCCGCCCTGGCCAAGTTAGCGGCATCCCGCGCCGAATACTTCATCGGGAGGCGCGCGCCGGATCCCGGCATTTTGAGAGCCCGGTCACGACCGCGCGGGACGACCTGGGATATCCTGTCATCCACATCGACCCCGGGCCCCGGCGACATGACGGTACGTTTTGGCAATCCACTGATATTGCTCATGCTTTTCGCCCTCGCCCTCTGCCCGGCGCGCGCGCCGCAGGCCGGTCCGCTCGGGGAGGCCCTCGCCCCGGTCACGGAGGCCCTCGGGGAAGCGGTCTGCATCGACCCCTGGCGCAAGACCCGGCCGTGCCGGCTCTCCATGAATCTGCTGAGCGGCGCCGCCCGCCAGGCCGACCAGGCAAACCGCTGGCTGCTGAGCCTGTGGTCGGCGGCCGGCGAGGTCGTCGCGGCCCCCCGCCTGTTCCTGTCCGGCCGACGCGTCTCCTGCGACGGCGGCCGTGACGGCGCCTCCCTGCTCGCGCTCGACTTCACCCGCTTCCAGCTCAATATGGACATCGACATGGACGCGGAAGAAGACCGCCTCGACGGTGTCCGCCTCGCCTATCGCAGTTGCTGGCGCTGACGCGGCGCCCCGCCCGGGGCCACGCCGCAGTCCGTAAATAAGCTTAAGTCTTGTTGCCGGTCACGGTATCATGTCCGGCGTGACGGACCTCGATACGACAGACCAGCACCCCTCCGAACACGGGCCGGCCGTCATCCGTCGCGACGATGCGATCCCGCCGCGCGCGATGGCGCCCCGCATCGACCGCGCGACTCCGCACAGATTTCAACGGGGCCTCGAGGCGGCCGGGCGCGGCTTCGACCGCGAAGAGGCGCGCCCCATGCGCGAGGCGATCCGGCAGGGCTACCGCGGCTCGCCTCATTCCTTCGGTCATTCCGCCCGCCCCCATCGCGCAGACCGGGACGAGAGACTCGCGCCGTTCGGCGCCCCCCGCCTCGGCGCCGCGCCCGGCGACGAGGATCGGCCGCGGCCGGAAGAGGACGCCCGTGCGATCGTCGCGCGCCATCCGCAGACCAAGTATTTCACCCTATAACCCGCCGCGCGGATCCCGCGCGGCGCACGCCATGTTTCGAGGGGAATGAATGGGTAGATTGCTGCAGCGCTATTTCGACATCTGCCTGCTGCGCGCGGGGCCGCAGGATCTGCCGGCCTCCGACTTCCTGCTGTGGCTGAGCGGACTGGGTTATTTCGCCGCCGGCATGATCATGTCGGTGCAGAATCTCGACCTCGCGCGGGCGACCCTGCTGGTAGGGCTCGACATCGCACTGCTGGCCGTTCTGTTGTTCGTCCTGCTGTGGAGCCGCACCCTGCTGGCGCGCTATCGCCAGACGCTGGCCGCCCTGCTCGGGACCGGCGCGATACTCCAGGTGGCGGTCCTGCCGATCCTGTCCTGGCAGCAGGCCGGCCTGGCCGAAGAGACCATCGGCGCCGCCCTCATGCTCGCCTCGCTGCTGCTGTGGATCTGGCTGCTGTGGGACCTGCTGGTGATCGGCCATATCCTGCGCCACACGCTGTCGACGCGCCTGCCCATCGGCGTGCTGCTGGCGCTGACCTATCTGTTCATCTCCTACAGCGTGACCCGAATCCTGTTCTTTCCGGAGACCCACTGAGATGCGCGTGCACATCCTCGGAATCTGCGGCACCTTCATGGGCGGCCTCGCCCTGATCGCACGCGAGCTCGGCCTCACGGTCGAGGGTTCGGACCTCAACGTCTATCCGCCCATGAGCACCCAGCTCGAGAACAGCGGCATCCGCCTGTACGGGGGCTACCGGCCGGAACATCTGGAACCGGCGCCGGACTTGGTCGTGATCGGCAACGCGCTGTCGCGCGGCAACCCGGCGGTGGAACACGTGCTGAATCGCGGGCTGGACTACGTCTCCGGGCCCGAGTTCCTCGCGCGCCACGTGCTGAAGGACCGCTGGGTGCTGGCGGTGGCCGGGACGCACGGCAAGACCACGACCTCCAGCATGCTGGCGTGGATCCTGGAGTACGCGAAGCTGAAACCGGGCTTCCTGATCGGCGGCGCACCGCTCAATTTCCCGGGCTCCGCCCGCCTCGGCGACGCGCCGTTCTTCGTCGTCGAGGCCGATGAATACGACTCGGCCTTCTTCGACAAGCGTTCGAAGTTCGTCCATTACCGGCCGCGCACGCTGATCATGAACAACCTCGAGTACGACCACGCCGACATCTTTCCCGACCTCGCGGCGATCCGGCGCCAGTTCCATCACCTGGTGCGCACCGTGCCCGGTTCGGGACTGATCGTCTCCCCAGCCGGCGACCCCGAACTCGACGCGGTGCTCGGCATGGGCTGCTGGACGCCGGTCGAGCGCTTCCGCGCCGACGATGCGGCCGGCGACGCCGCGCACTGGCGGGCGCGGCCGCTCAGCGCCGACGGCGGCGAATTCGCCGTACTGCACGGCGGCCGCGAGATCGGCGCCGTGCGCTGGGAACTGAGCGGGCGCCACAATATGAGCAACGCGCTCGCCGCCATCGTCGCGGCACGCCACGCCGGCGTGCCGCCGGCGGAGGCGATCGCGGCGCTGGCCGGGTTCCGCAACGTCCGGCGTCGGCTGGAGTTGCGCGGCACGGTCGGCGGCATCGCGGTCTACGACGACTTCGCCCACCACCCGACCGCGATCGCGACCACGCTGGAGGGTTTTCGCCGCCGCGTCGGCGCGGCGCGCGTCATCGCCGTGCTGGAACTGCGTTCCAATACCATGAAGATGGGCGTACACAAGGAGCAGATCGCCCCGGCGCTCGCACTGGCCGACGAGGTAATCCTGTTCCAGCCGCCCGATCTCGGCTGGTCGCTGGGGGAAATCGCCGAGGCGATCGGCCCGCGCGCGCGCGTATTCGATCGGGTACAATCCATCATCGACCATCTGAAGGCCAACAGCCGCGGCGGCGACCACATCCTGATCATGAGCAACGGCGGATTCGAAAACATCCATTCACGGCTACTCGAGGCCCTGCCCCGTGGCGACTAAGACCGTCGCCCTCGCGATCACCGGCGCCTCCGGCGCGGCCTATGGCCTGCGTCTGCTGGAATGCCTGCTCGAGGCCGGCGTGAACGTGCCGCTGATGCTGTCGTCGCCGGGGCAGGTGGTCATCGCCATGGAGACCGATCTCAAGCTGCCGGGCGCGCCGCGCGAGATCGAACGTTATCTGAGCGAATACTACGGCGCCGAACCCGGCCAGTTGCAGGTCTACGGCAAGGACCAGTGGACTGCGCCGCTCGCCAGCGGTTCGGGCGCGCCGGACGCGATGGTGGTGTGCCCCTGCACCAGCGGCACCCTGGCCGCCATCGCCACCGGCAGCAGCGACCACCTGCTCGAGCGCGCCGCCGACGTCGTCATCAAGGAACAGCGCAAGCTCATCCTCGTCCATCGCGAGATGCCCGTCTCGGCCATCCACCTCGAACACATGCTCAAGCTCGCGCGGCTGGGCGTCGTCATCATGCCGGCGAACCCCGGCTTCTATCACCGCCCGCAGAAGATCGAGGACCTGGTCGATTTCGTCGTGGCCCGCATCCTCGACCACCTCGGCGTCGAGCACCGGCTCGTCCCGCGGTGGGGAGAATAAAAACAGGACTGAGGGCTTAGGACTAAGGGCTGAGTAGAAACCTGACCGGTATCGTAGGTTGGCGCTGAGCGCAGCGAAGCCCAACAATTGTCGGCCTGCCATTCGGTGATGGGTGATCAAAATTGGCCTATGTAGGGTGGGCACGTTTTCCGTGCCCACGCGGAAACATGGCGACTTCAGCAACCCTAATGAATGGGGACAGATTTATAAATCTGTCCCCCGCGCGCTATCGAAAATGTAGCCCGGATCCGGGTGCTACACGCTTTTAATCACCCATCACCCATCACCCATTACCCATTACCCATCACGCCCTGGTCTTTAGTCCTCAGCACGTAGGTTGGGCTGAGCGCAGCGAAGCCCAACATCGCGCCACCGACCGTTGGGCTTCGCTGCGCCTAGCGCCTACGAAACGACGCGACCAACCCTTCGCATGTCGCCCGGGGACAGATTTGAAATCTGTCCCCTACTGGTGATCTGTCCCCTCTTTCCGAGGCCGGATCTCGGCCAGCGCTTCGACGCGACGCTTGGCCAATTCCTCACCGAGGGCCTTGCCGCCGAAGCCCGCCTCGCTCAGGCCAGACGCATCTACCCTTCGCGCCACCTGCAACGCCCGACGCAGGTAGATCCCCTGCGTGAACACGCTGTCCTCGTAGCCGGTGCGGCCGCGCGAATCGGCCTCGCAGGCGAGCAGGAACTGCTCGAAGCGTTCCGGTCGGCGGAAGGCGTCCGCGGACTCCAGCAGGCGCAGCACCGTCTCCGGCCGCAGTTCCTCCGCGCGGTGCACCTGGCCGTGATCGCGCGCGACCAGCACGGCGAGATCCCGGTAGTCGTTGGGGGCGCGATAGCGCCGGCACACCTCTTCGACCAGCGCGACGCTGCGCGCCTCGTGCGCGATGTGGCGCGGCCACTGCCCGGGCGGCGTCGTGCCCTTGCCGAGATCGTGCACCAGCGCGGCGAAACGCACGCGGATGTCGCCGGTCAGCCGCGCCGCGCTCTCCAGTACCATCATGGTGTGCACGCCGGTGTCGATCTCGGGATGCCACTGGGCCGGCTGCGGCACCCCCCACAGGCGGTCCAGCTCGGGGAGCAATCGCGCCAGCGCGCCACAGGCGCGCAGCACCTCGAAGAACGCCGATGGCCGCGTCTCGCCCAGCGCGCGGACGAGTTCCTGCCATACGCGCTCGGGCACCAGCGCATCGACCTCGCCGGCCGCGACCATACGCCGCATCAGCGCCTGGGTCTCCGGCGCGACCGCGAAACCGAGCGGCGCGAAGCGGGCGGCGAAGCGCGCCACGCGCAGGATGCGCACCGGGTCCTCGGCGAAGGCCTCGGAGACATGGCGCAGCACGCGGTCGCGCAGATCGCGCATGCCCCCGTAAGGATCGACCCGTTCGCCGTCCTCGGTCTCCGCCATGGCGTTGATGGTGAGGTCGCGCCGGCGCAGGTCGTCTTCCAGCGTGACCTCGGGCGAGGCCAGCACGGTGAAACCTTTGTAGCCGGCGGCCACCTTGCGCTCGGTGCGCGCCAGCGCGTATTCCTCGTGGGTCTCGGGGTGGAGAAAGACGGGGAAGTCCTGTCCCACGGACTTGAAACCGCGCGCGATCATGGCGTCGATGTCCTGCGGAGTGGCGCCGACCACCACCCAATCGCGGTCGCGCACCGGGAGGCCGAGCAGTCTGTCGCGCACCGCGCCGCCGACGATGTAGGTCTTCATGGAGCCTCCACGGATTCAGCCCTCCCGGGCGGCGTCGCGTCGATGATCAGGTGACCGGACTCCCGCCGGCGCGGGAACGACGGCGAACGGGCGTCATAGGCGGGCGCGGCTCAATAATGGTGCCGCGCGCGCTGGCGGTACTCGTCCAGTCGGCCGCGCTGGTCGCGATGCCCCAGATACACCGGCACCAGCGTCTCCACCGCGGACGGTGTGATCCCGAAGACCGCGGGGAAACCGCCGCCGCACACCGCATCGACCTGCAGCGAAAGGAAATTGTCCTGGGTGAACGCCCGGCCCGGAAGATGCCCCATCACCGCGGCCTGCAGGCGCGACAGCCCGCGGCCGAGCCCGATCACGCAGCGCCGCAGCCCGAGCGTGCGCGCGGTGAACTCCACCAGCTCCTTCAGCGTATAGGCGTGCGGGCCGCACAGATCGTAGTGCCGGCCGATGGTGCGCGGATCTTCCAGCGCGACGAGCATGGCCCGCGCCACGTCGCCGACGAACACCGGCGCGAAGCGCGCCTGCGGGCAGGCGAGCGGAAAAAATCCCGGCGACACCCTGAGCAGACAGGCGAAGCGGTTGAAGAAGTGATCGTCGGGCCCGAAGATCACCGACGGACGGAAACTGGTCACCTGCAGGTCCTCCGCCTGATGCGCCAGGTCCTCGCCCTCGCCCTTGGATCTGAGGTAACGGCTCGGACCGCGCGCGGCGTCGGCGTTGAGCGCGCTCATGTGCAGCAGACGGCCGACGCCGGCCTCGCGGCACAGCTTGACCAGATTGCGCGGCAGCTTGACGTGGACGTCCTGGAATCGGTCGGCGCCACCCTCGTTCAGGAGGGCGACCAGATTGATCGCCGCCGCGCAGCCCTGCAGCAGCGCACGCAGGGCGACCGTGTCGAGGACATCTGCCTCGACCAGCTCGACGCCGGGCAGCACGCGCAACGCCCGATGGCGCACGGCGCGACGGGCGGGGATACGCACGCGGTAACCCTGGGCAGACAACACCGCAGCGAGATGGCCACCGACGAAGCCGGTGCCGCCCAGCAGACATACGAGCGGCTTGACCGCCGGTTCAATTCTCAAGGACATCCCGACTCTCCGCTCATCGTCTCGATACGGCGCCCGCGAACGATCCTATCCGGCCGCCCGGCGCGCCTGCCGATTTTACGCGAGTCCGGCGCGCTTTGTCAGGCGCGCTCGAACCTTACCTTATAGATAGGCGCCCGATACCCCCGGAGTCCCTGCGGGCCGGATTCCGGCGCGCCGTGCCTCCATCCGGACGACGAGCTGTGTTAATCTGGACCGGTCCAGACACAGCGGGCGCGCGAGGCGAACCATGGCATTCAGATCGATCAATCCGGCCGACGGCGCCACGCTGAAGGTGATCGAAACCTGGACCGCGGCCCAGATCGACGCCGCCCTCGACGGCGCCGCCGCGGCCGCCGCGCTGTGGTCGGACACGCCCCTCGCGCGGCGCTGCGAGCGGCTGGGCGGACTCGCCTGGATCCTGCGCGAACGCCTCGATCCGCTCGCCCGCCTGATCACGCGCGAGATGGGCAAGCTCATCGGAGAGTCGCGCGCCGAGATCGAGAAGTGCGCGCTCGCCTGTGAATACTACGCCGATCACGCGGCGGAATTCCTGGCCGACGAGCCCGTCGCCAGCGATGCCGGGCGCAGTCTCGTCGCCTACCAGCCGCTCGGCCCCGTGCTCGCCGTCATGCCGTGGAACTTCCCGTTCTGGCAGGTGTTCCGCTTCGCCGCACCGGCGCTCGCCGCCGGCAACACCGCCCTGCTCAAGCACGCCTCCAACGTGCCCCAGTGCGCGCTCGCGATCGAGGAACTGTTCCGGGACGCCGGCCTCCTGCCCGGCGCGTTCACCACGTTGATGATCGAGGCCGGGCAGGTCGAGGCGGTGATCGCGGACCCGCGCGTGCGCGCGGTGACCCTGACCGGCAGCGAGGCGGCCGGCCGCAAGGTGGGCGCCGCCGCCGGGCGCGCGCTGAAGAAGAGCGTGCTCGAACTGGGTGGCTCCGACGCCTTCATCGTGCTGGCCGACGCGGACCTCGAGCTCGCCGCGGCCAACGCCGTCGCCGCGCGCTTCGTCAACGCGGGCCAGAGCTGCATCGCCGCCAAGCGCTTCATCGTCGAGGAGGCCGTGGCCGACGAGTTCGTCGAACGCTTCCGCATCGGTGTGGAGGCGCTGCGCGCGGGCGACCCGCTCGATCCGGCCGCCACGCTGGCGCCGCTCGCGCGCCCCGACCTGCGCGACGAACTCCATCGCCAGGTCGAGGAGAGCCTGGCGCGGGGCGCCGTCGCGGTGACGGGCTGCGCGCCGATCCCGGGACCCGGCGCGTATTATCACGGCTCGATACTCGACCGGGTCACGCCCGGCATGCCGGCCGCCGACGAGGAGCTGTTCGGGCCGGTGGCGGCGGTGCTGCGCGTGCGCGACGAGGCGGAGGCCGTGGCACTGGCCAACGCCTCGCGCTACGGCCTCGGCGGCAGCGTGTGGACGCGCGACGCCGCGCGCGGGGAACGGGTCGCGCGGCGGCTCCAGTGCGGCTGCGCCTTCGTCAACGGCATGGTCAAGAGCGATCCGCGCCTGCCCTTCGGCGGCGTGAAGGATTCCGGCTACGGGCGCGAGCTGTCGCGCCACGGCATGCTCGAGTTCGTCAACGCCAAGACCGTCTGGATCCGCTGAGCGCGGCGACACGGGCGCGCACCGGTGGAACTCCTGCCGCATGTCCTGCCGTTCTATCTGGCGCTCGGCGCGGCGACCGGCTTCCTCGCCGGCCTGTTCGGCATCGGCGGCGGCCTCATCATCGTGCCCGCGCTCGCCCTCATGTTCGAGGCGCAGACCGGCTCGGCCCTGATGCACACCGCGGTGGGGACCTCGCTCGCGACCGTCATCCCGACCGCGCTCTCCTCGACCCTGGCGCATCATCGCCGCGGCGCGATCGCCTGGCCGCTGGCGCGCCGGCTCGCGCCCGGCATCGTGCTCGGCACGGCCGCCGGCGCCGTCCTCGCCGACCAGGTCGGCGGCGGCGCCCTGCGCGCCATCTTCGGCGTGTTCATGCTGACCGTCTCGCTGCAGATGGCGCTGGGCGTCATGCCGGCCGGCCGGCGCGAGCTCCCCGGCCGCGCGGGCATGGGCGCCGCGGGGTTCGTCATCGGCGCGATCTCCGCGCTGGTCGGCATCGGCGGCGGCTCGCTCACCACACCGTTCCTCGCCTGGCGCCGCGTCGAGCTGCGCCGCGCCATCGCGACCTCGGCCGCCTGCGGCCTGCCGATCGCGCTGACCGGCAGCGTCGCCTATCTCATCGCCGGCCTCGACGCGACCGACCTGCCGGCCGGCAGTATCGGCTACATCCAGTGGCCCGCAGCGATCGCGATCGCTGCGACGAGCGTCTTCACGGCGCCGCTCGGGGCGCGCCTCACGCACCGCCTGCCGGTCACGCTGCTGCGCCGGCTGTTCGCGCTGCTGCTGGGCCTGGTGGCCCTGCGCCTGCTGCTGCACTGAACCGCCGCCCGGCGCCGGCACGGGGGAAAATCCCATCGGGGCAAGGGACTTACCGGACGAGCGTGCGTTCCGGCCTTGAGCGGGGCCGCGCTTCCGTGCTCAAATATTCCCGAACCCCGGGTGAAAAGACCAGGACCCCGCCCGGGCACCTACCGACGCACGAGCGGAATCCTCCCATGCTGAATTTCTCCCTGTCCGAACTGGTCCAGCCGGAATCCAGGATCACGATCCTGGACGTCGGGGCGAGCATGACCGAGCAACCGCCCTATGCGCACCTGATCCGGTCCGGCCTGGTACGCCTGGTCGGATTCGAGCCCGATCGGGAACAGTGCGAAAAACTGCGAAACCACTACGGCCGTCCGCACGACTTCTTTCCGTATTTCGTCGGCGACGGCAAACCCGCGGTGTTCTGGGAGACGAACTGGTTCGCGACCGGCTCGCTGTTCAAGCCGAACACGCCCCTGCTGGAAAAATTCCAGAACCTGGCGGAGCTCGTCACGCCGGTCGCGCAGCACGACATCGAGACCAAGCGGCTGGACGACATCCCCGAGATCGGCGCCGTGGATTACATCAAGATCGACGTCCAGGGCGCCGAGCTGAAGGTGTTCGAGGGAGGAGAGAAACTGCTGGACAACGTCCTGATGATCCACACCGAGGTCGAATTCCTCGAGCTGTACGAAGGCCAGCCGCTGTTCGCCGACGTCGACATCCATCTCCGCGGCAGAAATTTCATGTTCGGGAAATTCATCGGGATGGGGACCCGCTGCATCAAGCCGACGGCCGTCAATCAGGATGTGAACCAGGGCACCCACATGCTGTGGTCCGACGTCCTGTATCTGAAAAACTGGCTGGATCCCTCCGCGTTTTCCAACGACCGGCTGATCAAGTACGCGATCCTCGCGCACGACATGTACGAATACGTCGATCTGGCCTACTACCTGCTGAAGCATCTCGACGACAGGAAGGGGACGGAATACGCGCCGGGGTATTACCGAAGGCTGTCGGCGGCCTTCGCGCCGGCGCCGCGGACCGGCGCCCGTCCGGGGCTCAGTCCCGGAAGTTCCTGAACTGCAGCGGCAGCTCCAGCTTGGCCTTGCGTAACAGCGCGATGGCCTCCTGCAGGTCGTCCCTCTTCTTGCCGGTCACGCGCACGCTGTCGCCCTGGATCGCGCCCTGCACCTTGAGCTTGCTGTCCTTGATCAGCCGGACGATCTCCTTCGCGAGCGGCGTCTCCAGCCCTTCGCGCACGGTGACGCGCTGGCGCGCCTCGCGCCCCAGGATCTCGGGTTCGTCGATCTTGAGGCAGGCGATGTCGATACCACGGCGGGTGAGCTTGTCCTGCAGAATATCGAGCATCTGCTTGAGCTGGAAATCGGACTGGGAATGCAGCGTGACCACCTGCGCCTCCAGTTCATATTTCGAGCCCGTGCCCTTAAAATCGAAACGGTTTCCGACCTCGCGATTGGCCTGGTCCAGCGCGTTGGCCAGCTCGTGCTTGTCCACCTCGGAAACGACATCGAATGACGGCATGACCCTTACCCCCGTGATCCTTCTGACATGACGACCGGCGCCGGAACCTCGTCGGAGGCGCGCGCCCCGCGGAGCGCGGACGCCTGCCCGCTGTGCGGCGCACCCGGCGTCACGCCGCATCACCGTGACGCCGCGCGGGAGTATCTGCGCTGTCCGGCCTGCGCGCTGATCCACGTGCCCGCGCGCCATCATCTGACAGCCGCCCAGGAAAAGCAACGCTACGACCTCCACCGCAACGACCCGCACGACGCCGGCTACCGGCGTTTCCTCGCGCGACTGTTCGAGCCGCTGGCCGCGCGCCTCGCGCCCGGCGCGGCGGGCCTCGATTACGGCTGCGGCCCGGGCCCGGCGCTGGCCATGATGTTCGAGGAGGCGGGATTCCCCATGCGCGTCTACGACCCGTACTACGCCCCGGATCGCGGCGCGCTGGCGCGGGAATACGATTTTCTGAGCTGCACCGAGGCGGCGGAGCATTTCTCCAATCCCGACGCGGAATGGCGGCGCATCGTCTCGCTGGTCCGGCCCGGCGGCTGGATCGGCCTCATGACGGGCCTGTACGACGAAGCGCCCGCCTTCGCGGGCTGGTATTACAAGAACGACCCGACGCACGTGTGCTTCTACGCCCGGCGGACCCTCGAATGGCTGGCGCGCGGGCACCGACTGACGCCGCACTTTCTGTCCGGAGCGGTCGTCCTGCTACAGCGCAGTTGACGCGGCGGAGTCCGGCGCGGTATCCCACCCCCGGTTGCGCAGGGATGATGTTTCAATTCGGGACAGGTTCAAGTTTTGGGCAGTGATGGCGGCATAAATAAATGGGGACAGATTTAATTTTTCTCTGAACCAGGCGGGAAAAACTCTTTCACCTCAGAAAAATTAAATCTGTCCCCATTTATTTGTCTCATGTCCGCCGGTCAGGTGGGCGGCATATCCCCCGCGCCCAGGGTCTCCGCGGCGCCGGCCTCGCCGGGCGGCCTGTCCTCCGCGGTCAGCGCGGCCGCCGCCGTCACCGTGCTGCCGGGCGGCAGGAGGGCGAGGCCGAGGATGGTCTCCTCCGCGGATGCCGTGGGATCCGGCGGCGCGGGCGTCTCGTCGTCGGAGCCACCGCTATCGCCGCCGCAGCCCGCCAGCAGCGCCAGGCACAGGATCGTCGCGCCGGACCATGCGGCCGATCTGAACGTGAGCGCGCGCATCAATATTTCACCCATATCGTATCGGACTCGGTCAGCGTGCTGCCCGTATCCGCCTCCAGATTGCTGTAGGTCAGATCGGTGGTGACCAGTTCATCGATCTTGGCCGAGGTGTTGGGGTTGGGGCTGTAGATCTTCTTTCCGACCCAGACGATCGCGGCATCGCCGAAATAGGCCTTGAGCCTGGCGGCGATGGGGGCGGCGGAGAAATCGCCCACGGTGGAAGCATCCAGGGTGTACTTGTTGAAGCCCTTGCGCTTCTCGGGGAACACGATGATCGTGGGCGAGCTCGAGCCCCAGTCCAGCGCGCCGCTGGCGCAGGTCTGCACCGCCGGGAACTGGTATTTCTTGATAGCGAAATCGGTGGCGGAGGCAACGGCCGGCATCCTCATGCGGATGCTCACCTTGTAGAGCTGGTCGTCGGCCGCGGAGGCGGGCGCGGTCTTGATCCAGGTGAACGTGATCGACCCATCGAGATTCGTGGTGCGGGTCACATTACCGAACTCTCCCGCATTGCTGGGACGCACCGAGGCAGCGCCGGTGGCGGTCACGATGGCCGCGGGCACCGTGATGTCGATCCGGGTGGTGTCCTCGGCGGGATCCACGGGCGGGGAGGCTTCCGCATTGCAGCCGTGCGGCACCATGAACTGGACATCGCTGGTGCCATTGGCGATGGCGAAGGTGGTCTGCCCGCTGGCGGCGGCGGGCAGAGTGTTATTGAAGATGCCGACGTGCGCCATGGCGCCGCCCGCGCCCAGCAGGCCCATCGCGAGCAGTGGATATGCCGATTTTTTCATTCGCGTCTCTCCCGTCATGGATATGGATCGAACCGTCATCGCGGCCCCGGAATACAGGATGGCCGTGCAACCTGGCTCGAAATGTATTCGATATTCCGCGCGGTGAACATGCGGCAAAATGCCGCACCCTCCGCCGCGGGAAGTGACGCTACAATTGGCCATCTCCGTGAAAAAACGCCGCCGCCGCGATGCATCGGGCGGCCGGAACGACAAGACCAGAGACAACGACCATGATCTCCAGAAACGATGCCGGAAGGACGCCGGGCTCCCTACTGTGCGCCATCCTGCTGGTAGCGAGCGCCGCCCTCCCCGTCCACGCGGAGGAGAGCCCGCCCGCTCCGTCGTGCGCCCTGAAACAGATGGACACCGACGAGCCCTTCGATCTGCGCCGGTTTCGCGGCAAGGTCCTGTATGTCGATTTCTGGGCCTCGTGGTGCGGCCCCTGCGTGAAATCGTTTCCCTTCTTGAACGCGCTCGATCGCGAGTTCAGGGGACGAGGGCTGGAAGTGGTGGGCATCAACCTGGACGAGCATCCGCAAGATGCCGTGACCTTCCTCGCCGGACATCCGGCCGGATTCAGGATCGCCGTCGATCCCGACAAGAGCTGCCCCAGGGATTTCGGCGTACAGGGCATGCCGACCTCGTATCTGGTCGATCGCCAGGGGGCGATCCGGTTCGTGCATCTGGGCTTCCGGCCGGGCGAGGCCGACCGGCTTCGATCGCAGGTCGAGCGACTGCTGAATGAATGAGCCCCGGACTCCGGCGCTCCGCGCACATGGGAATGACTCTGCGGATGGGAACATGAGAAGAAAGACGAGGTTCGGATTTTTGCTGTCGACGTTCGCGCTCGCCGCCCTCCTGTCGGGCTGCGCCGCGGTCGAGCCCTGGGAAAGAGGCACCCTGGCCAAACCTCAGATGGAATCGCCTCCCCATCCCCTGCAAGGCGCGCTGAGCACGCATGTGTACAACAGCCGCGAGGCGGCATCGGGCGGCGATTCCGCCGGGGGCGGTGGCTGTGGCTGTTACTAGAAGACCCGCCCTGTCCCGGTTGCGGCGCCTGTTACTGCGGCCACCGGAGGGGCGTATCGCGACGGCCCGTCTGCTGGCCCCGGATTATCGCCGGCCCCGTCGCTCCCCGGAACACCAGGGCCCGCTGAAGGCGTTGACGCTCGCGGCCCTGGCCCTGCCCGGCCTCATGCTGCAACCCGCCGGCGCCGACGAAGGCGATTCGGTCAGTTTCCAGTACGGGCGCTACCAGGAAGGCGAACGGGACCTGGCCGGGGTCGACAGCCGCTTCGACCCCATCGCGGTGGATAGCTTTCTCACCCGCTTCGACTTCACGCTGAGCGATCGCCTGAAAGGCACGCTCAAATTCACCGAGGACGCCTGGTCCGGCGCCACGCCGGTCGCCACCGCGCCGTGGTCGGCGCACGGCAACCGCGTCACCACGACCCACGTCATGACGGGCGCCTCCATCGAAGGCCTGCACGATCACGGCGAAGAGGAAGAGGAGGGCGCGGAGACGCCCGCCGAACCCGCGGGGATCACGGGCGCCTCGCCGTATCTCTACAGCACCTTGAAACTGGACGAACGCTACCGGCCGCTGCGGATAGATGAGGAAGGGAACGTGATCGGCGGCGTGGACGACCGGCGGGTGCACACTATGTCCAGCGCCTCGCGCGAGGTGCGCAAGCAGGTCGATCTGGGCCTGAGCCGGGAGTTCGACGCCGCGGCCCTGAACGTCGGCGGCGGGATCTCGCGCGAGCCGGACTTCGAATCGGTGTACGGCAGTCTCGGCGGACGCTGGGACTTCAACCGCAAGCTCACCGCCCTGAACGCCGGCGTCAGCTATACCTACAGCACCATCGACGCCCGGCTCGATCACGACGTCGTGCCCCATATCTACGAGCCGTATATGTACATCTACGAGCGGCGCGGCGACGACATCTACAACCGGACCCACTCCTCCAGCCAGATGGAGCTCGGCGAGCTCGCGCCGACCCTGACCGGAAAACGCAGGGACTGGGGCCTGAACCTCGGCGTGTCCCAGGTCCTGAACAAGAGCGCCTTCGTCGAGGCGAATCTGGGCTACGCGCGCAACTCCGGTTATCTGGCCAATCCCTACAAGGCGGTAGAGGTCATCTTCGTCGATCCCCTGCTGCAGGAAGGCCAGGCCGGCGGCAACACGTCCGCGGACTATGTCTACGACGCGCAGATCGTGGGGGTGCTGGAACAGCGCCCGGACCTGAGAAACCAGGGCACGCTGAACCTGCGCTACGTCCAGCACATCGCCGCCACCGACGCCGCCCTGCACCTCGACTACCGTTACTTCCAGGACGACTGGGGGATCCGGGCGCACACGCTGCAGACCGAGTGGGTGCAGCCCGTGGGCGAAAGCTGGACCATTTCGCCCAGACTGCGCTATTACTCGCAATCGGCCGCCGACTTCTACACACCCTATCTCACCACCCGGCAGGGCCTGTTCACCTATGTCACCGACCCGGTCCTGGGACCGATCTATATAAACACGCAATCGCCCACCGACGGCCTCAAATATTACGAAGATCAGACCGGTGCGGTAACGCCGCCCATCGACCCCAATCCGGATTCCCGCAACTTCGGCCAGCCAGTGGTCAGCCTCAACGGCCGCGCCGTAATAAACCAGCAGACCGGGCAGCCGGTAAACGATCAAGGTCTGGTCGACGCCCTGACACAGGAGACGGTGCCATTCGACCGCAAGAAGCTGCCCGCTCACTATTCGAGCGACTCGCGGCTCGGCGGTTATGGAACCCTGAGCGCGGGCATCACACTGGCGAAGCGCCTCGCCAAAGGGGTCCGGTTCGAACTCGGCTATGAATACATGCAGCATGCCGGCCACCTGAAGCTCGGCGGTGGCGGCGAGGACGGATACATCGATTACGATTCATCCCTGTTCAACGCCGCAGTCACCGTCGAGCTCGATTCCGTCGATCTCTTCGACCGGGGCATGGCGGGGCATTCCGGCCACGACGGGCATATGGCGCACGACATGCACACGCTCCATGCACGCGGCACACCGGCCGGCGTCATGTTCGACCACATGCTGACCAGGCGCGGCGACGTGATGGTGGGCTACCGCTACATGTTCAGCCGGCAGAGCGGCGACATGCTGCGCGGCGACAACCGTGACGGCGTCAGCGATTTCGCGCTCATCAACGGCGGATGCGCCGGGAGGCCCTGTTACGTCCGGCCGCTCGACATGAACATGCACATGCACATGCTCGACATCATGTACGCCCCCACCGACTGGCTGAATCTGATGCTCATGCCCCAGTTCGTGGAGATGGAGATGTCCATGCGCCTGCTCGACGAATCTCCCCGCACCGGCGGCCACGACGCCATCGGCATGGCCATCACGCACAGCGCCCACACCCATACCGCGGCGGGCTTCGGCGACACCGAGATGCACGCGCTGATCAAACTGTTTCGCGGCCGCAACTCCGAGCTGCATCTGGGCCTGGGCCTGAGCGCGCCCACCGGCGACGTATCCGTCCGGATGCGCGACATGATGCATCTCGACATGGGACTCATGGATTACGGCATGCAACTGGGGAGCGGCACCTGGGACTTCAAGCCGAGCCTGACCTACACCGGCGCCAGGGCCCCGCTGTCCTGGGGTGCGCAGATCGGCGGGACGCTGCGGCTCGAGGATCGCAACGAATCCGGCTACGCCCTCGGCGACGTGGCCCAGGCCACGGCCTGGGGCAGCTACGCCCTCGGCGACGTGTGGTCGACCTCATTGCGCGGCCTCTATACCTCGCAGGGCGAGATCGAGGGCGAGTTCGACGACACCCACATCCGGATCGGCCCGGTGGACTATCCGCACAACTACGGCGGCACCTTTCTCGACCTGGGCCTGGGTCTGTCCGCCGACATCAGGGGCGGCACCCTCGCGGGCAACCGCCTGAGCCTCGAGTGGCTGCAGCCGGTGCGGAACGACTTCAACGGCCACCAGCTCGACCGCACCGGGACCCTGGTGTTCAACTGGGCCATACCTCTCTGACGGCCGGGACCGACATGGCGCCCCGCCGGTCCCCCGGATAAGATGCGCATATGCAGGGCTCCGGCGCGCGGCGGTTGTTCAGATTTCCGTTCAAGGCGATGGGCTCGCCCTGCGAGATCCAGCTCTATGCGCGCGACGACGGCGCCGCCCGCCGCATCGCGGACCTGGCCATCGCCGATGCCGAACGGCTGGAGGCGCGTTACTCGCGTTACCGCGACGACAGCCTGCTCTCCGCGATCAATCGCGTCGCCGCCGCCGGCGGCCGCATCGACGTCGATGCGGAGACCGCCGGCCTGTTGAACTACGCCGATACCTGCCACCGCGAGAGCGGCGGCCTGTTCGACATCACCTCCGGCCTGCTGCGCCAGGCCTGGGATTTCAAATCCGGCGTCCTGCCGGAAGACGGCCGGATCCGCCGGCTGCTCGACCGCATCGGCTGGCACAAGGTGCGCTGGACGCCGCCGACGCTCCGTTTCGAGCCCGGCATGGAACTCGACTTCGGCGGCATCGTCAAGGAATACGCGGCCGACCATCTCGCCACGCTGTGCTGGAACGCGGGCGCGCGCCACGGCCTGGTGAACCTCGGCGGCGACATCCGCGTCATCGGCCCGCACCCGGACGGGGGCCCGTGGCGTATCGGCATACAACACCCGCGCCGGCCGGGCGCGGAATCCATAGAGACCATCGCCCTGCACCAGGGCGGCGTCGCGAGCAGCGGCGATTACGAGCGCTGCATCACCGTCGACGGCGTCCGCTACGGCCACATCCTGAATCCCAAGACCGGCTGGCCGGTGCGGCACATGGCCGCCGTCACCGTGGTGGGCGATCTCTGCGTCGTAGCCGGCAGCGCCTCCACCATCGCGATGCTGAGACAGAAGGACGGCCCGGCCTGGCTGGCGAGCCTGGGGCTGCGGCATCTGTGGGTGGACGTGGAAGGGAACGTCGGCGGAACGCTAATGGGGACAGATTTACGCTAATGGGGACAGATTTATAAATCTGTCCCCAGCTACCGCGATGATCCCCTACCGATAGAACTCGACATAGAACCGCACCCGGCCCAGCGGTTTGACTTCATGCGGAACCGTGGGCTCCACCACGCCATGGGCATTTTCGTCCAGGATAATGACCTCTTTCTCCGGCTCATTGATCGTGTACTGCAATCGGCCTTCGAGCACGACGATCTTCGCCCACGCCGATTCCTTGGTTCGATGCGCGTGCAGCAGCCCGGCGGGAATGCTCTCCTCCGTAAACTCCGGAGTCCTTTTATAAGAGGCCACATTGTCCGGGAGTTGCTTCATTGGAGCAGCCCCCCGCGAAACGAGACGCCGACCACGACGAACAGGACCGAAAGCACCGTCACCAGCACGATCCTGTAGGCCAGACTGGGCAAGGTCTCCGCGCTGAGCCTGGGAATGATGCGTAGCCGCGCATCGAGTGCGGTCAGCACCGTGAGCAGAAGCAGCGTCAGCTTGAAACCAATGAGTTTGGCGGGGAAGCCGGAGAAACTGAACCAGGCCGAAAAATCGGGCAACAGGGTATGCGCCATCCACAGACCGGAGGCCACCTGGATGAGCAGGGCCGGCATGCCGACGCGCTCGAACCTGGATTCGAACGCAAGCAGAATGCGCGGGTCCCGCGCGGACAAGGCCCGGGGCAGCACGGTGAGCGCGAGCACCAGATGCCCCCCGGTCCACACCGTGGCCGCGAGCACATGAATCAGAAGGACGTAGCTGTACATGATAGAGGGGTCATATATGATCGAGGGCACTGCCCTTGTGCGCGGCGACATGATCTGTCTTGTCGCTCTTGATCTCGTATTGCGGGTCGTCCTCCGTCGCGCGATGCGTGTAGCCCTTGTAATCGAAATCACGGGTATGGACGGCGATGATGGTTCCCGATACCCGGCCGGCCTCTGAATTCCAGCTCACATGATCGCCGATCTTGAATCGTTTCGTCATCTTGCAAGCTCCTTGTTCTGCGTGCCAGGGGGCAGACCTCGCTTTTCCAGCGTCTCCGGGAACTCCCTGTCCATCAGACCGATGAAACCGCGGCCCGTCCCCTATTTGATCTCAATGCCTGCCATCCGGGCAAATGCGACGAAATCAAGCGCCGTATTTTGGTCGTGGACGATACGCCACTGACCCTCCTGTAATTGAAAAACATAGGTAAGCCACGTAACGATAGGGGTATCTTCGGGCCTGGCGCGATATTGATATTTGACAAGCGCCATCGCCACATCTTCTCCTACCACCTTGTGAACAACCGAACCCTCCCACACCCAATCCGGATCTTTAAACCATTGTCTGTGAATTTCAATCGTTTCGGCAGGAGTAGTGAAAGCATGTCCATTCTGGACGATCGTATAAAGGGTCTCGCCTTTGGTGAGATGAGACTTAAACGCCTCTATATCTCTATTGGAAATAGCTGCGAAGTGATCTTTTAAGGCGGTATCAAAATCCGGCTTCATGGGCGCGCCTCCACTACAGCAATATGTGTACCCTAAAGGGGTCAGACCCCTATTCACCTATTTTATTAGCTTCTGTAAGCCATTCTTTACGCCTGATTTTGAGACTCAACGTATCTCTTGAAATTGTCTAGAATTGCCTACCAGCCTTGCTGTTGCTGCTCGATGGTATGGCTATCCTCGCTGTCAAAAGTGACAACTATTTCAGTAGCTCCATCAGCTTCATTGAAGCTGACTTGAGCGATACGCCCGCCGAACTCATACTCAATCAGGCTGTGCTCCACAATCTTTGTGTAGGTGCCCGCAAAATCAAAACCGAAACTTCCATCTTTTGCCTCCATCCTGGAGCAAAATGTTCCTCCTGTTCGCAAGTCAATTACCGAACTCGTTGTGTGCCAGTCCTCAGAAGCGGTGTTCCACCTCATGAGGTCAGAAGGTGTCGTGTATGCGCGCCATACTTTGGAAATCGACGCGCTGACTGTGGCTGATACTGTGAGCTGCATGTATGCCTCCAGTGAAGGCTGACATTGAGGGGTATAAAAATTTTCCGTTTACCGCATCAGTTTTATATATAACACGCATCAGCTCGGACTACTCCGTTGATTCTGCGAACAGATCTGAGCGATCCGCAGAGAAATGTATATACCAGCAGCGGGTCGTGGGCTGCGCATAACCGGGGACAGACCACGGTTTTCAGAATGTCGGGGAATTCTCTGCCATATCAGGCCAGTGAAACCGTGGTCTGTCCCCTATTCCCCCTATTTCCTCATGACGTCATCAAATGACGCCTAATGGTTGAGTTGAGCGGCGCGCACGCCGATGTATGAACTTGGCACTTTATCTATCACGCGTCCGCTCCAACGAGGTGTTAGGCAGCGAACCGCCTTGCGGCGCCACACGGCCGTGACCACATGCCAGCTCGCGCTGCCCCTCTAGAACTGCGAACGAGATATCGTTCGGCCCTTCGAGATAAACCGCCACGTCTCCAGCACCGCCCTGGATGCTCTGGGCGAAGTACGGCATGTCAACCTCGCTCGATGCGACCAAGGTGAACGTCTGCCCGGGCGCCAAGGTGAAGTCATGTCCCCATGGCTCAACATAGAGCACCAACGGCTCTTTGCCGTCATTGGTTGTATCCATGCGCGTCGTGAAGGTCTTGGGCATTGTGAAGGCGCTGAACGAGCTGCCTAACGTTTAATTCAACCGACGCCGGAAGCGGGCGAAGCCCGATGCAGGCGGTCGGGTGCAATGCAGAGTTGGGCATCCGCCGTCATTCGATTTCCGACCGGATGTCCGTGTTGCGCCAGTCAGGTGGCAAGTCCGTTTGCGCACAATAACGCGCATCCAGCACGATGCCGTTCTGGTCGCTGATCACGAAACGAGTATTGCTTTTGATCTGATACTGCAGCGTCCGCCTCTCCGGATCACTACCCTGAAAGTCGGCGCACACCTCCTCCACCCGATAGGTTTCCGGTCCGATCTGCTGGATGTTCTTGAACTCGCAGAAGTCACGTGCGCCACCGATACCATGGCGTCTGAGCAGCAGCAACGTGGCGTTGGACGCTTTCCTGCAGGGCGTGTCACTGGCGACGTAGTAGCCGCGCTGAAGCGGCAACAGCGTCACCGGAGGCCGGCTTGGTTGAGATGCTTCCGGGCCAGCCTGCACGACCGCAGCAGTGTGCGAGGCGTTTTCACGTTGGCATGCGGAAACCAGACAGCATAGGGCAGCGACAGCCCAGACCTGCCCGCTCGCGCGAGCTGACCTGTATTGCAAAACGGTTTCGCGGCTCATGATGCGACGGCCTCCGGGCTCATGGCCTTGCCGATCTCGGCAGCTATGCCACGAGCGGTGACCTCATCCAGACCAGCCGCCAGCACATAGGCTCTGCCAGCAGCTTCGGCTTCGATCCGGTAAGCCACTTCAGACACCTTACGGCGGTGCGCCATGCCGACGAGTGTGCCCGTCGGTACACCGCGACTGGCGTCGTACACGATTGAGACATCGCCACCAAACTTGTTTTTGATACGCAGGTCGTGAAAATCGGCCTTGCGCAACAGTTGTCCGCCGACCTCGATCCCGTCCGGCCCCACGCGAAAGCGGCTCGGCGTTGCGGCGCTCTTGCCCCTGGGATCGAGCAACAACACCAAGCCGGCGATGGCGGCGAACAACAGACCCAGTACCCAAAAGTAGGCCATGCCAGTGCCCACCGTAGAGGCACCAAGAACCACGCTTCCAATGGCCGCAAACCAGTTCACAGGGGCCGCGGCGGGTGCGACCTCGATGCGCTGCCAGACCCCGTCTTGATGCTTGGTGTACTCGGCCGCTTTCTGCGGCGAGGCACGGAACCGTCTGTACGCGAACAGCAGCAGGATGGCGGCGAAGGCAAACTTGACCGCCGCTTCACCGGCAGAACGGGGGCTGGCCAGTAACAGGAACCAAAGACCTGCAACACCTGCAATGACTACTATGACACGATTCACCTGCTTCTCCTTAAAATGACTTGAGAATCACATATGATGCCCAACGCTTGAGTTAAGCCGCGCCGCGAAGCGGCGTCGGCTTGAATGAATTGTTAGGCGCCCTCGCCGGACTCATTGACTGGCGCAAGTAGATTCGCATCACGAGCAATTTTCCACGTCCCGGAATCTTTGCGCAGAATGGTGAGTGTATGGCCAACACGCACTATGGGTTGCTCTTTGCCAGGTAGAGTGGCGACGACCTTGAGCTTTGTGAGCATGTAAGCCCAGTCACCTAGAATCTTAACCTCCAGGATTTCACTGTGGCCGTCGAACTCAACTGAAGATTCGGCTTGGGCTTCCGATGCCTTTTCAAACGCTGACTTTCCAAATGGTTCTTGGCCCGGGACCAGGAACATCACGTCGTCCGCCATTAGACTAAGCACGGTCGCAGAGTCACCGGCTTTTGTTGCATCCATCCAAGTCTGCACGAGATTTCGGATTTCTTTCTCGTCGCTCATGACGATCTCCCTATGGCGCCTAACTACATTTCGACGGCGATTCCGCCGCATAAATCTGCCCGCTCGCCATA